>JAAELW010000465.1 GCA_024226235.1 bacterium
AACAAATGGAACCGGCCCCTTTCTTAACAGCCCTTCTTGACTGCTTTCTTGAGGGGTGTGCCGGCTAGGATGAGGACGTCGGCCAGGCTGGGGGCATAGCGGGCGATTCGGTCGAGGGTGCGGAGGGAGATGTCGGCGAGGCCGGCGGGCAGGTGGCCGATGGTTCGGGTCCAGATCGGCAGGCCCCAGGCGAGGGAGAGGCCCTCGACGTGGTCGACCGCCACATGGGTTTCGAGCTGCTCGTGCATCAGCGCCAGGTCGTAGCGGGTGAAGTGATCGTTTGGAACGTCGTAGTGGCGGCGCCCGCGGCGCATCGGGCGATTCAGGGCGAACTCCGTCAGATCATCGACGACGCGGGAGGCACGACAGGTGAAGGAGTCGTAGTTGGCGATCGTCAGCACGACTCGGCCACCGGGCCGGGTGACGCGGGCCATCTCGGCAATCGCCGTGTCCGGTTGGTCGAAATGATCGAGGGCGCCCTTGCAGAATGCGGCATCGAAGCTGTCGTCGGCGAACGGAAGGGCATCCCCCCAGGCTTGGACCCAACCCGGGACCGGCCCGGAGGCTTCCCCGCTCTTCATCCGCGTCCAGGCCATCATGCGCTCGGACGGTTCCGCCCCGACGACCCACGCTCCTCGAGTCTGCAGTTCGATGGCATCCTGGCCGAAACCACTGGCGACATCCAGGATCCGGCGGCCCGGTCCAGGCCGTGTGGCGGCCAGCGTGGCCTGGGTCATCCGGTCGAAGACGTATTCGCTATCCCGCGTCGTCCCGGTCGGGATGACGTCGCTCATGTCCCTGTCCAGGTCCACCACGCGCATGGCCGCGCACCGTAGCAACCTCGAGACGAGACGCGGTGTCTAGCTCTGGCAGGCCACCCATTGGGGATTCCCGGAGGCAAGCCGTACCTTGATTCCTGCCGTGGACACCGCCATGCCGACGCCGGAGCCTGAAACCCGCGGGGACTCCCGGGAGGAACGCCCGGGCCCGCTGGAGCGGTTGGCCAGCTTCCGGTTCACCTACCTGGCGATCTTCGTGTTCCTCCTCGCCTACGTCTCCTCGGTCGAGGCCTTCGAAGCGCTGATGGCCAGTCATTTCGACACCGCAGTCGAAGCCGCCACGAACGTGAAACCCGATGACGGACCCGTCGCGGACCAGATTCGCGAACGGATCGACGAACTCCTTACGCATTCACCCTGGATCCGCATTGGACGGGTGCGGGTCCGGCCAATTGTGCTGGGTGCCGACGGCACGACCCTGCTGCTCGCGGGCGACTATGCACCCCCGATTGCCCCCTCCTCCTCGAACGGCGCGGAGCTGCTTCCGGCGATCCTCGATGTCGAGGTGAGCGTCCCCCACAATGCCCTCGCCGCCAACGGCATTCTCGTGACCTACGCGGCGCTGCTGGTAACGAGCCTGATCGCCTACACACGGCGCCTCACCCGCCTCGAAGAGCAAGCCCTTCTGGGGGTCATGGCCGAACGCGCTTCGGCAGCGGAGCGCGCCCGATCGATCTCACTGGAACTCGGCCAGGTCCGAGGCAGGCTCGCGGAGGTGGAGCCGGAAAAAGAGATCTACGTCGAAGAGATCGAGTCGCTGCAGGATGAGCGAACCCGCCTGCGCAGCCGCCTGGCCGATGTCGAAAGCCGAGAAGCTTCCCTTCGAGCAGAGGCCACCGGCAGTGATGCGCTCCACGAGGAACACCGCGCATTGGAGGAGCTATTCGAGGAAGCCACCCAGGACCTCGATACCAAGGACGACGAGATCCGCCGTTTGCAGAAACAAGTCAAGCGCACCGGAAAGGGCACCAGCAAGGAATCTGATCTGCTGGCCCGCCGACTGCGCACCCTCTACAAGGATCTCGAGGTAGACGATCACGCGATCGAAGGCATCCTGTCCCTGGGAGACGAGAGTCACAAGCTGCGGGCGGAAGAAGCGCTGAAGAAGCTCTGTGACGACCGGGAGAGCGCGGGCGTACGACGCAAGGTCGGTGGGCTACCGCCGCATCTCCACATCTTCGAGATGGCCTTCGCAGGAAAGGGCCGTGTCTACACCACCAAGGGCAAGACGCGCCCCTTCCGTGTCCTGGTGGTGGGCGGAAAGAACTCCCAGAAGACGGATCTCGAGTATCTGAGCCGGCTTCCCAAGGGAACCTGATCGGCCCTGGGCCACCCTTCAGCCAGTCAGACAGGACCGCAGGGTCGACTTCAGCTCCGCATCGTCCCACGGCTTCGGCAGGAGCGCAGTGATCCCGGCACGTTCGATCTCGGCCTGTGGGATCTCCTCCGGCCAGCCGGTGAGAAGCACCCGTGGCACACGGCTTCCCCCGCGCTCGACCTCCGTCAGGAAAGCGATGCCATGGGTTCCCGGCATCTTCTGGTCCGAGACGATCAGATCGACCGGGCGTTCGCCCAGGACCCGAAGGGCTTCGGCTGCCGATCCGACGCTCAGGATCTCATAGCCCTCTCGGCGCAGGCAGCGGCTGAGCGCGGAGAGAATGTGCTTCTCGTCATCCACGAGCAGGACGACCGGGAGAGTCTCACTCAAAGCAGCTCATCCGGATCACCGAGCGGCAGCCGCACCTCGAAGCTGGTGCCCCGGCCGACCTCACTCTGGGCCCGAAGCGTGCCGCCGTGGTTCTTGATCAGGTTGAACGACGTAGAGAGGCCGAGGCCGGTACCGACGCCCACCTCCTTGGTCGTAAAGAACGGATCGAAGATCCGGTCGAGGGTCTCCTTCGGCATTCCCACACCATTGTCGGTCACGGTGATGAGCACCTCCTCGCCCTGCAGCTCGGTGCGCAAGCGGATCTCTCCGCGCAACTCTTCTCGCGCAGCCCGCTCCTCGATCGCCTGATAGGCATTCACCAGCAGATTCATGAACACCTGCTTCAGCTGCATCGGGAAGCCCACCATCGGCGCCAGCTCCTCGTACTGTTTCGTCAGCACGACCGAGTGCTTCATCATGGTCCAAACGATGTTGGCCGTGGAGTCCAACGCACGGTTGATGTCACAGAGCGCACGCTCGGCCGTATCCTGATGAGAGAACGCCCGCAGGTCGGTCACGATCGCACGAATCCGTTCCGACCCCTCCAGGGATTCCCGGATCGCCGTTCCAAAATCCCGCATCAGGAAGCCCGCGTCGACCGCCTGGATCGTCGCACCGAGCGCGCGGGCCGCCTCCCGAACCTGCTGGGCGTCGGCGGGATCTCGATCCGCAGCACCGCGCAATCCCTCCACTTGCGCCCAGACCTTCTGCAGATCGTCCAGGTACTCGGTGAGCTGGGAGAGATTCGCGTGGATGAAGCCCATCGGGTTGTTGATCTCGTGAGCCACTCCGGCAGCCAGCTGGCCGATCGAAGCCATCTTCTCCGTCTGCAACACCTGACGCTGGAGTTGCTTGATCTCGACCAGGTCCTGGAAGATCGCGACCGCACCCTCTCCGACCCCCTCGGCATCGACCAGCGGCGCGCAAGAGATCCCGGTCGGGATCAGGGTTCCATCAGCCCGGGTCAACACGGTTTCGACCCCGCGAAAGCGGGTGCCTTCCTTGACGGTTCGAAGCGGCAGGATCTCCTCGGCCTCCGCACCCGGAAACCAATCGCGAAGGTCCCGCCCCTCGAGTTCCCCGTCACCCACACCGAGTGCCCTCTCAGCGGTGGGGTTGGCATACGAAATCGCCCCTTCGCGATTGATGACCAGCAGCGCGCTATTCATGTTTTCAATGATATTTCTGCTGTAACGATCCAGAGTTCCTGCGTTTTTCTCTTCTACAAACGACGGAATACTCCCCCGGATCCGCTGCACCCATTGGAGCTGCTCGCGTGCGGCAGTCGACAGGTTCTCTGCGAACGCTGGACCGCGTTCCACGTAGCCCGTGGCGCCAGCTCGGAACGCCCGCAGCGCATGGGCCTCGTCGCCGGCCTCTCCGATCACCAGGGCCGGTGTCGCACCCTCACGGGCGCGGCACAGCAGGGACCAGAGGTCGTCGCCCAGCCGATGGTCGAGAACCACCAGATCTGAATGCCGAGCCCGAAGCGCTGCGGCAGCCACTGGCGCCTCGTGATGCAGTTCGAGCGCAACCGCGGGGCCCAGCAGCCGCAATGCCTCCGCGGTGGAGGCAGCGGCCGGCCGTTCCTCGAACGGTTCCACCACGAGCAGCCGAGCATTCATCCCGGAGGACGCGCTCACCGCCCGCACCCGCTTCGATGGATCCCGCCGACCACGCTCGATCCTCTCGCCGTCAATTGTCGCGGGGGGCGACGGCGCGAGTCTACCCGACAGCCTCGAGCGTCCCCACCGAGTCTGTCAGATCCGCCGGGGCTGTGGGCTTGGTCGGGCGGCGGCGCACCTCGATCGCATGCTTCGAGAGCTTGCGATACAGGGTGGAACGACCAATGCCGAGCCTGCGCGCAGCCTCGCTTGCGTCACCACGGCTCTCTTCCAACGCACGCTCCAGCGCCAGCCGCTCGTAGGCCTCGAGCGAGAGCGGCACGGCCGCACCCACGGATGGGGTCGAGACCACCGGGAGCGGCGTTGAACCACCGAGACGGAAGTCTGCCGCGTGTAGCCGCTCGCTCTGGGATAGAGCCATCGCAGATTCGATGGCATTCTCCAACTCGCGGACATTTCCGGGCCATGGATATCTGCACAGCCGCTCCAACGCTTCGGGCGTGAAGCCGCGAACAGGCGAGTCCGATCGCAGGTGTTTCTGCAGGAGGTGCTGGGCGAGAAGCGCCACGTCCTCACCGCGCTCCCGCAACGGAGGCAGCTCGATGCGAACGACGTTCAGCCGGTAGTACAGATCCTGCCGGAAACTGCCTTCCGCAACCATCTCGGAGAGATCCCGATTCGTCGCACAGACGACCCGGATATCCACCGGCACCGCACTGCTCGCACCCACCGGCCGGACTTCTTTCTGCTGCAGTGCGCGCAGCAGCTTTGCCTGAACGCTGGGCAGGATCTCGCCGATCTCGTCGAGGAAGAGCGTTCCACCGTCCGCAACGCGGAACAGCCCGGGAGCGCCCGTCGCGCCGGTGAAGGCTCCCTTTTCGTGCCCGAACAGCTCGCTCTCGATGATCGACTCGGGAAGAGCGCCGCAATCCACCGGCACGAAGGTGCAATCCCTCCGCGGACTCGCCGCGTGAACGGCTCGAGCCACGATCTCCTTGCCGGTTCCACTCTCGCCCTGCACGAGCACGTTGGACTCATTGTGGCGAAGACTCTCGATCATTCGGACGATCGCCCGCATCGAAGGCGCCCCGCCGATCAGCTCCGGCGAACCCTCCCGGCCGGCCAGCTCCTGCTCGAGTATCCGGGTGCGATCCAACAGGCGTCGGCGCTCGATCGCGCGGCGCACCGAATTCCGGACCCGATGGATGTCGCCCACCGGCTTCTCCAGGTAGTCGAACGCGCCGAGACGCATGCAACCCACCGCGCTCTCCACGCTGGCGTAGCCGGTCATGACGATCACCTCGAGATCCGGCCGCTCGGCTTTGATGCGCTCGAGCACTGAGATGCCATCCACCGCCCCGAGCACCAGATCGAGGAGGATCAGATCGAGGCTTGGATCCGCGAGCTGAGGTTCGAGTTCGGCCCAGCCCGAGGCCGCAATCAGGGTGTGCCCCTCCGGCCGTAGGATTCGATCCATCGCGCTGGCAAAGAGCGGCTCGTCATCAACCAGCAGGACCCGGCCGCAACTTCCGTCCTGCCGCGGGCTCGAAGGCGATCCGAACCCGGAATCCGAGGCCGGGCTCGCAGGGGACCCGAGCCCAGCTGCCGAGGCCGGGCTCGCGGGGGGTACGCGCTCCGAGGTCATGCAGGACTCATCGGCGGCAACCCCGGGTGGGTTGAATCGATCTCAAGGATCAACTCTGGGACGGGTTGAAGGCCTGGCTCCCGATTCCTAACCTGCGGGGACTTCCCCCCCGGAAGAGGTCTCGCTCTGGGCAAGCCCCACGTGCTGGTCGTCGACGACCACGAGTTGTATCGACGGTCCGTCGAGCGGTTGTTGACGCGCGGCGGCTATCGGGTGTCGTGCGCGAAGGACGCGACCGAAGCCATGGCCGCGGTGACCGCCGAGCCTCTCGACTTGGTGCTGTGCGACGTGAAGATGCCGGGCATCAGTGGTCTCGAGCTGGTTCGGCAGATCCACGATCTGCATCCCGAGCTGCCTTGCATCGTGGTGACGGGCTACGGAGGCGGCGAGGCTTCCGTCGAAGCGCTGCGCGCAGGAGCGTTCTGGTACCTCGAGAAGGCCATCGACGGGCCCCAACAAGACGTCTTGCGCCGGTTGGCGGGCCAGGCCATCGAGCACGGACGCTTGAAGACCGAGAACCGCCGGCTCCAGTACCAGCTCCACGAGCGCTACCAGTTCGACAACATCGTGGGCGCCCGCGCGGGCCTGCGCAGCGTGCTGGAGACCGTGCGCCGCGTGGCCGGAACCGACAGCACGGTCTTGATCACCGGCGAGAGCGGTACGGGGAAAGAGGTCATCGCGCGGGCCCTCCACTACAACAGCCCCCGGGCAGACCAACCTCTCGTCACCGTCAACTGTGGCGCCATTCCGGAAGAACTGCTCGAGTCCGAGCTCTTTGGCCATGTTCGAGGGGCCTTCACCAACGCGGTCTCCCACCGTGAGGGGCGCTTCAGCGCGGCCGATGGCGGTACGATCTTTCTGGACGAGATCGGCGACATGAGCCTGAACCTGCAGGTCAAGCTGCTACGGGTGCTCCAGGAAAAGACCTTCGAGCCAGTCGGCTCCTCTCGTACGGAACACGTGGACCTGCGGGTGATCGCCGCAACCAACCAGGACCTCGGCAAGGCGATCGAGGCCAAGCAGTTTCGCGAAGATCTCTTCTATCGGTTGAATGTCATTCCGATCCGGATCCCTCCGCTGCGCGATCGGCACGAGGACATTCCGCTGCTGATTCACCACTTCCTGGAGCGAAACGCGAAGGATCCGGGCAACCCGCCGTGCCAGCTCTCCGAAGCCGCCCTCGAATGCCTGGTCGACCAGCCTTGGCCCGGCAACGTCCGAGAACTCGAGAACACGATCGAGCGTTTGGTGGTGCTGCGCGGCCAGGGCGAGATCGACCTCAAGCATCTGCCCGAAGAGTTTCACACCCCTAGCGCCCCGCGATCCGCGAGCACGCCGCCGCAACTGGGTGCGGCGGGCCTCTCCTTCAACGAGGTCGTCGACGATTTCGAAGCCGGCCTGATCCGGCAAGCCCTCGAGCGCACCCATTGGAACAAGAATCAGGCGGCGCAGCTGCTCGGGCTCAATCGCACGACCTTGATCGAGAAGATCAAGAAGAAGGGCCTGACACCCGAAGCGTAGATCGGGCAGCGAGCAGAGTGCCCTCCACACTTCCCAGCCCGATCCGTCGGATGTCAAGATTGCAACCCGGCCCGCCGGCCTTTTGACACTTCCGCCGGTTCCCTGCCGGGGTGCCTCCCGCGGCTGCACTGCTTCCTGGTTGCTGCATTCGCCTGGGCCCAGCACCGTAATTTCCCCGGAATGCCTGGGAGTTCAGCCGGTTAGCGGACCCTTCCACCGGTCGACGAACCCGCGATGTGGTGTCCCACGTCCGAGAACCGGGACATTGGCACGACGTCTGCTTTGACCCGCACCTGACGTGCAACGGGTCGGCAGGAGGGGTCGCCTGCAGGAACCCGAGGCCAGATGCGGCAGACGCCCGCTCAAAATGTGGAGGATCGAATGGAAGCGCAGTTGCGTGATGCAAGAGAGAAGCATGGGGACATCCCGGGAGATCTGAAAGAAGCCATCGTCCTTGAGCACGCACCGCTCATTCGATACATCGTCAACCGGATCGCCGTAAGGCTCCCGTCGCATATCGACTTGGACGATCTGCACAACACGGGTGTGATCGGCCTGATGGATGCGATCGACAAGTACGATCCGGGCAAGAACTGCAAGTTCAAGACGTACGCGGAGTTCCGGATCAAGGGTGCAATCCTCGACCAGCTTCGATCCCTCGACTGGGTGCCGCGCAGCGTCCGCCAGAAGAGCCGCAAGCTCGAACGCGCCTACGGCGAAGTGGAGCAGCGCCTCGGCCGCCAGGCCAACGAAGACGAGGTCGCAGACTCTCTTGGTCTACAGATCGAGAAGTTCCACGAGCTGATGAACCAGGTGCGCGGCATCTCGCTCGTCAATCTCGAAGAGATCCGTGGCGGCGGCCAGGACGGCGAGCGTACGGGCTCATTTGCCGACATCATCGAAGACGTGAACGCCGAGAACCCGTTCTCGACCTTCAAGCTCCACGAGATGAAGGGCCTGATTGCCGACACCATCGCAATGCTTCCCGAGAAGGAGCGCCTGGTCATCTCGCTGTACTACTACGAGGACCTGAACATGAAGGAGATCGGCAACATCCTGGGGATCACTGAATCCCGTGTGTGCCAGATCCACACCAAGTCGGCCCTGCGTCTGCGCAGCAAGCTCAAGAACACCCTCGAAAACGAGTAGGCGTCCCGCTGGCCTCCCACTGCGGCCTTCCAACGGATAGAGGAGACGGGAGCCCAGCCGAGGCTTCCGTCGGGTCAGATCAAGAGGGGCAGCACCGCGCCGCGATGACTGTGGTGTTGTCCTCGCCGCCGCGGGCGTTGGCGAGATCCACAAGGGATTCGCAGAATTCCTGGAGGTCTTCGATCTCGGTGGCCAGCTTGGCGATCTCGTGGTCATCGACGTGGTTCGTCAGCCCGTCGGAGCAGAGCACGAAGACGTCACCCAACGCTGGGGAGATCTCCGTCAGATCCGGTTCGACAGTGTCGCGAACTCCGAGCGCCCGGGTCAGCACGTGACGATGGGGATGCTCCTTCGCATCGTCCGCGGTGATCTGGTTGCGGCGTAGAAGGTCCCCGACGATCGAATGGTCGTCCGTCACCTGGCGGATCGTGCCCGCCCGCACCCTGTAGGCTCGACTGTCGCCTACATGCGCGAGCGCAGCCCGCTCGCCCTCTGCGAGAAGCATCACCACGGTCGTGCCCATTCCGGTGTACTCGGGCCGCTGCTGGGCCGTGTTGAAGATCGACCGATTGGCAGAGGCCACCGCGTACCGGAGTTTCTCGGTAAGAGTGGCCGCATCACCGTCGAGCATCTGGATGGCCTGGAGCGAAGCCTCGGTGGCCAGCTCGCTGGCCACCTGGCCGGCCGAATGACCGCCCATCCCGTCCGCAACCACGTAAAGGCCCAGCGCGGGTGCCAGCGCGTAGCGATCCTCATTGTGCTTGCGCCGGTGCCCGACATCGCTCGCTGCTGCCGCTCTCAGAATCATCGTCACTCCGCGGGGCGACGGGCGCCCCTTCCGGCAGCGTATCGGGTATGGCGCCAGTCGACTTGACCTTCGGCGCCCAGATGCGAGCACGCGCCAGGGCCTCTAGGCTGGAGGCGGCTCCAGTCGGGCTGGTGGTTGAGAAAAGGGGTCAATCCCCGGCTCGAGACCGACGATAGACCCGGCGTAGGGACCGTCACGACTGCGGCGCAAGGGCGTCCCGGTGTCCGTGTACGCGACCACCCAGGGGGGAACATGCCCAAGACCCTGCTTCTTGCAGACGACAGCGTGACGATCCAGAAGGTCGTCGGTATCAGCTTCGCCAATGAGGACGTGGAACTCGTCACGGTGGACAACGGCGACGACGCCGTCGCTCGTGCCAGAGAACTCCGTCCAGACCTCGTCTTGGCCGACGTGGTGATGCCTGGCCTTTCTGGCTACGAGGTATGCCACGCGATCAAGAGCGATCCCGCGCTGAGCGCGATCCCGGTGCTGCTGCTGACCGGCACCTTCGAGACCTTCGACGAGGCCCAGGCCAGCGAGGTCGGGGCAGACGGTCACATCACCAAGCCATTCGAAGCCCAGGCCCTGGTCGATCAGGTGAATACGCTGCTCGCGAGTAGCCCGGCAGCAGCCGCGCCCGCCATCCAAGAGGAGCCCGAGCCCCTCGGGCTGACCGGGCTGGTGACCCCGGGGGCAGGCACAGAACCCTATGACCTGTTCGAAGACGACGTCACCGCACCGAGCGGTACCGCCGATGACCCGGCATTCGACAACCCGCCCACCACGGTGCTGGTAGGGGGAGAAGCGCTTGGCGAAACCGGAGCGTCCGGTCCGCAGGCCCCGATCTCGGGTGATGACGCCAGCTTCGGATTGGATGCGAACGCGCAGACCGCGGATGAATTCGCAGCCGGTTCCGATCTCTTCTCCTCGATCGATGCCCCGGAGGCAATGCTCGAAGCCGATTCAATCGATGCCCCGGAGACATTGCTCGAAACAGCTCCGATCGAAGACCCGGAGGGTGGGACGGTCCTTCTCGACCCGGTTTCCGGGGGTACGAGCATCCCGGACCTGCTAGCCGACGATGACGACGTACTGGAAAGCGGCGAACCGATTGCAGACGCCCCGCTGATCACCTCAGAACCCGATGTGTTGCAGGCCCCGATCGCGGCGGCTGCTGGCCAGGGTTCGGCAGATCTATTCGGTGTTTCGGAACCGTCGGGCGTATCCGATTCCCAGGAGTCGGTCGATCCCCTCGGTGCATCCGGTCCGGTGGGTGGAACGGATCCACAGGAAATGACCATGTTGCTGGCCGAACCGCCGCCGGCACCCGACGCGCCGACGGCCTTCGAGTTTGGAGACCCTTCGAGCCCGGAATCAGGGCCGACGGCCGATTCAAACCCTTCGTTTGCAGCCGAACCGGCACCCTTGTCCGGCACTGAGCCGGCCGGAGAAGCCGATCTGTTCGCGGACGAAATCTCCGCTCCTGCACCTTCGGACCTGCTCTCGGGCAGCGACTCACCCGAGGTGCCGGATCTCTTCGATGGTCCGAACGAGGAGCCGACAGCCGCGAAGACCTTCTCCGATCCTGAGCCGGCCCCATTCCCGGGTTTGCTCGACGAAGACGATCCGACCGGCCAGACCACCCTCGATCCCGAGGTGGGCCGCGACTATGACGTGTCGTCCTCGGATCTGGGAGCAAGTTCCAGCGGGCCGCCCTCTCCCGCCCTACTGCCCTCTGAACCGAATTGGCCGGCCGATCCGGAGGCGGCAGAAACGACTGCCAACGAAATCGAGGTCGAGCCCGAACGCCACGAAGCCACGCCTCCGGCCCTGTCGCCGATATTGGAGCAACAGATCCACGACGCGGTCGAGAAGATGGCCTGGGACTCGTTCGGTGATCTGGCCGAGCGAATCGTCAAGGATGCGGTGGACCGCATCGAACGAGTGGCCTGGGAAGTCATCCCGCAGATGGCCGAAACACTGATCCAAGAAGAGATCCGGAAGCTCAAGGACGGGGAATAGCCTCCCCTCCCTCGGGCTGGGAAGCACCCGGGATCGACGGAAGCGCACTCCTGTCGTTAGACTCCGGGGCGTGGGTGCGCTCCCCCCGTGTCCGCCGCGTGCGAGCTGGCAACCGCTGGTCGATCTGGCCGTGGCCGAGGATCTCGGCACCGGTGACGTGACGAGTACCGCCATCTTCGGCCCCGGCGACCCGCTCTCGGGTTGGATCGAGGCCCGGCAAGAGCTGATCGTCTGCGGGCTACCGATCGCGGAAGCCGTCTTCGAAGCCGTCGATCCAGACATCGCTTTCGAAACCAAGGTGGCCGACGGCGCGAGCGTGTCCGCTGGCCAGATCCTGGCCAGGCTCCGGGGCCCCGCCCGCGGGATCCTGGCTGCCGAACGCACCGCGCTGAATTTCCTCGGGCGGCTGTGCGGCGTCGCCAGCTGGACGCACCGTTTCGTCGAAGCCGTGCGCGGCACCAGCGTCGCCATCGTCGATACCCGCAAGACCCTGCCGGGCTTCCGCAGCCTGGACAAGCTGGCCGTGGCCACCGGAGGCGGCACGAATCACCGGTTTGGCCTGTTCGACGCCGTCCTGATCAAGGACAACCACGTGGCCGCCGCCGGGGGGGTGGGCCCAGCGGTCGAGGCCGCTCGGTCCCACGCCGCTCCCCGGATGGAGATCCAGGTGGAAGTCGAATCCGAAGCCCAAGCCGAGGCCGCGCTCGAGGCAGGCGCCGATCTGCTGTTGCTCGACAACCGAACCCCCGAGGAGCTGCGCCAGATCTCCAGACGCTTTCGCGATCGCATCCCTCTCGAGGCGAGCGGTGGCGTCACCCTCGAGAACGTCCGGGAGTTCGCCGAGTCAGGCGTCCATCGCATCTCCATCGGCGCCCTCACCCACTCCGCACCAAATGCCGACCTGGCGCTCGAAGTCGCGCCCGACAGCCTGGCCCGCCCATGAGCAGTACCGAGCGCATCCTGTCGAGCCTGGCCCGAACTCCCTGCTCGGGGGAAGCGCTCTCGCAGGAGCTCGGAGTCAGCCGCAACCAGGTCTGGAAGCACGTGCAGGCGCTGCGCAGCCGCGGCTACAAGATCGAGGGCTCACCTGGGGAGGGCTACCGGCTGGTCTCCCGCCCCGATCGGTTGTACGCGGAGGAGCTGCTACCCGACCTGGCGACCCGTTGGCTGGCAAGGACTCTCCACCATCTCGAAACCACCGATTCGACCAACCGGGTTGCCGGTGAGCTCGCGCGCGAGGGCACGCCCCACGGCACTGCGGTCGTGGCGGAGCACCAGAGTGCCGGACGTGGCCGTCTCGGAAGGCGTTTCCATTCGCCTGCTCACCAGAATCTCTACGTCTCGCTGGTGCTTCGGCCCGCGATCGAGATCACCCAGGCGCCGACGATCATCCTGGGAGCCGGCCTTGCCGTCGCCAACACCGTGGCGTGGGCCCTGGGCGCGTCGGAGCGCGTCGAAATCAAATGGCCCAACGACGTGCTCGTCGATGGACTGAAAGTCTCCGGGATCCTGATGGAGATGAGCGCCGAGGCGACCCAGGTGGGACATCTGGTCCTCGGAATCGGCGTGAACCTGAATGTCTCGCCGGCGACATTCCCCGAGGAATTCCGCGCTCGCGCCACGAGCCTCGCCGCTGCCCTGGGCCGGCCCATCGACCGGACGGGCTTCACACGGCAACTCTTCGTTACCCTCGAAGCCGTGCTCGATCAACACGCCGAGGCTGGGTTCGAGAGGCTGCGGTCCGACTTCGAGAGCTTCTACCGGATGCGAGGCCGGGAGATCGAAGTCTCCGATCCGAGTGGAGACGTCCGAGTCGGAGTCGCCGGCGGTGTCGGCTCCGACGGTACCCTCGAGCTTCGCCTCCCGGACGGTGATCTCCACAGGGTCATTGCCGGGGACGTGACGCTCCGGCCGAGTGCGGAACGGGCGGCGGACGACGCCCGATGGCCACAAGGAAATGCGGGATGACGAGCTCTGTCCTGCTGGCCATCGATGTGGGCAATACGAACGTCACCCTGGGTGTATTCGATTACAGCGGTGGCCCGGGCGAGCTTCTTCATCATTGGCGGATGGCCACGCATCGGGAGCAGACCTCCGATGAGATCCTCGTCGCCCTCCATGGACTCTTCGATCTGCGGGGCTGCAAGGTGGGATCATTCACCGATGCGATCCTGTCGACGGTCGTTCCCCCGCTCCTTCCCATCTGGGAGCGCGTCTGTCACAAGCTTCTCGGCCGCCCTGCCATGCTGGTGGGTCCCGGCATCCGCACCGGCATGCCAGTGCGCTACGAGAACCCGCGCGAAGTCGGCGCCGACCGCATCGTCAACTCGGTGGCTGCTTTCGAGCTGATCGGCGGGCCGGTCATCGCAGTCGACTTCGGCACGGCCACCACCTTCGATTGCGTCTCGGCCAAGGGCGAGTATCTAGGCGGCGCGATCTTCCCCGGCGTGCACATATCGATGGAGGCGCTCTTCGAGCGCGCGTCGATGCTGCACCGGGTGGAGATCGTTCGGCCAAAAGCAGTCATCGGCCGCACGACGACCCAATCCCTCCAATCGGGCCTGCTATTCGGTTATGCCGGAATGGTGGACTCGATGGTCACCCGGATCCGCAGCGAGCTGGGCGAAGAGGCCGGCACCATCGCGACCGGAGGCCTGGCCCAGCGGATCGCCCACGAAGCCCAGACGATCGATCGCGTCGAACCCTTCCTCACGTTGGAGGGTCTGCGCATCCTGTTCGAGAAGAATCGGCCCGCATAGCAGGCACCAAGAGGGAGGCCCCATGCAAAATACCAGTGTCGCCAATACGCGAAGCTTCGCGCTTATCGGACACGCGGCTGATGGCAAGACCTCCCTGGCGGAGAGTCTGCTCCACCTCGCCGGCGCCACCAAGAGTCTGGGCTCCCCGGCGGACGGGACTTCGGTCCTCGATACGACGCCTGAGGAACTGGAGCGCAAGCACACACTCACCTCGTCCCTCTACGGCTTCGCGTGGAATGATCTGCATCTGACCTTGGCGGATACGCCTGGTGATCCGAACTTCCAGGGCGACGGCCAGGTCCTGCTGCACGGCCTCGACGGTGCGGTGTTGGTCGTATCCGCCACCGACGGAGCGAAGGTCGGCACCGAGAGTATGTGGCGGGCCAGCGGCCGCGCCGGGATCCCCGTGATCGCTTTCGTCAATCGGCTGGACAACGAGCACGCCGACCTCGATGCAGCGATCGCCAGCTTGAAAGACCTCGACATCAACCCGATCAAGATCACGCTTCCGATCGGCTCGGGCGACGGGCTGCGGGGGTTGATCGACCTGATCTCGATGAAAGCGGTGATCGACGGCCGGGAGGTGGAGATCCCCGGAGAGCTCGAGGATGAAGCTCTCATGGCGCGCTCCGAACTCGTGGAGGCCGCAGCAGAGAGCGAAGACGAGCTGCTCGAGAAGTACCTCGAAGAGGGCGAGCTCTCGTCGGAGGACGTGATGCGCGGTCTGATCGCGGCCACAGGCACCCGAAGCCTGGTGCCAGTGGCCTGCGGCGCCGCGACCCAAGGGATCGGCTCGTTGACCTGCCTCCAAAGCGTCGAGCGGCTGCTGCCGTCGCCGACCGACCGCGGAGCCGCCTGGGCTGCGACCCTCGAGGACGAGGAGATCCGGGTCACGGCGGAACCGGGTGCGCCGTTCACCGCACTCGTGATCAAGACCGTGGTCGACCGCTACTCGGGCACGCTCTCGGTCTTGCGGGTGGTCTCCGGCACCGTCAAAGGCGACACCCCCGTCCTGAACGCCACGCGTGGCGAGAAAGAGCGGCTCGGCAAGCTCCTGCTCTTGCAGGGTGCCGACCATGTGGATGTCCCCGAGGCCGGTCCCGGCGATGTCGTAGCCGTAGCCAAGCTGAAGGATGTCCACACCGGCGATGCGCTGTGTCAGGAGAAGGGAGGCGTGACGCTCCAACCCCTGCCGATCCCTCAGGGCGTCCTCTCCTACGCCATCTCCGCCCATTCAAAGGGCGACGAGGACAAGGTCTTCACGTCACTGGGCCGGCTGGTGGAAGAAGATCCCACCCTCCACCTGGGCCGCGACCCGGCGACAGGGGAGTTCCTGCTCACCGGCATGGGCGAGCTGCATATCCGCATCACGGTCCAGAAGCTGAAACGGCTCTACGAGGTGGATGTCGAGCTGAAGACCCCGAAGGTCCCGTATCGGGAGACGATCAAGGGACGCGCGGAACATGTCGAGGGCAAGCTCAAGAAGCAGAGCGGCGGCAAAGGCATGTTCGGCGTCTGCTTCCTGACCGTCGAGCCGAAGCCCCGAGGGGAAGGAATCGAGTTTTCGGATGAGATCGTCGGTGGCTCGATCCCCCGGGGGTTGATTCCGGCCGTGGAGAAAGGCGTCCTGGAGGCCTCCGAAGCCGGCCCGCTGGCCGGATACCCTGTGGTAGACGTCAAAGTGCGCTGTATCGACGGGAAACACCACTCGGTGGACTCCAACGAGATGGCCTTCAAGCTGGCCGGCTCCTTCGGCTTCAAGGCGGCCCTGGAGAAGGCCAAGCCGACCCTGTTGGAACCGGTGATGCGGGTAGAGGTGTCCGTACCCGGAGACTTCGTTGGAGACGTGATGGGCGACATTTCCAGCCGCCGCGGAAGGGTCCAGACCACGGAAACCCGAGGCCATACGGCAGTGATCAAGGCGGAGGTCCCCATGGCCGAAATGCTGGAGTACGCGAGCGCCCTGACCAGCCTGACAGGCGGGAAGGGGGCGTTCCATATGGAGTTCGACCACTACCACGAGGTGCCCGCGGGCGAACGCGAAAAGATCATTGCCGCAGCCACCGCCCAGAAAGGGGCGGAGGGGTAGCGCCGGAAACGTCCCGGTAGCGCCTGGCTCGTGGACCCACGAGAAGAGGAGTGCGCCGGCACATGTCCGGATCTGGACTCGAAAAGACCAAGCAGACCGTCAGCCTGACCCTGTCGCCCCAGGCGGAGAAGTACGTGCGGAGGGATGCGCCAATCGCGGTGCGCCGGATGGCCGCAGGCGGCGCTCTGCCCCTTCAGCCGGTCGAACTCGCCACGGTGCTGTTTGCTCTCGTCCACGATCCCGATGACGAGGTCAAGAGCCAAGCGCAGCAGAGCCTGGAGCAGTTGCCGGAAAGCGTGGCGAACACGGTAGCCACATCCGAAGCCCACCCGGCACTTCTCTCCTGGCTGTCCCACGCCTGGAAGGACGATGGCGAACGAATGGAGAAGCTGGCCCTGAACCCGGCCGTCGATGACCGGACACTGGCCCATCTGGCCAGCCTGCCCCACCGACGTGTCGTGGAGATCGTGGCCAACAACCAGCAGAGCCTGCTGCGTCACCCGACCATCGTGGATGCGCTCGGCGACAATCCACTGACCGGCCGTGCCACCATCGATCGCATCCTCTCCTTCCTCGGCCTCGACAAACCGAATGGCCAGATCGCAGACCCCGAGGAAGAGAGCGACCTACCGCCGACCACGGAAATATCCGACGCTGCGGCTGCCGAAGCGCTGCGGGCACTGCTCGGCGACGATGCCAGCGAGTTCGACGACGACCTGATCCAGGAGAGCGACGTTGAGCTCAACGAGGATGCAACCACCAACCTCTACGCCCTGATCCAGACGATGAACGTGATGCAGAAGATCAAGCTGGCCCGGATGGGCAACAAGGAAGCGCGTGGGCTGCTGGTACGCGACCGCAACAAGCTCGTGAGCACCGCGGCAATCCGCAGCCCGAAGATGACCGACAACGAGGTCGAGGGCCTGGCGAAATCCCGGAACATCGCCGACGAGATCCTGCGCATGATCGCCAACAACCGGGAGTGGACACGCAACTATCAGGTCAAGATCGGCCTGGCCACGAATCCGAAATGCCCCGTGCCGACTGCGATGAAATTCCTGAACTTCCTGCAAGAGCGGGACCTGCGAATGATCATGAAGAGCAAGGACGTGGCGACTCCGATTTCAACTCATGCCCGACGGCTGCTCCAAAAAAAGGGAAAGATCTGATGACCGAGGTGAACGCACGGATCCTCTACTGGGGAACGCCCGACTCGGGCAAGCTCTCCAATCTGAAGACGATCCACGGCAAGCTGCGACCAGATCATCGAGGGGAGATCGAGGCCCATCCCACGCGCATCGATCCTTCGGTGAGCTACCACTCCCTTCCCATCGAGCTCGGCGATATCGGCGGCTTGCGCACGCGCATCCGGATCGAGGCACCGCCCTCTTCTCCCGAGCACGCTCCCACCCGGCGCCAGCTGCTCGATCGGATCGACGGACTCGTGTTCGTGGTCGATACCCAACGTGAACAACTCGATGCGAACCTGGCCAGCTGGGCCGAGCTCCGAGAGATGTTGACCGAATACGGCCGAGAGATTTCCGACGTGCCGCTCGTGGTCCAGTACAACAAGCGCGACCTCTCGGATCCGTTCGCATTGGAGGAGCTGCACCGGAAGCTCGAGCTCTCGGACGTCGCAGCCTTCGAAGCCGTCGCCACCGAAGGCACGGGTGTCCTCCAGACGCTGACGACCATTTCCAAGCGGGTCGTTCGAACCCTGCGCGAGCGGGGCGCCGAATCCGAGCCCGAGACCGAATCCGAGACCGAGAGTCCGGACCGCGTCGACCCGCTTGCCGATTCCGGGCCCCAGCTCGATCCTCAGCCCACGGAAGGACTCGACTCGGAACTGCTCGCCCCCGACGGCGAGGATGAGCTCGATCTCGCGGCATCGTTGGCCACGACCACACTCGCCGAAAGCGCGTTCGAGGAGTCGTTTCGCGAAACGACCTCGGCTGCGACAGCCGAAGCGCTCGGCGCAGACCAGGACGACAGCTCCGGGGCGCCAGACGAATCGGCCGCCACGATCGGCTCACCGGGAAACTTCGAAATCACCCAGGTCGGTACGGCTCGTACCGACGGCCCTCATTCCGTTGCCATCCCCATCGTTCTCCGGGACGAACTCGGCGAGGAGCGCAGCCTCCTGCTCAGCGTTCGACTCGGTCCGATGGAGGAGGTCTAGACCCGTCCCATGCGCCGAGCGATCACCATCTACGGGATCACCGATGAGACCCTGACACTGATTCCGATCCTGGAGGACAATCCGGAGATCGAAATCCGAGGTGCTTACGATCCAGATCTGCCGTCGGCCCGCGAGCGTGCGGCAGCCATGCATCTGGAACTACGGCTGACCGACGACCTGGCACTCTTCGGGCAACCACTCCACGCACTGATCGATGCCGGCACGCTGCCTCCGTTCGCGCAAGCGCATCCGGAGCTGGCCCAGGATGTCGAGCAGATCCTCTCCCCGCTCACGGCCCGCTTGCTCTGGGGCTATGGCGTCTCGTCCGGTGATCGCAAGGGCGAGCTGTTGCAGGCCCTGCACGAGATCGTCGAATCGGTGAACCTGACGGTCGAACCCCAGGAACTCTTCGGCCGGATGCTCGAGATCGCGATGAGCGTGACCGGAGCCGACGGTGGATCGCTGATGCTCGTCGATCCGGACCGCGGCGACCTGGCGATCCGCGTGGCGGTCGGCGTCGAACGGGAACTCTGGCCAAAGATTCGTGTCCCTCTCGGCGAGGGGATCGCCGGCAAGGTGGCAGCCGAAGGGCGCCCCATCAAGCTTCGCGGTCACGCGGATCGCGCCGATTTCCAGATCGTCCGCGAGCGCTTCGATCTGGAAAGTGCGCTCTGCGTACCGTTGATCCACGAGGGGCGCGTTCTCGGCGTCCTGAACTTGCACCACGCGACCCGCGCGGACGCCTTCGATGACGACGATCTGGAATTCGCGGAGCAGCTCGGGCGCCTCGATGCCGACATCATCCACCGGGCACAGGAGCACGAGACGCTCCGCCGGGAGGCTTCCAGATACGCTGCGGTACGAGAAGTCCGCGAATCACTCGCCAGCGGCGACGCCCTCGACATCCGGATGCGCAATCTCTGCCAGTTGGTCGCACGGCGAGCCGGCGGCGGCATAGCGAACGCCTATCTCTACGATTCGGATGAGGACTCGCTGCGCTGGATCGCGACCTCATTGGGAGGCGCCGGCCTCGGCGCCGATTGGCGCGTGGAAAGCGGCGACGGGATCGACGGACGCGCGGCACGCAGCCGCCAGCCCATGATGCTCCACGGCGCGGATGGATGCCTGGCCTACGCAGCGCTGCCGCTGCTCGCAGGTGGCGAATTGGTCGGCTTGCTCGCAGTCCAGGCAGGCGCCCCCGTGCCCCGAAGCCGCAGCCTCGAAGAGGCACTCCTCGAGATGGCGGCGGCGGCGGCCGAAGCGGTGGCCCAGGCCGAGCGGGAAGCGCGCATGTCCAGCCATGCCACCAAGGTCACCGCGATCAACGAAGCCGGGATTCGGTTGATCTCGAGCCGGGAGATCAGCGAGGTCACACGGCTCGCGACGTCATCCGGAGCACTCATTCTCGAAGCCGACCATGCGGTCCTGCGCTTGCAGGATCCGGAGACCCGACGCTACGTGATCCGGTCCTACTACGGCTCGGGTGATGGTCGCACCCAGGAAGCCCTCTTCCAACTCGACAAGCGCATCGCGGTCTCCACCTTGAAGACACGCCAACCCCGCCTGGTGCGAAAGATCAGCGACGAACCGGCACTCGGCGAAGTCGCCGACCGCTTTCAGTCCGTGCTTTCTGCGCCCCTTCGCCGGGAGAGCCGGGTGATCGGCACGCTGAGCCTGTACGACAAGGTGGCCCCGGACCAGTTCTACGCCGGACCGTTCAACGAGGACGACCTGCGGGTGTTCTCCCGCTACGGATCCTACGTCGAGCGGGCTCTGGAAAACGCCCTCTACTACGAGAGCGCCGGTCAGCATCGGAACTTCGACGAGGAGACCGGACTTCCGAACGAGGAGTATCTGACCCTTCGACTCGAGCAGGAACTCGCTCGCGCAGGCAGTCAGCTGGGCCGCCTCGCGATCGCAATCTGTCGAATCGAAAACCTGGACGAAGTCCGCCGCGACGCAGACGGTGTTCGCGCCGACCGGTTGGTCCAGGAGACCGCCCAGGCCCTGCGCGAGCCGCTCCGAGATTTCGACGTCCTCACGCGAACCGGCGAAGCCGAATTCACGATGCTGCTGCCCGATCCCGGCCCCGCTCCCGAAGATCGGATCACTGCGCTCTCCCGCGCGGTCGCCGACCGCATCTCCCGAGACGACCGGCTGAACCAGCCCGTCCACGTCACCCTGGCCTTCGGCTATGCCATCCACCCCACCGACGGAACCGACCGCCAGGCACTTTTGAAGCGCGCCGCCCATCCACGCATCCGAATGATCTGAGTCAGGTATTCGGAATCACCAGATTCCGGAACAGCTCGAATGACGCCCGGCCCCGAAGCAAGGCTAGCCGAGCAGCGTCTCGAGCGACCGGTACGGCAGCCCCAGCGAATCGGCAACTCCCTCGCAGACGACTTCACCTTGCCACAGGTTGGCTCCCTGCATGAGAGCCGGATCGGCGCCAACCGCAGCCTCGACCCCCTCTTCGGCGATGCGCTCCACGTACGGAAACGTCGTGTTCGTGAGGGCGAAGGTCGAGGTACGGGGTACGGCGCCGGGCATGTTTGCCACGCCGTAGTGGATCACGTCGTGCAACGCGTAGGTGGGATCCGAATGGGTCGTCGGGCGGATGGTCTCGATGCAGCCGCCCTGATCCACGGCCACGTCGACCACCACCGAGCCGGGCTCCATGCTCTTGACCATCGCCTCGGTCACCAGTGTGGGGGCTCGTCGACCGTGGATGTAGACCGCGCCAATCACCAGATCACTGTCCGCCACCGCGCGCTCGATGTTGACGGGATTCGAGAACAGCGTGTTCAGCTCACCGCGAAAGATGTCGTACACATAGGCCAGGCGTCGAAGATCCACGTCGAGAACCGTCACATCGGCACCCAGCGCATGGGCGATGCGCACGGCGTTGATGCCGACGATGCCGCCGCCGATCACCGTCACCGCCCCTCGCGGCACGCCGGGAACGCCCCCGACCAGCAGGCCCTTCCCACCCCGGTTCTTCTGAAGCAGCGTCACGCCGATCTGCGCAGCCAAGCGCCCGGCAACCTCGCTCATCGGCGCGAGCACCGGAAATGAACCATCCGGATTGCGGATCGTCTCGTAGGCGATTCCGATCACCTGGGCTTCGAGCAGGGCTCTCGTCACCTCGGGCGCTGCGGCCAGATGCAGGTAGGTGAACAGGATCTGTCCCTGGCGAAGACGCGGGATCTCCTGGGCGTTCGGTTCCTTGACCTTGACGATCATCTCCGGCTCGCACCAGGCCTCGTCGGTAGTCACGAGGCGCGCGCCGGCCTGTTGGTACTCGTCGTCCGTGAATCCGCTGCCCTGCCCGGCTCCGGTTTCGACCCATACCAGGTGCCCACGGCCCGTCAGCATCCGAACGCCGTCCGGCGTGATACCGACCCTGAACTCCTGGTCCTTCGTCTCCCTCACGACGCCGATCTTCATGAGTCCCCACTCCTATGGATCACTGCACGGCGACCCTCAGGCCTTGTACGCTTCGATCAGGATATCCGCGATTTCGGGCCGGAGGATGCGCGGGTCCGGATGCTCCCCGGCGCGCAACTGCTCGCGAACCTTCGTTCCCGAAATACCATAGGGCTTCTCGTCCGGATGGCGCTCCATCAGGTCGACCCGCCCCAGCGACTCGTAGAAGGCTGCAAAACCGATCTTGCAGGGTGTGAGATGGAGTTCGCCAGGAAGGTCGTCGAAGATCTCGTGGGCATCGAAGTCACCCCAGATCGCCTCGCCGTCTTCGAACGGCGCGTCCGCATGTTTGCGACCCACCACCAGATCGCTGAAGCCGTAGTTCTGGCGGTAGATCGAGTGCATGACTGCCTCGCTCGGCCCGCCGTAGAACATCTTGATGTCGAGACCGATCAACTCGAACACCTCGGGCAGGTCGTAGCCCCGCTCGGCCCAGAGCGCCTCGTCCTTGTCGCCCTCACCGAGCAGCTCCTTGTTCCGGAGTTCCCGGTAGCAAGCCATGCGCATCGACGCGGGCACGTCGTCCCCCTTCAACTCGCCGACGAGCGGGTTCAACACCACCCCGGTGTAGTGCCCCTCGCGGGTCAAGCGCTCTGCTCCTGCGACCAACGCGTACTCGTGGGCCCGGTGCAGCGGGTTCCGGGTCTGGAACGCCAGCGCGCGCTCCCATTTGCGATCGCGGATCAATGCGCGAACGCGGGTCGGAGAGAGCATGAACTGGCCGTACTCCCGGTTGACCGGCTGAGGCAGGACGCGCAGGCTCCCGCCCAGCAACTGCGTCCGCGGATCGCTCTCGACCATGCGTCCGCCGGGATGATCGAAACGCTCGGTGCGATAGACCTGTTGGACGTAGCGTGCCTTGTCGAACGCGTAGCAACTCGGGCCATCCACGATCGCAATGGTGTCGCCATCCTCGGTCTGCACGGCAACCGCGGAGGCGCCGTCTGCCGCTCGCGCCTCTTCATCGGTCACCGGTAGCGCGAGAGGGATCGTCCACACATAGGACTTGCCGGCATTCTCGATGACCTGCCGATCGAGAACCCGATTCCAGGTCTCCTCATCCATCGGACCTTCGAGAGGCGAGAGCGCACCATCGCCGATCCGATACAGCGTGGACAAATCTGCGCGGCTGACCCGAACGGACGGCAAGCCCGAAGCCTCAGCCAGAAATGCCTTGCGCTCGGAGAGCGGAATGGTGCGGTCGACGGGGGCGTCGAGGCCGCCGTGAACGGGAACGAGATCGCCTTGAGGCGTGCGGGACATGAGAACTCCTGATCGTGTTGAAGAGTCGCTGGCCGATTGGCCAGGAGAAGCCGGGCTGAGGCTGCAATCGGCTACCAGACCGGGTGAAGGCCTTCGCCATCAATGGAGAGCGGCCGGTCCAGATCGCCATCGAGCGGCCGGACCCAGACCGAGAAATGGACCTCTTTTTCGTCGGGGGTCGTGACGAATACGACATAGCCGCCCTCGGTCGAGGCCGTGGGCTGGTGCTCCCAATCCGCACCTCGGCCGAGCGGGTGACGCCCGGTGCCGTCGGTGCGCATGCGCCACACCTTCCAACCCCCTCGGGTCTTGGCGCTGTAGAGAAGCCACTCTCCGTCGGGCGTCGCGCTCGGATGTCGCCCCCGCGTCAGCACCCGGACTTCGGCGTCGGGGTCCGTCAGGTCGCGGGAGGAGATCGTCTCGAAACCCTCCTGCTGCCGCGAAGCCCAGTACACCGTGCTGCCATCGGGGGCGCAGGTGGGTGCAAAATCGATCGGGCCATCCGTGATCGGCTGCGCCTTGCCACTGCCCGCCTGCCGACGGTAGAGCCGGGTTCCGCCCGAGGGGAGGAATGCGGAGAAGACGATCGCATCCTCACCGCAGTAGCACGCATCGAGGTGACGGCGGCGGGTGTGGGTGATCGGTGTGATGTCACCCGTCCGAAAGTCCCGTTCGTAGATATGGGGCATACCCCGGCGAAGACTCAGATAGAGCAGCCGTTGGTGATCGGCGGACCAGGCCAGCGGGCGAGAGCCTCGGGGGGCCCAATCGACCGTCTCGATCGTCCCGGTCCTGGGATCGAGCAGTGCCATCCGACCCAACATGGAAGCCGCACGCTGCTCACTGGATCCGTAGACACCGAAGGTCTGGGCCACATCATCGAAATTCAGCGTGTTCTTGGGCATTCGCGAGCGAATGCCGGTTCGCGCGGTTCGCAGCTTCTCCTGCATCTTGTAGAACGCGTCCGAAGCCTGCTCGGCTTCGGTCATGTTCCTGTAGACCAGCGCAATCGGTACGTCCGGCAGATCCTCGAAGTCATAGCGCGGGCCGGCGCATCCCATCGCGAGCACAACCCATGAAAGCGTGATCAGCCGGTTCACGGAGCCTCGCTGCACAACACACGTCCCACGAAATTGCCCGTAGCCATCTCGCGACGAAAGACCGCGATGTCGCGCACCCGGCGCTCTTCGACGGAAATCACCAGGTGATCCGCATCGGGGAACGGAAACAGCGGTTCTGTCGCGGAGGCCTGGTCGAGTCCGGAGAAGTACGCTCCGACACCGACATGGGAGTGATAGACCCCGGTCACCTGAACCCGCTCCTCTTCGGCCTGCTGCTGGATCCGCACGTAGTCCATTTCGTTCATGTGAAACGCTTCCCGTCCATCTCGGGGATGGGAGAGCGGGTCATCTTGATGCAATCGCGTCATTTCATTGCGGCAGCGAACGACTCGCTCGTACCGGCCCGCAGTCTTCCCCAACAGAAGCCCGCAGCACTCCTCGGGAACTGTCTCCAGTGCGTGGCCTCGGAGCTCGTTCCAAACGATCGCGGGCACCGCCACCGGAGGCAGCGACCGATCTACCTCGATGCGTCCGCTCACAGCCCATCCTGGCAATTCGGCCCCTGCGTGGGACCGAGGCAGTCTACGGAACACCCTCGGGGATTTCACCCATCGGCTCAGGCGAGACCCCCACGGGGCAAAGAGCCGGTCTACTCCCTGCCGCTCAGATATGCCAGACGCGGCTATCTGCGCTCGCCCGTGGGGCTCCACGCTCGGCTGCCTGCCGACACAAGCTGGCCAGGCTCACGGCGGCGAGTGCGTCCTGGACGCGGGAGGTCAGATCCGGCCACAGGAAGGAGGGGCGTTCGGGGATTTCGCGGTCTCGCGGCGGAGGCCCGCAGACCAGTGTCTCCTCCAGCGGGCCCTCGACCGCCTCGATGACATCCAGCAGCGTCACGTCCGCCGCGTCCCGGGCCAGTACGTAGCCGCCTCCCGGCCCGCGCTTGCCCTGCACCAGCCCGGCCTTCCGCAAGCGCTGGAAGATCTGTTCCAGGAAACGCCGGGGGATCCGCTGACGCTCACCGATCACACGGACCTGCACGGGGCCCTCCGAACCGTGGTAGGCCAGATCGAACATCCCGCAGATCGCGTACTGGCTCTGAAGAGAAACGCGCATCGCGAGGAACCTTGCCGCTCCCAGCCCAATCCCACAAGCCACCCACGACGACTCCGGGGCCGGCCACAAGCCACCCATGACGACTCCGGGGCCGGTGGGTAGTCTTCCCCAGTCCCCGTTTCACCCCGTCGCGTCCCTCCACCGACGGAATACATCGAAAAGAATCCGCCAGATCAGCAGATCGTCGAATCGGCAGATTGGCGAACGGATGGGGACGTGGCGAAGCGAACCAATCGAACGGACGGGGCGGGCGGACGAATCGGAACGGGCAGCACGCGCGAGCGCATCGCGGCCCTTCTCGATGCCATCGCCGCGGAGCCGGACCTGGCGTCTGCGATTCGCCACCATCAAGTACTGCCACCTCAGGAGCCCGATCTCGCACCGGAACTCGAACTCCCGGCACCGCTCCAACAAGTGCTGAAGGGGCGGGGGATCTCCGCACCCTATGCCCACCAGACCCGCGCCATCGAAGCACTGCGGGCCGGAAACGATGTCGTCCTGGCAACGCCCACCGCCAGCGGAAAATCGCTCGTCTACAGCCTGCCCACACTCGAACGGGTGCTCTCCGACCGGGACGCCCGGGCAATCTTCCTGTTTCCGCTGAAAGCCCTGGAGCAGGACCAGCGGGCCAAGCTCGAGCAGGACATCACGGCCCTCGGGCTGATGGGCGAGGAAGACCGGCCGCGGGCAATGATCTACGACGGAGACACCCCGCCCTCGCGCCGCAAGAAGATCCGCGAAAACCCGCCTCACGTGCTCATCACGACCCCGGACATGCTCCACCTGGGCATCCTCCCTCATCACCAGAGCTGGGACGGCCTGTTTCGCGGCCTGCAACTCGTGGTCGTGGACGAGTTGCACACCTACCGCGGCATCTTCGGCTCCCACGTTTCCCAGGTATTGCGACGCCTGCTCCGGGTCGCGCGCAACCACGGCGCGACACCGCAGATCGTCTGCGCATCCGCAACGGTCGCGAACCCGGGCGAGTTGGCCAGCAACCTGACGGGGCGACCCTTCGAGGTGGTCGAAAGCGACGGCGCATCGCGTAGCCGGCGCCACGTGCTGCTCCTGAACCCTCAGCTCTCGCCCTACACCGTGGCCTCACACTTGTTCAGGTTGGCCGTGGGTCATGGCTTGCGCACCATCGCGTTCACCAAGGCGCGCCGGGTGACCGAACTGATGCACACCTGGATCGCACAGAGTGAGCCGGCCCTGGCCGACAAGATCAGCTCCTACCGAGCGGGCTTCCTGCCCGAAGAACGGAGGGAGATCGAGCGCAAGCTCTTCGCGGGCGACCTGATGGGCGTGATCTCGACCTCGGCCCTCGAAATGGGAATCGATGTCGGCGGCCTCGATGTCTGTCTGCTGGTCGGATATCCCGGGAGCCAGATCGCGACCTGGCAGCGGGCGGGTCGCGTCGGGCGCCGAGACGAAGCGCTGATCGCGATGATCGCGCAGCCAGACGCGTTGGATCAGTACGTCGTGGCCCATCCGAAGACGTTTTTTTCGGGGCGTTTCGAGCATGCCGTACTCGATCCATGCAATGGCAAGATCCTGGACGCCCACCTGCCCTGCGCCGCCGCCGAGGTGCCGCTGCGAGCGAGCGAGCCCGCACTTGCAGTGCCGGAGATCCGGGCCTCGATCGATCGACTCGAAGAGGCCGGCGAGCTGCTGCGCAGCGAGTCGGGCGATCGCTGGTTCGCTTCCCGCCGCAACCCCCATCGCCACGTGAGCCTGCGCTCGGCGGGATCCAGCTACACGATCGTTCTCGCCAACCGACGCGACGGGAATGGCAAGCCGAGAATCATCGGACAGATCGGTGCCGGGAACGTCTACACCGAGTGCCACGAAGGCGCGATCTATCTTCACGCCGGGCGCTCCTTCGTCGTGACCCGCCTCGAACTCGATGAACGTCGGGTCACGGTCGAGCCGGTGGAAGCGGTCTACTTCACCCGGGCGATCTCGGAGAAGGAGACGGAAATCCTGAGCCGCGAGCGCACGCGGCCCACGGGCAACATCCGGCTCACCCAGGGCCACGTGAAGGTCACCACCCACATCACGGGCTTTGAACGCCGGCGGGTGCGCGGCCAGGAGCTACTCGGAACCGAGCCGCTCGATCTGCCGCCGACCTCGTACGAAACGACGGGCATCTGGCTCGAGATGCCCGACGAGATCCCCGGCGTGCTGGAGGGCGAAGAGCGCCACGTGATGGGTGGCATCCACGCGGTGGAGCACGCCGCGCTCGCCGTCTTCCCGCTGTTCGCACTCTGCGACCGCTTCGACGTGGCTGGCATCTCCTACACCCGCCACCCGCAGCTCGGCCGGGCGGCCGTGTTCTTCTACGACAGTCATGACGGCGGCATGGGCCTCACCTCCAGTGCCTTCGACCGCATCGAAGGCCTGCTGGAAACGACCCACCAACTGATCCACGATTGCCCCTGCGAAAGCGGGTGCCCCGGCTGCGTGCACTCCCCACGCTGCGGAAACGGCAACCGGCCGATCGACAAGGCCGCCGCGTTGCGGGTGCTGGAGTTGATGCTCGGACACGAGCCGCTTCCGGAGCTCCCGGACGAGGATCTTCGGCTCGCGGCAACCGGGGGACCGACCCCTGGGCCCGTGATCGAAACGGGCCCCGAGCCACGGCTCATCTGGTTCGACCTCGAAACCCAGCGAAGCGCCAAGGAAGTAGGCGGGTGGCACAATGCCCACCTGATGCGCATGGCGTTGGCCTGCACCTGGGACAGCCGCGAGCAATCCTTCAAGACCTACCGGGAGGCGGAGGTCGACGCACTGCTCACCGATCTGGAGGCCGCCGATCTCGTGATCGGCTTCAACTCGATCCGCTTCGACTACAAAGTGCTCCAGGGCTACACCGACGACGGTTTGCGGAGCCTGCCGAGCTTCGACCTGCTCGAGGCCATCCACGCGCGGCTGGGCTTCCGCCTGGCGTTGGGGCACCTCGGCCAGGAAACCCTGGGTGTGGCCAAGAGCGCCGACGGCCTGCAATCCCTTCAGTGGTGGAAGGAGGGCCGCATCGAAGAGATCGAAAGCTATTGCCGGCAGGATGTCGCGCTGCTCCGCGACCTCTTCTTCTTCGCCCGCGACAACGGCCACCTGCTATTCCGCACCAAGCGGGGCGAACGCGTCCGCCTGCCTCTGGTGCTCTCGGTCCCAGAGCTGATCGAACGCACCCGGGCGCGCCCGCGCTGACGCAGTAGCCCCCTCCTCGGGGCTAGTGGAGCGTCGGATTCTTCCGAAGCCGCCCGTCGAGCAGCTCGAAGTAGAGCAGCACCAGCACGTGGCGAACCGAGGGCGCGAGGCAGGCCACGAAGCGCTGCCCCTGCTCGGGAGTCTCGAATTCCACCAGCGCTTGGATCGCCTCCTGGATCTCCTCGAGACGGCCCGCAATGTCGTCGCGAAGGAGTTCCGCATCCTGATCGAAGGCTTCGGAGATCATCTGCCGGTCGAAGAGAAGATGGATCCCCCGTTCGCCGATCTCGAGCAACTTTTCCGTATTCACCTGGCACGACTTTCGAGCAACTTGTCCGTGTTCACCTGGCGCGACTCCCGAACTCCGTGTCGGCGTTGAAGGCCCCCGAGTTGAGGAGGGATTCGCGCCAAACGCATCCGCTGCCTAGGTTCCCGCCCCCATGTTGCTCCGGCTCGACGACGTCTCTCGCAGCTTCGGAGCGCGCTCGCTCTTCAGTGGCGTATCCCTGGAGGTGGGCATGGGCGATCGCATCGGCCTGGTCGGCGCCAACGGCGCCGGCAAGACGACGCTCCTGCGCATCGCTTCCGGCGACGACCTGCCGGATGGCGGGCGCCGCAGCGTGCGTCGCGGAGCGCGCATCGGCATCTTGCGCCAGGAGATCGACCCGGCTCAAGACCACTCCGTGCGCGAAGAAACTGGCCGTGCGCTGGCCCATATCGAGGATCTGGAGCGCGAACTACGCGATCTCGAGGCCCAGATGACAGAGGCAGGGGAAGTCAGCAGCGACCTGGCCGAGGCCTACGATGCCGCCAACGCCCGCTTCGAGCATGCCGGTGGCTTCGAGCGCGAGGCCCGCATCGAGCGCATCCTGGCCGGCCTGGGCTTCAACGAGGAAGCGCGGGGCCGCCCGTTGCGCACCTTCAGCGGCGGCTGGTTGATGCGGGTAGAGCTGGCCAAGTTGTTGCTGGCCGAGCCGGACGTACTGCTCCTCGACGAACCGACCAACCACCTCGACCTGCCGTCGATCCAATGGTTCGAAGAAACCCTGACCGCCTTTCGCGGAGGCGTGATCGTCATTTCCCACGACCGCACCTTCCTGCGCCGACACGTCCGCCGGGTGGCAGAGCTCGCACTCGGGCGCTTCATCGTCTACCCGGGCGGATACGACTTCTATCTCGAGGACCGGGAGCGACGCAAGGAAGAGCTTCTCGCGCGCAAGAAGAGCCTCGATCGCAAGACTGCGGAAACCGAGCGCTTCATCGAGCGCTTCCGCGCCAAGGCGAGCAAGGCGCGGCAGGTACAGAGCCGCGTGAAGGCGCTCGAGAGGCAGGAGCAGATCGAGTTGCCGGACGAGGACAAGCGGCGCATCCGCTTGAAGATCCCCGAGCCTTCGCGCGCCGGTGCGGTCCCGATCGCCCTCGAGGGCATCCACAAACGCTACGACGACAAGATCGTCTACGAAGGCATCGACCTGCTGATCGAGCGGGGTGATCGCGTCGCACTGGTCGGACCCAACGGTGCGGGCAAATCCACGTTGCTTCGGATCCTGGCCGGCGCGTTGCCCTTCGAAGCGGGCAAGCGCGAGCTCGGACACCGGGTCGAGGTGGCATTCTACGCACAGCATCAACTCGAGTCGTTGGACCCCTCGCACACGGTTCTGGGTGAGTTGAAGAGCGGCGCCACGACCGGGGATGTGCCGAGGCTCCGCGGGCACCTCGGCGCGTTCCTGTTCAGCGGCGATGATGTGGAGAAGCGCGTGAGCGTCCTCTCCGGTGGCGAGAAGGCGCGTCTGGCCCTGGCCAAACTGCTGCTTCGCCCTTCCAACGTGTTGGTGCTCGACGAGCCGACGAACCACCTCGACGTCCAGGCCTGTGAGGTGCTCGAGGATGCGCTGCGCGGCTACAAGGGAACGCTCGTCTTCATCTCCCACGATCGTGCCTTCATCAACTCGTTGGCGTCGCGGGTCATCGAGGTGGACGAGGGCCGACTGCGCTTCTTCCCCGGGAACTACGACGAATATCTCCGCAGGATCGCTCCGCCAAAGAAGGAACGGAGCGCACCAGGCCTGCGACCCGCCGACCCGCCCCAAGAGGAGACCGCGGCTCCGACCGAACCGACCTCTCACAAGGAGCGCCGACGCGACGAGCGCGAGAGACGCAAGACCCGACAGAAGGTCGAGCGCCGCATCGAGAAGATCGAGGCGGCGATCCTGGAGAAGGAAAACGACGTCTCCGAGCTGGGATGGAAGCTCGCCGATCCGCAGCTCTTCAAGGACCCGGACCGCCTCCGTGACCTGGAAGCCCAACGCGGCGAGCTCGGAAGCGCAATCGAGGCACTCTACGCGGAGTATGAACGGCTCGGCGCGGAGCTCAGCGCGATGGCCGACGCGCCGGGCGAGGGCTCTGCCGCTTCGAGTTGACGGCTCGGGGGCCGCCCCTTAGCCTCCGCATCCCGCCTGTGCCCAGGTGGCGGAATTGGTAGACGCGCTAGACTCAGAATCTAGTGTTCGCAAGGACGTGCTGGTTCGACTCCAGTCCTGGGCACCAGCGTCCGGCCCCACCGCCTTCCGGCCCGCCCGGCCCCCCGCGTTCCGGCCCGCGTGCTCTTTTCCACTGCGTTGCCGACCAGTTACGCCCGTTTGACCGACGGCCCCTGGGACCTAGGCTTGGCGATCACCTCGTAGGGGGAGGATCAGCTTGAGCGACGAATCGGGCACGAACGGAGCGGACACGGTTCGGATCCGTGTGTTCGGGGACGAAATGCTTGAAGTGCCTGCCGAGCAGCCCGTGCTGCCGGTGCGCAACGCGGTGGTGTTCCCTGGCATGAACGTGCCGCTGACCGTCGGCCGGCCCGGCTCCTTGGCCGCCCTCGAGGAGGCAGGAGACGGCGGATACCTGGTCGTCGCCTCACAGCGGGATCCTGACACCGAGAATCCGGGCATGGACGAACTCTACCCGGTGGCCTGCATCGCCCGGGTGGTGCGGGTGGTGGATGCGCGCAACGAGGCCCGCCAGGCTCTCGTCGTCGGCGTGGTTCGGACGCGTATGCGGCAACTGCCTGGAAGTCCAGCCAGCCTGCGAGTCGCCATCGACCCCATCGTCGAGCCTGCCAAGAGCAGCGCAGAGAGTGAGACCGCCCGGCAGCACGTGCTGCATCTCGCCAACCAGGTGATCGAGCTGCGCGATGACTACCCGGATGAGTGGAAGACGATGCTGAGCCAGCTCCCCGCACCCGGGCTACTGGCCGATCTGATCTCTGCCAACCTGCCCATGAGCATGGAAGAGCGGGTAGAGCTGCTGGCCGAAGCCGACACCGCCACCCGGCTCTGGAAGCTGGCCGGCGTTCTCGAGCGAGAAGTCACGATCGCGGAGACCCAGCAGGCACTGAAGGACGAAGAGTCGAGCGAAGAGATCGATCCGCAGCGTCGCGAACGTTTGTTGCGCAGACGCATGCGGGATATCGAATCGGAACTCGGCGAAGGCGACGAAGGCCAACGCGAGGCCGATGAGCTGGCCGATCGGCTCGAGAGCGCGGAACTCCCCGAGGAGGCCCGCAAACATACCGACCGCGAACTGCGGCGGTTCCGCGCCCTGCCCCTGCATGCGCCGGATCGTCACCTGCTGCGCACCTACCTCGAATGTGTGGCCGACCTGCCCTGGTCGACCGCGACCGACGACCATCTCGACCTGGCCTCCGCCCGCGAGATCCTGGACGAAGACCACCACGATCTCGAAAAGGTGAAGGACCGCATTCTCGAATACCTGGCAGTGCGGCTGCTCGCGCCGGACGCCAAGGCACCGATCCTCTGCTTCGTCGGGCCACCCGGCGTCGGCAAGACCTCGCTCGGGCGCTCGATCGCACGCGCGATGGGTCGCAAGTTCGCCCGCGCCTCGCTCGGCGGTGTCCGCGACGAGGCGGAAATCCGCGGCCATCGGCGCACCTACGTCGGCGCGATGCCGGGGCGCATCCTGCAGAACCTGCGACGTGCGGGCTCGCGAAATCCGGTCTTCCTGCTCGACGAGATCGACAAGCTCGGCGCGGATTTCCGCGGCGATCCGTCGTCCGCGCTACTCGAAGTGCTCGACCCGGAGCAGAATGTGGCGTTCTCCGATCACTACCTCGAGGTGCCTTTCGATCTCTCGCGCGTGCTCTTCATCGCCACCGCCAACACTCTTTCGACGATCCCACCCGCGTTGCTCGATCGCATGGAGGTGATCGAGCTACCCGGCTACACCGATCGCGACAAGCTCGTGATCGCCCGCCGCCACTTGATCCCCAAGCAGCTCGAGGCGCATGGACTCTCCGAGGAGCAGGCGCAGATCACGGACGATGCCGTCGATCTGGTGGTCCACGAGTACACACGCGAAGCTGGCGTCCGGAACCTCGAGCGGAATTTCGCCACGCTGATGCGCAAGGTCGCGGCCCGCATCGCTGGCTCCGCAGACGCCGCACCCGTCGTAGCCGACGCGGAGTTCGCATCCGAAGCGCTCGGACCCCCGCCGCATCTGCCCGAGACTGCCGAACGGACCACACTCGCCGGCGTGGTCGTCGGATTGGCCGCCACGGCGCACGGCGGCGACATCCTGTTCATCGAAGCCAGCGCCGTCCCGGGGGGCAAAGGCGTGCGATTGCGACTCACCGGCCAACTCGGCGACGTGATGAAGGAATCCGCCGAAACCGCTCTGTCCTGGGTACGCGCCAACGCGGAGCACCTGGGTCTGGCCGAACATTTCACGAGCGGCTTGGAGATCCACCTCCACGTCCCCGCCGGCGCCGTCCCCAAGGACGGTCCCTCCGCGGGTGCCGCCCTTTCGGCGGCGATCGTATCCGTGCTCTCAGGCCGCCGTGCCCGGGGCGACGTCGCGATGACCGGCGAGATCTCCCTGCGCGGCCGTGTACTCCCCGTTGGCGGTATCAAGGGGAAACTCCTCGCCGCATCCCGTGCCGGAGTCACCACCGTCCTGCTACCCCGGCGCAACGAAAAGGACCTCGTCGAAGTACCCGACGAAGTCCGGGAGAAACTCGACATCCGCCTGCTCGACACCATCGACGACGCTCTCGAAGGCGTCCTCGAGCCCGCTTCTTGATCAGGGGCGGCCCAGGGTCCAGAGCGTTGGAGCTTTGGCCAGGTCTACGTTGAAGAGATCGTAGAGAGCCGGGATGTCGGTGAGCATCAGGAGTGCCCCGAACGCCACGGTGGCGATCATGTAGAGCGCGAAGCCGCGCTCCCGGTAGAGCCGCTCGGGGTTCTGGACCGGGCTGTTCGGCTTGAGGCCGAGCTGCATGTAGTAGGCAAAGAAGCCCGCCAACAGAGGCACGACCAGGATCAGCTCCAGGTGGTAGCGAATGATGAACATGCCCGAGAAGAGCGCGCTGGCAATCGCATAGAAGAAGAGACTGATCAAGAGCCGCGGCTCGTTGTAGTAGGCAAAGGATTGCCGGTAGCGTGCGGCGACGCCCGGATTTCCGATCTCCCGGTACTCGGCGAAGCGCTTCATGGCCATGAAGAAGGCACCCACCATCCAGTAGGCGAGAATCAGCGTGAGCGGCGGGAAGCTATGCGGAATGAGTGCGAACCAGCCGAGCAGCAACCGGATTGGATTGTTCACCGACTCCGAGAGAACGTCGATATACGGCACTTCCTTGGTGCGCATCGGGCGCACGTTGTAGACCACGCCCATCACCCACAGCGCAACCAGGGAACCGGTGAAGGGCAGATTCACCAGCAGCCCAAGACCCACTCCCACAGCGCCGAGCAACAGCCACTCGATCAGCGCGTAGCGCCGTCGGATCTCCCAATTGGCCGCGGGGCGACGGCGCTTGGTCGGATGCTTCCGATCGAAGGCGGCATCCAGGGTCTCGTTGAGCACGTAGTTGCTGCTGGCCGTCAGGCAGGTGGCGAGAACCGCCAGCAGCAGGACCGGCAAGCTCGCCCAGGTGAGCAGACTCGGATCCACGAAGAACGCCACGAACACGCCGAGCAGCATGAAGACGTTCTTGAACCAATGGTCGACCCGCGCGATCCGGACGTAGGGCCAGAAGCGCGGGTTGTCGCGGTAGGCGAGTGTCTCCTCGGTCATCTCGTCCGGACCATCGCCTCCCGGGCCCCGTCTGGCAACCATCCCGCGGGGCTCAGCGCACACCGACGAACCGGTAGATCTGGACGTCCTTCTCGTCCAGATGCTCCGGCAGCGTCAGGGTCGCCAGGTGCGCGAATCCGGCTACCGGGGTCGCGCCTTCGAAGATTTCCGCCAGATAGGTCTTCTTCACCCGGTAGTAATGGTGATGGGAGGGATTCCGAAGGGGACCCCGGTCCGTGAAGACCGCAAGATCGACTCCCTTGTTCTCGAATTCACTGCGCAGACCCCCGAGATCCTCGGCTTCGAAACCCGAGTAGGGCAGAAGCTGCCGTGACGGAAGCCCGGTCAGGTGGACCACATGGGTCCGGGGAAGCAATGCCACCTTTTCCCCCGGTCGGAGGTTGTTCGCGAGCCAGTCGGACAGCAGATGAGCAGACCAGTTGGCATAGGCGATCTTGTAGACTGCGCGCTGCTTGCCGACCATCCCGCCTGCCACCAGCGGCACCGTGGCCACCAGCAGCCCGGCAGCTGCGGCGACCCGCCAAGACCGCGAGGTCACCCCTGCCAACGCAAGCAGGATCGCGACCCCCGCAAGGCCGATCACCAGCGCCAGGAAGCTGAGTTCGAGACCTAGAGATACGGTCTGGACTCCCGCCGTCATCTTGCGTAACCAGAATGCGAGAGCCAGCCCTGAGACCGCGAGGCCAGCAGCGGCCGCAACTCGCGCAAACGGGAATCCCAGTCGCGCCAGCCGAGGAACCACGCCCTCCGCAAGGCGAAGCGCTCCCCACACCCAGAGCAACAGCCAGATCCACTCCGTGGGATAGACATAGCGAGCCTTGTTGATGCCGAAGGTCACGATCACCGTGACGCATACCAGGCCGAAGCCGAGCATCGCGATCGTCTCGATCCGCCGCTCGCGAAGCCCGGCCACCACGCCCGCCAACAGGGGAAGAATCACCACGCCCGTAAACGGACCGATCCAGAGCCACTGGCTCGTGTACCAACCGGCGAAGGGTTCCTTCAGTGAACGCAGGAAGAAGCCGGGCGCGGGCTGGAAGCCCATACCTGCCATGAGATCGTAGTAGCTGGAACCCCCGGAACCGGCGAGAGCTCCGCCTCCGACCCAGAGGAGCAGTGGCAACGACGCCAGACCGGCTTTCCAGAGCGGTGGCGCGATCCGGCGACCCTGGGCCCACTCCGCGAGGAACAGGACAGGGATCAACACGGCCGCTTCGTAGCGGGACAACGCGGCGGCAGCCGCGAAGGCGTACTGCCAGGATGAGCCCCGCCCCTGCAGGACGAATGCCCAGATCACGAAGCAACCAAGGCTCGGCTCGACCAGAGGTTGCAGCCCATTCGCGTGAAACTGGGTCGTGGTCGCGAAGAGCAGTGGAAGCAGCAGCGCCCCCCGGCCGATCGTCTTGCGGCCGATCAGGAAGAGGCCCACCAGACTCGCCACCGAGAACACCTGGTTCAAGCCGAGCGCCGCAACCAGGTACGGATGCTCTCCGGAGAAAGCAGGAGCTGTCAGCGCCATCAACGCGGGCAGGATAGGCATGCGCTTGAAGCTCGAAGGCGCTTCCAACTCGGCGAAGCTCCGCGCGATGCGCTCGAAGGAAGCATAGTCGTTGTTGGGAACGACGAACGGCTGGAACTGGAACGCCCAATACGCCAGGACTGCAGCGCAGAGCAGCACCAACAGAGCTGCTTCGAGCCGCGCCTCGGGCGGATCAGCCGCCTCGGACGACGAGCCATTGGACGCCAAGCGGAACCCCTTTCAGTGCACCCAGAATAGCCTCTCGCGGCGACGCGGCGCCCCGGATGCGCTGAGGCAGGATGACAAAATCGACGAACCGCCGACTAGCGCGGCCAGCAGATCTGGAAGCCCTCGTGGACGCCCTTCGGTGCGTATCCGAAATCCTCGGTCGCGTTCGTGTGGTCCAGATTCGCGTCCTGGACTACGCCGGCGATCATCTGCCAGCTGATCGGCGGCTTGGCCATCAGCTTGCCGAGCACCCAGGCTACGGCCTTGGCGGCCCAGACTGGAATCCTGACGAATGGACGGCTCTGGCCCTGGTGGGCAAGCATGAGCTTGGAGAGATCCCACATGCCGATCTCTTCACCGCCACTGAAGGCGTATGTCTTGCCGTGGGTCTTCTCATTGCCGGCGATGGCGATCAATCCATCCATGATGTCGTCGGTATGCACCGGATTCTTCTTGGCCTTGCCATCTCCGATGATCGGCACGATCGGCCAACTCTTCAGCTGGTCGAGGTAGCGCATGAACTCCTCACCCCCGTTCTCATCGTAGACGAGGGTCGGGCGGACGATCGTATGGGCCATCGCGGTCTGGGATGAAATCATCGCCTCGGTCTGGCGCTTCGAACGCGAGTAGGCCGTGGTATGCGGGTAGACGACCGAAGCCGAAGAGATCAGCACGAAGTGCTTCACCCCGGCTTCCGTGGCGGCTTCGATCACATTGCGAGTGCCCTCCACGTTCACCCGCTGGAACCACGAGTCGTCCGGTGGCAGGATCACCGCCGCCAGGTGGTAGACCGTCTCCACCTGGTCGAAGAGTCCCTTCAGGGTCGTCGGATCCGTGATATCGCCGTGGACCAGATCCACTTCCAGGCCGGGCAAGCTGGTGCCCGGTCGATCGAGCACACGGATTTCGAAGCCCTTTTCGATGAGGCCCTTGCAGAGCCTTCGGCCCACGACGCCCGCACCACCCGTGATCAGTATCATTGTATCTCTCCCTCCAAAGGCTTCCTCACCACAATTTCTCGCGGTCCAGGAAGATCATCTGCCAGAGCTCCAGAATGACGAGGCTCATCACCTGCTTCAGGTAGATGAACTCGCCGGTCTCCATCTTGTTCTTCAGCTGGGTCACGACCTTTGGGTCGAACAGACCCCGCTGCCTCACGCGCTCCTCGTCCAGGCACATCCGGATCAGATCCTGGATCGCGTGGCTCTTGTGAAAGTACTCGAGCGGGAAGTAAAACGGATTCTTGCTGCGTTGCACGTTTTCGCCTGGCAGGAACTTCTTCCCGAGCTGACGTTCCGCGAACTTGTCCGTCAGGCCCCGCAGCTTCATCCGCGCCGGCATGCGGAAGGCCAGCTCGATGATGCGGTGGTCGAGAAACGGGCAACGCAGCTCCAGGGAATGGGCCATGGTGTTCTTGTCCTGGCGCAGCAGCAGGTTGTCCTGAAGCCAGTCATCGAACTGGAGCTTGAGCAGGCGATCGAGGAAGGGGCCGCCTTCCGGATCGCTGCGCACCCAGTCTTCGGTCGCAGCATTGCGAAAGCCATCGGCATACAGACCGCGGCGCTCCTCCAGATCGAAGAGCGCCTTCAACGCGATGTAGTTGCCATTCAGGCTGCGGCGCTTGAAGTGCCGCAAGTAGTCGGCCGTCTTCTTGCGTCCCTGCTTGCCCAGGTGGGCCGGATACACGAACAGCTTGTCCAGCAGATCCACAGGAGCGTTGGCTACCGCAGGTGCGACGACGTGGCGGGTCAGGAAGCCGGGCACGACCTTGTGCGCCCACTCGGTCCAGCGGATGATCTTGTGGAACGAGTAGCCGGCAAAACTCTCGTCGGCACCTTCACCGGAAAGCACCACCTTCACCTCGCGACGAGTCACTTCGGCCAGCAGGTAGTAGGCGAGGATCAGCACGTCGCCGATCGGCCGTTCCAGGTGCCAGATCGCCTTCGGAAGTCGCTCGAAATCCTCGGGCTTGGCGTGGATCTCGTGGTGGTCACAGCCCAACCGGGAGGCCAGGTTGCGAGCATCGGCCGTCTCGTCGATCGGCGAGTCGAAGCCGATCGAGAATGTCTTCACGCGATCGGTGTGACGCGCCATCGCGGCGACGACGAGGCTCGAATCGATTCCAGCACTCAGGTAGGCACCGAACGGGACGTCGCTCCTCATCGTGAGACGCACCGCATCCTCGAAGAGTTCCTCGAGCTCCTGCTGATCTTCGGCCTCGGAGCGGTAGGGCCCACCCGGGGTCTCGACGTCCCAGTAGCGACGGATCGTCAGCTCGCCCTCGCGCCAGCGCATGAAGTGTCCGGCCGGAAGGACTCGGATGCCCTCGAAGAGGGTCTCGGGCTGAGGTACGTAGCGGAGCGTCAGGTAGGGATCGACGGCCTGGCGGTTCAACGCGCGCGGGACATCTTCGCTTTCGAGTAGCGATTTCGCTTCCGATGCGAAGAGCAGTCGCCCTCCCTTCTGCGTGTAGTAGAGGGGCTTCTGACCGGCACGATCCCGAGCGATGAAGAGCTCGCTGCGGCGTGTGTTCCAGAGGGCGAACGCGAACATGCCGTTCAGGTGCTCGAGGCTGTCGGCCCCCCACTGCTCGTAGGAGTGGACCAGGACCTCGGTATCACATTGGGTCTTGAAGTGGTGCCCCAGCTTCACGAGCTCGTCGCGCAGTTCGCGATAGTTGTAGATCTCGCCGTTGAAGCAGACGATCAGCGAGCCATCTTCGTTGGAGATGGGTTGCCCCCCACCCTCGAGATCGATGATCGAGAGCCGGCGCATGCCCATCGAGAAGCGGGGCTCCGTATGACTACCCTCGCCATCGGGCCCGCGGTGCACGATCACCTGCCCCATCCTGCGAAGCAGCGCATCGTCCTCGAAGCCGGCAAAACCGAATATTCCGCACATCGTTGGCTGCCGTGGCTCCCGCACCGGTTCGGCGCAGGATAGGCCACGGTCGATCAACGTCGACCCAGCGAGCTCTCAGCGGCGCCCCTGGCCTGCTTCTGATTCCACCGGTTCGATGTACCGGAACAGCCTGTACGTGAACTGCGGTTCGATCCCCTGGAATCGGTCGATTTCCTGGTAGCGCTCGGGATCGAGCAGCAACGCGATTCCGTCCGGGCGCTTCTTCTCATTCTGGCCGGGATAGCCATAGTACAGGTACAACGGCTTGTGCTGATTCCCCGCCTCTCGCTCCAAGACTACGATCTCTTCCGCAGTGGCGACATGTTGGATCCATGGATCGTAGATGTGCGGCATTCCACCGCCCAGGCCATAGCCCGCCCGAATGATCCGGCTCGGCGACTCCCCGGCCTCCAATCGCAATCGCTCCGCGAGCTCCCGCATCGGTGAATACGGTCGCGTGAGCAGCAGCTGGGTCTGTGGCCACACAAGCCACTGGAAGCCTACGAGCAACAGCACGAGTCCGGCGGGCACCGCCACCCGACGCGCACGGTCACCGATCGCCGATGCAGCCAGCAGCAGCCCACCTTCGGCCGCGATCGCAACTAGAACCGCGAAGGTCGCTGCCCCGTAGATCACGAAGCGCGAATAGAAGTACATCTGGTTCGACCACGAAACGAGCAGGATCAACCCGGGTGCCAACACCATGGCGACGAGTGGCCAGCGTTCGACCCCGGGTCGCACACACACACGCGCGAGCCCGATGACGAGGAGCAGCGGGAACCCCCAGAACACCAGCCACGGAAGCCAGGCGGCCGATTCCATCCACGCCTGGTACGACGGGAACGGATCATGGGCGATGCTCTCGGCTGCGGATCGGAACAGCACACCGAGTGTCAGCCAGACCCAGGAGCGGCGCAGCACGCCGAGGTTGACCGTATCCCCGGATTGCCAGACATCGCTCCAATCCATGGCCTGGGAGATCAGCGGCGCGCAGAGTTCGACAAAGGCCATCGCGGCCAACACGTTCACGGCCACGAAACGAAGCACGAGCGTCGCCCGATCCCGCCGACTGACGGGAATCGACGCGATCCCGACCAGTGCAGCCAGACTGAACGTCACCGCAAGATAGACATGGGCCGGTTGGATCCACATCAACAGCGTCAGACTGGCCCCATACGCCAACCAGTGTCGGAAACGGCCACGTCGCAGGGCTTGCTGGAGCAGCAGCGCGGCCCCGATTGCCATAGCGACGCTCAGCGTATAGGCGCGGCCCTCAGTGCCATAGCGCATGTGCCATGGATGGATCGCCAGCAGCGCTGCAGCCGCCGGTGCCGCGCGTGGGAAGCCCAGCCAGCAGACGAAGACCCCGAGCAGGACCACGCTCGTCATCGAGGCCAGCAGTGCCGGAAAGCGGAAAGCGCGATCCGAGAACTGCCAGCTCTCGCGGCCTCCGATCCATCGTTCGACGTCGACGGATGCACGCGCCATCAGGTTGTACGGAATGTGATTGGTCGGTTTTCCGTACCGCCACAGCACATGAGTCCACGACGGAGGCTCGTGCTCGACACGATCCGGATCACCCTCGCTCGGAAGGGCGCGGCCGATGACCACCCGGTCGATCGACCAGCCTTCGTCCCACCAGAGGGACCGGCCAGCCAAAGGCCAACGCAACGCACCGGCGAGCGCCGCGATGATCAAGAGCCCCAACCACAGCCGTCGGCCGATCGGGCGCCGCGGCGACACCGGGAGCGGAGCCTCCAGCGGTCGCCACCAGAGCCGGGCGGACACCGCCAGCACGAGACAGAGCAGACCGTTCAGCGCGGATCCCCAGAACATCGAGATCGCGACGATCTCGCGGAAGGGTCGCCCGGGGACGTCTGCGAATCCGGGGCCGCTCTCGAACTCCCAGGGCTTCGGCAGAGCGATCAGCAGCAGCGCAACGACAGCCGCAGCAGCCACTAGGGCCCGGCGAACGTTCGGCACGTTCACCGAAGGGAGCCTCATCATGAGCCTGCCTGCGGGCCACCTGCCGGAAACACCGTCATGGGATCAAGCCAGCGGGCCGCCTGGGGCGAGGGAATCCTGCGGACCGTGGGCGGACTCGTACGCCTCGAGATCTCCACCCGCCCGGAAGAACTCGAAGACCCGGCGATCGACATCTTCCAGCGTTCCGATCTGCCCGTCGCGAGCCTGGTGCCTGCGCTCGATCGCCCAGGCCAGGATCCGGCCCAGGCCGATCTTCATCGGGAATTTCACCGCCTGGGGCATGTAGCTCTTCAGGTTGTAGAGCTGTTCGAGGGTAGTCTCGACCGTCCCGTCCTTCTCGGGCCGGCCCAGCGCGCGACGTGCCAACGTCCGCAGGACCGAGAAGAGCGCCTTGGACAAGCCCACACGCCGCTCGCCATCCGCATCGCCACCGGAAAGCTGTGCGGCTTCGGGCAGGAAAGCCCGCGCTGCCCCATCCGGATCCGTCTCGAAATCGGCGTTGGCGCTGAGCCTGCCCTCGAGCCGCCGCGCCCAGACCAACCGCTCGAGCAATTCCGCGATCGAGAATTCGGTGGGATGGCGGATGTTCTGGGCCAGCAATGTGCAATCGACCAGCGCCGAGTAGTCGTCGGGAAGCCAGTTGTGGACCTTCCACTCCGGATCGGACCGGGTCGTGGTCACGACCTTCTCGTAGATCGCCAGGTGTTGGTCGACCTGGCTCTTCAGGTCGAAATTGGATTCGACGAAGTCGCGAGCCTGGCGTCCGAAACGCAGGCGTCGCTCCCGATCGAGCAGCGCCCGCATCGCCTCGGTCAACGGACCGACCGCACGCTCGGGTACGAGCAGCCCGGTCTCTCCATCGCGCACGGCCTCACCAATGCCGCCGTGGTTCGTGCCGATCACCGGCAGACCCATCGCCTGGGCTTCGACGACGACATTGGGGATGCCCTCGACATCTCCGCTCTCGGGGGTGACCGAGCAATGCACGAGGAAGTCCGCATCGCGCATGTGCTGGCGCACACCGTGATGGTCGGTGGAGCCGACGAGGTCGACTTCGGCCTGGACCCCCAGCCGCCGGCGAAGCCTCCGGATTTCGTGGTACGCCTCGCCCTCGCCTACCACCGTCAGATGGAGCTTCTGCCCGCCGGCTGCCAGGGCCTCGAGAGCCTCGAGCGCATAGCGATGGCCCTTCTTCTCGACGATCCGTCCGACCATCAGCGCCCGGACCGGCCCGTCATCCGAACGCGCTCTGCGATCGACGAAGTCGAAGCGCGAGAGATCCGTACCGCGGTAGACCACATGGATGCGCTCCGGATCGGCGCCGGCATCGATCAGCTTGCTGCGCAGATCCTTCGAGACACAGATGATCGCGTCCGTCCCCTCGAGCATCGCGGCGTAGAGGCGGTCGAAATCCGGGAGCCGCATCTGCAGACCCACGTCCCGCCCGCCGAAAGTGACGACCAGCGGAATCCGCATCATCTGCTTCATCAGCAACAAACGAAGGCCGGACCAGCCGAAGTGGGCATGCATCACGTCGGGACGCCAGGTGCGACGCAGATAGCTGGCCGCCAGCACACCGAGCCTGGGCTTCACCAGATAGCGGGTCGGTAGACGCTCGACGTTCGGCACCGGAAAGCGGTTCAGGTTCTCGGTGCGGTTGCAGAGGACCACGTTGTTCACGTGCTCGCCCAGCCCTGAGATCAGCGAGTGGAGAAACGGCTGGCTCCACGAAAGATAGGCCGCGAACTTCGCCTGGAGCACTGTGAGCTGGGGCTCGCCCGACGCGCGGGTGACCAGCTCCGAACCCAGACCAGCGCTCACGTCCGCCCTCCCCTCTCGGGGGGAAAGGGTAACGAACCGAAATCACTTGGAACATCGCGGGCCTAGATCCCGCCGAGCCACTCCGCCAGGGTCTCGATCCGGGCCTCCCAGCCGTGATCCTGCGCACCGCGGCTACGAGCGACCCGAGCCGTCCGGGGCTCCTCTACGGCTTCGGCGACCGCCTCGGAATAGGCCGCGGGAGTACTCGCGGTGCGCACGCCTTCCCGTTCGAGGCCTTCGAGGTTCGGCAACGCCCGGGCGACCACGGGCAGTCCGGCGGAAAGATACTCCCAGAGCTTCAGCGGCAGGCTCGCCCGGGTGTGGGCCGAATCGAGAAACGGGATCAGGGCCACATCGCAGTGCTGCATCCATGCCGGCAATTCTGCGTGCGGCTTCGGACCGACCGCACGCACACGGGGATCCGCGAGCAGGGACGTGAGTGCAGGAGGCATCGTGCCCACATCCCCCAACCCGGCCGCGCCGACCAACACGAGTGCGGCACCGGGCGCGGCATCGAGGGCTGCCCTGAGGAGTGCGGGATCGATCCGGTAGGCCGCCAGGTTGCCCACGTAGAGGAGCCGCGGATGCGGCAGATCGGCCAGCTCGTCCGGCTCGGGCAGTGCTGAACCCACGGCCCGCGAGAAGAGCGAAGTATCGGCCACATTGGCAGCCAGCCGGACGTCGGCTCGCTGCCCGCCCAGCCGCTCGGCCAACACCGGGCTCGTGGCGACCACCAGCTCTGCTCGCTCGAGCAGTCCGGCTTCGAGTTCCGCGATCCGTTCCGGATCGACCCCCGGGTTCCCGGCGTAGTCATCGACGCAGTGATATACGAGCCCGCGATGCGGAATCCGATCTGCAAGCAGAAGCCCGGTCGGGACAAAGGACCACAGGATCGGGCGGTCCATCCCCAGCCGGCGCATCGCTCCAGCAACCTGGGCCCCGAGCGCCCACCCCGAGACCCGCCGCAGCCACTGGGCATTGGCGCCCGGAAGCGCCAGCGGGCCCAGCACGAAGAGGCCCGGAGCAACCTCCCGCGGGCCACCACCAAGCTTGCGAAGACGTGCCGCGATACGTTGCAGATCATGGGACGAGGAGACCGACGGGCCCCTCAAACCGCTCGACTCCACGAACAGCACGCGGTGGCCGCGGGCCGCGAAGCGCCGGGCGATCTGGTGGACATTGACCGGCGCAGGCGTGTCCCACACTGCGCTGGCGACCAGCACGAGCGGGATTCCGGGATCCAGACTCACGCGCCTGCGTCCGCGGCGTCCACCTCTTCGCTGGCCGCCACGTATGCGGCCAATACCTCGTCGGCCTTGCCGAAGCCGTGGAGCTGACCTTGCTCCAGCCACAGACAGTGCGTGCATAGATCCCGCAGGAACTGGACCTGGTGCGAGACGAGCACGATCACGCGGCTGCGATCCATCATGCCCTGGAGACGCTTGCGGCTCTTCTTCTGGAAGGCGTGGTCGCCGACGGAAAGCACTTCGTCGAGGATCAGGATCTCGGGGTCGAGGGCGGCCGCCACGCTGAAGCCAAGGCGCGATTTCATTCCCGATGAATAGAAGCGAATCGGCTGGTCGATGAACTCACCGAGTTCCGAGAACTCGATGATCTCGTCCATCTTGGCCTCGATCCCCCGACGCGAAAGCCCCAGGAAGGCTGCATTCAGGTAGATGTTCTCACGCCCGGAGAGATCGCGGTTGAATCCGGCCCCGAGCGAGAGCAGCGTCGAAACCTCCCCGCGCACCTTCACCTTCCCCTCGTCGGGTGTGAGGATCTTGGACAGAGCGAGACACAGGGTGCTCTTGCCGGCGCCGTTGGAACCGATGATGCCGAGAATCTGACCCTCGTGGCATTGGAAGCTCACACCCCGCAACGCCCACAACAGGGGCGCCTCCCGGCGCAGTCCACCGCCGACCAGCAGGCTCTTGATACCGACCCGCCGGCGCTGTTGAAGCCGATAGAAGATGCCCAGGTCCTGGACATCGATGACGACGGGATTACTCACAGGAACTTGATGACCCGACGATCGAAATACTGATAGAGACGCCAGCCACCGAACAACAAGATCACGGCTTCCGTGACGAGCAGCGCCCACAGTTCAGGCTCGAGCATGCGGCCGTAGAAGAGCGCCTCCCGGTAGCCGGTGAACAGGATCGCAAAGGGGTTCAGCATGTAGATGGTCGGGATCCACTCGGAGAAGGGAAATCCGCCCAGCGACCCCGAGGCGAAGCGATCCTTCACCATGTCCACTCCGTAGAGGCAGGGTGAGAGGTAGAAGCCGATGCGGGTCAGGTGGCCCAGGAAACCGGTGAGATCCCGGATCAGGGCTCCGAAACAGGCGACGCCCAGACTGAAGCCACCCACCACCACCAGTTGCAGGAGCATCAGTGCAGGCAGCTGCACGAGCGAGATGCCCAGCGGTCGGTCGAACGCGATCGCGGTGCCGAACAACACGACGCTGCCGAACAGGAAGTTCGAGAAGCCGGCCAGGACGATCGTCAATGGCAGCACGATGGTCGGGAACGGGATCGACTTGATCAGCGCGTCACGGCTCCGAAGCACTTTGGCCGACGCGATGACCGAGCTGGTGAAGTGCTTCCAGGGCAGCATCGCGCACAGGATGAACACGGGGTACGGCGTGTACTGCTCGCCCCTTCCGAACAGGCCGACCACCACGCCCCAGTAGATGAGCATCATGATCAGCGGGTCGACGAGCCAGAAGAGCCAGCCGAGGCGGGTCTCCTGACTCTGGCTGCGCAGCTCGGCGAGTGTCAGCTCCCGCAGCAGGTCACGGCGGGCGACCAGGTTCGACCAGTTCGAGATCATCCGGCGGGACGGTCGCGACTTCCCCTCCGGGGTGCAAGCCGGAGCCCAAAACCCGCTGGAGAGGCGTCTGCCGGCTCCTGGATCGGCTTCGGAAACGCCGCAGGTAGGTATCGGCCCGGCGAGCGCTAGGGTTGGCGGCGATGCGGGTGGCATTGGTGCACGACTGGCTGACGGGGTTGCGGGGTGGAGAGCGGGTGCTGCATGAGCATGCCCGGCTGTTTCCCGAGGCCGAGATATTCACACTGATCCACCTGCCGGGAAGCACGACCCCGGAGATCGAGGCCTTGCCCACGACGGCAAGCCCGCTCTCGCGCTGGCCGGGCGCGGCCCGCCACTATCGGAAGTGGCTGCCGCTCTTTCCCTGGGCGGTGGGCCGGCTGAAGATCCCGGCGGGCACCGACCTCGTGCTCTCCAGCAGCCACGCTGTGGCCAAGGGGATCCGACCTCCTCCCGGGGCAATCCACGTCTGCACCTGCTTCACGCCCATGCGTTACATCTGGGACCAGGCGGATGCGTACCTGGGCACAGGCTGGTTCCGCGCGCTGGCGAGCCCGCTGGTGGCGGGATTGCGGCGCTGGGACGTGCGTACCAGCACCCCCGATCGGGTGCATGACTTCATCGCCATCTCGGAGACGATCCGCGGACGCATCCGCCGCCACTATGGCCGCGACTCGCAGGTGATCTTTCCGCCGGTGGACGTGGAACGCTTCCAGCCGGGAGCGCAACCGAGAGAGGACTTCTTCCTGATGGTTGGCGGCTTCGTGCCCTACAAGCAGGAGAGCCTGGCGATCGACGCCTTCCGCGAGCTGGGTCTGCCACTGGTCGTCGCCGGGGATGGCCCGTCACGCCGAACCCTCGAGGCCAGTGCGCCCCCGAACGTCCGCTTTCTCGGACGGGTGTCCGACCCGGAGCTGATGAGCCTCTACCAACGTTGTCGTGCGTTGGTGTATCCCCAGGAAGAGGACTTCGGAATCATCCCGGTCGAAGCCCAGGCCACCGGAGCGCCGGTGATCGCGTTCGGCGCTGGGGGGGCGAGCGAAACGATCATTCCGCTGGACGACCCCCGCGGCCGTGAACCGACCGGCCTGCACTTCCACCCGCAGACGACAGCCGCGCTGGCCGCAGCCGTGCGAATCTTCGAGACCCGTCGGGATGAGCTCGACACGAAGGCCATCCGCGCCCACGCGGAGGGCTTTTCGATCCCGCGCTATCACCGCGAGATGCGGGCAGCGATCGAGATCGCAATGGGCTGAGCTTGGAGCCCTGGGCAGACCGTCCCGGCAGCCCGGACTCTGCTACAACCCGGCCCATGTCGTCGCCTGCGCCCGCTCAGCCACAACCCGTCCCATGGTTGCACCTGAGCCCGCTGGCACCGTCAGACGCGTCCGCATCGCGATCGGCGTGCTGGCAACTCTTCTTCTGGTCCACCTGACGACGGGCGAGAACCCGTGGAGCTTCGGATCCTGGGATCGCGTGGAGCTGGGCCAGGGGGTGAAGCCTCGGGACGCGATGCCCTTCGTCTGGCTCGCGTCGCTCGGCAACTTCGTACTGTTGCTGGGTCTCGGCGCGAGCGCCCGC
>JAAELW010000466.1 GCA_024226235.1 bacterium
CACAGGCTCTCGAAGCCCACGCGCGACTCGGACGAGATCGCCCAGGTGGGCACCATCTCGGCGAACAGCGACGCCGAGATCGGCGGCCACATCGCCGAGGCGATGGAGAAGGTCGGCAAGGAAGGCGTGATCACCGTCGAGGAGGGCAAGTCCCTCGAGACGGAGCTGGAAGTGGTCGAGGGCATGCAGTTCGACCGCGGCTACCTCTCGCCCTACATGGTGACGGACCCGGAGCGCATGGAGGCCGTGGCCGAAGAGCCGCTGATCCTGCTCCACGAGAAGAAGATCTCGAACATGAAGGACCTTCTGCCGCTGCTCGAGCAGGTCGCCCGCCAGGGCAAGCCGCTCGTGATCGTGGCCGAGGACATCGAGGGCGAGGCTCTGGCCACGCTCGTGGTGAACAAGATCCGCGGCACGCTGCAGTGCATCGCGGTGAAGGCCCCGGGCTTCGGCGATCGCCGCAAGTCGATGCTCCAGGACATGGCCGTGCTGACCGGTGGCCAGGTGATCGCAGAGGAGCTCGGTCTCAAACTCGAGAACGTGACCCTCAAGGATCTCGGCAAGGCCAAGCGCGTCCTGATCGACAAGGACAACACGACGATCATCGATGGTGCGGGTAGCAAGAAGTCCATCGAGGGCCGCTGTGCGGAGATCCGGGGTCAGATCGACTCCACCTCCTCCGACTACGATCGGGAGAAGCTCCAGGAGCGGCTCGCCAAGCTGGCTGGCGGCGTAGCCGTCGTGAAGGTCGGCGCGGCCACCGAGGCCGAGATGAAGGAGAAGAAGGCGCGCGTCGAAGACGCGCTCCACGCCACTCGCGCAGCTGTCGAGGAGGGCATCGTCCCCGGCGGCGGCGTGGCACTGCTGCGAAGCCAGAAGTCGCTCAACGGTCTCGAGAAGGACCTGAACGACGAGCAGGCTGCAGGTGTGGCAATCATCCGTCGGGCTACCGAGGAGCCGCTTCGCCGGATCGCCGAGAACGCGGGCGTCGAAGGCTCGATCGTGATCGACAAGGTGAAGCACTCGAAGGGTGCCAACGGCTTCAACGCCGCGACCGAGGAGTACGAGGACCTGCTGAAAGCTGGCGTGATCGACCCGACCAAGGTCGTTCGCGCCGCCCTGCAGAACGCGGCCAGCGTGGCCTCGCTCCTGCTCACCACGGAGGCCATGATCGCCGACAAGCCCGAAGAAAAGGGCAGCGGCGGCGGTGGTGGTGGCGGAATGCCCGACATGGGTGGCATGGGCGGTATGCCCGGCATGATGTAGGCGTCTTCGAACGTCTGATTCCAACCGCCCCGGGGCCTGTGCTCCGGGGCGGTTCTCGTTGACGCTCAGATCGTGGACACGCCTCTCGTGGACGCGAAAATCGGCGGCTCAAGGCCCCAGCACATCGGACCGAAACGGCCTGTGTGGACGAACGTCAGGGCCAGGAACGGCTCACGAGACGGCTTTCGGCGATGGGACTCGAGGTCGAGATCCTTCACGGTGGCCGCTGCGTCCATGGCACCTTGCCATTCGGCCCAGAGCCGCTGCTGACGCCCTCGGGGCCACTCGCGGTGTCCACGGTCGAGTTCGCCAGTGTGGGCCCCCAGCACATCAAGTGTCTGCAACCCGGGCCGCTATTCCAGCTACCGATCGTTTCGATCTCGGGTTGCGGTGACCCGATCGAGATCGAGGGCCGGATCCGTGCGGCTTGGATCGATCAGATGGCCCGTCTGTGCAGCCTGCGTAACCAGCTTGCAGAGGCGGGTCTGAGGCACCAGAGCGAATGGCAGGATGCCTGCCTCGCACTTGCTGCGGGTCAGGAAGATCCGGGGGCATTGGTGCGCTGGGTCGAGGGGCGAAGGTTCGCCCTACCCTCCCCAGGCTCGCTGGCTGGCCATGCGCTGGAGCGAGCTTCCGATCGGGTCGTCGATCTGCCCCCCGAGGCTCGCTCGGGCTCCGAGATCGAGATCGCGATCGCGTCCCGGGTGGAAGAGATCGCCCGGCAGATCGACCGACGCGAAGTCCGGCGTCGGCGCCACGCCTTCGATGGCAACCCCAATCCCAACGAGCCGTTGCATCCTGTCTTTCGCGGTCGCGACCGGCAGATCCTGCTGGTCGGTCCGCAGCTTGCGGAAGATTCAGCGCTGGAGGCGGCTCTCCGTCAGCGCGGCTTCAGGTCCACGTTGGAAAGGGGCGCCGACGGCGCCCGCCGCGCGTTCGACGGGAGCTCTTTCGAAGTCGTCGTCACCGACGCCGTCCTCGACCGGGCCGAAGGCCTCGAGCTGATTCCCACACTGTCCGACGTCCCGGGGATCGGGCAGTTGCCGGTGGTGCTGATCGACGACCGCGCCCGCGAGGGGCGGAGGGAGGCAGCTCGCGCGCTGGGCGCCGCGGGGTACCTGGTGCGCCCGGTCGACCCCCAGCGCCTTGCCGCCGGTCTGGAGCGCATGTTGGCCGATCGCCCATGCCGCCGGTTCGACCGGTTTGCCCGCAAGCTCGCAGTGGCCTGGGCAGATGGTTGCGATGGCTTCACGACGGTGGTCGGCCGGCTCGGCATGTTCGTCTCGACCGGACGAACCAGTCCGCCGGGAGCCCTCGAAACAGTCGAACTCGCGCTCCCCGAAACGGGAGAGCGCGTCTCCATGAACGTGGAAACCCTCTACCGCGTGGATCCCTGCGGCGAGCGCGACCCGGGCATCGGCGTACGCATCCGCGCGTTCACCGATGACCATGAGAGCCTCTGGATCGACTATCTGACCGCGCTCGAAGCGACAGCCGGTTAGCGCGCGCTCAGCCCAGCTTCGCGCGGGCCTTGTCGATGTCGCTGTCCATGATGGTCTTGCGCTTGTCGGCGATGGCGGAGGCGTGTGCCTCCCGCGCCAGCCGCGCAAGAAAATCTTCCGTGGCCTCGACAGCGCGGTCGATCGCCGACCCGGAAACCCTGAGCCCCTCGCCATGTTTGGTGATGAGACGCTTCACTACTGCGTTCGGCAAGTCTGCCATTCGTTCCTCCTGCGTGGTTCCTGGCTGGACTGAAACAAACAGGGGCCGAGGGCGATTGTCAAACTCGTCGACCGTGGCGTTTTGCCCTCATGGATTTCGGGCGACTTCTTCGGCCTCTCTCACCACCTCACCGAGGGGTCGTTTCGCTCGAAGAGCGGCTCTCTTGCAATCGTCGTACTCGGCCGACACTTCGGTGCTGCCATCGGGCGCAGTCACGAATTTCACGCGGATCTTCCCGAAGCGGGTATCCACGCGGCGTATCTCGCGCGGCAGGATCAGACGATCCGACTCCAGGCTGCGTACGCCAAGGCTGCCTGTCAGCGAGAGCAGCCGGGTCGCCAGCGGAATGCGTTCAGCCGGAGTCGTCAGCACGCGCAACAGGAAGCCTGGGCGGTTCTTCTTCGTCTGCTGGTGCAGAATCGATACGTCCAGAGCCCCGGCCTCGAGCAGCTGCTCCATCACGTGGTCGAAGTGCTCGGGAACCAGGTCGTCGAGGTTCGTCTCGAGGCAGACGACCCGATCTGCGCCGCCACCACTCTCCCGCCCGATCACGACACGGAGCAGGTTCGGCAAAGGGCCAGGCCGATCGTTTCCGGCACCGTGGCCAATGGCTTCGATGGTCATTGCCGGAAGCCCCGTGAACTCGTCGCCGAGCGTGCGCAGGATCGCCGCACCGGTGGGCGTGATGGTTTCCCACCCGACGTGGGCCGGCACGGTCGGCACGCCGCGAAGCAGTTCGAGAGTAGCCGGCGCCGGAAGCGGCAGCCGTCCGTGCTCTGTCTCCACCGTGCCCTGACCAAGCGCCACCGGACCGACGCTGACGCGCTCGATGCCCATCGCATGCACCGCGATGGCAGCACCCGTGATGTCGACGATCGCATCTACCGCGCCCACCTCGTGGAAGTGGACTTTCTCGATCGGGATGCCGTGCACCCGAGCCTCGGCCTTGGCCAGCGCGGCGAAGATGGCCTGGGCCTGATCGCGGACGGGCGCTTCCAGCTTTGCACCATCGAGCAGGCGGCGAATAGCATCATAGTGGCGATGGGGGTGATGATGGCCGCGACGGGGCTTGGGCACCTTTACATCCAGGTACGGCGCGGACAACGAGCCGCGCTTCACACGCCTGACGACCAACCGATGCTCGACCCCGAGGCCATCGAGCGCCTCCTTGAGCTTCCGGCGTGGCAGGCCTGCGTCGAGCATCGCAGCCAGGAACATGTTCCCAGCTGCACCCGAGAACGGGTCCAGATGAAGGACCCGCCGTCCACTGCATCCACTCATCGGCCCCGTCGCTTTCGATCTCGCCACGTTCAAAGCCGATTGATGAGCGTCGCCACAGTCGCGGCGCCGAAGCCGTTATCGATGTTCACGACGGTCACGTTCGATGCGCAACTGTTCAGCATCGCCAGCAGCGCCGAAAGGCCCCCGAAGGATGCTCCGTAACCGATGCTCGTCGGCACGGCGATCACCGGCTTGTCGATCAGCCCGCCGACCACCGAGGCCAACGCCCCCTCCATGCCGGCCACGGCGATCACCACCCGGGCGCTTCGAAGCAGACGGCTCTCGCCCAGCAGGCGATGCAGGCCCGCCACGCCAACGTCAGCGAGCAGCTCCACCTTGTTGCCAAAGCGTCGAGCCACCCCTGCCGCTTCACGCGCGACCGGGAGATCCGAGGTTCCGGCGCAGACCACGGCGATCGTCCCCTTGCCCTGGACCTCGACCTCGGCCGGCCCGTACCACAGCAGTCGCGCGTCGGCGTCGTATTCGCCGGCCGGCAGCAAAGCGAGCACCTGCTCCGCCACCTCGAGCTCGATCCGCGTCGCGAGTGCCGATTGCCCCGCCTCTGCCAACGCCCGCGCGATCTCCGCGATCTGTTCGGGCTGCTTGCCCAGCCCAAAGATCACTTCCGGGAGCCCTTGACGCAGCGCACGTTGGATATCGACCCGTGCCGCCCGGGATGGCGTCTCGACCGCCGGCGGCCTGGAGAGCTCCTCGAGAGCGTCACCCGTGTCGAGTTCGCCGCGCCGTACCGCTTCGAGCAGAGCCCGTACTTGTTCGCGTTCCACCGATCGAAGGTAGCCGACCTCTTCGGATCAGGCGGGGCCACTTCCCGATCCGGCCGAGGTTCCAGGCGCCGCTTGACGGAGCCGCGATCCCGAGTCGGCCTCGTGTAGGCGCAAAGCGGAGATGGCGGAAGGTCTGCTTGGGGTTCAATCAGCAGGCTCGCAAGTACCAGACGTAACCCTCAAAGCGCAGAGCGGCCTTCCCCTCCGGAAACACTGGAGCGAGAGTTTGGTTCATCCACTCCCGTGCCGCAGATAACGACTCGGAACCCATATCCACAGCAGAGATGATATTGGATTGGGTAAGCATGAACTCGACATACTGTTCTTTCGACATCGAGAGGGAGTTCGAATACTCCTCCTGGTCGAGGCGAAAGCCATGCCGTTCGGCCTCATGCGTGGTGAGTGGCGCTTCATCTCTCGGGGGTTTGGGATACCGATAGAGGTACTGTTCTTGGAACCACTGCGTATAGAGGGGCACGTCGCTCATGCGGTCGGCAATGAAGTTGTCATAGGCCACTAGCGAGCCATTCGTTCCCAGAACCCGTTGGGCCTCCGGGAGGAATCGTTCTCGGTCAATCCAATTGATGGCTCCGCCTACCGTGATGACATCGAAAGATCCGTCGGGAAATCGAAGGTCTTCTGCCGGTGCGCAGTGGAAGACCACCCCAGCATTCCCAGCTCCCCTGGCGACCTCGATCATCTCGGCCGAGCTGTCCGTGCCTACAACGTGGTCCGCGATCTCGCAGAGCGCGACGGTCGACAGACCCGTCCCGCAGCCCACGTCGAGCGCTGCACTCAATTTGCCCTCCAGGCCCAGGCGTGCCCGGATCTTCGCAATCACCAGCGGGTGGTAGAAGGGACGATGGGCCGCGTACCCCTCCGCCACCCTCTTGAATGAAAAGAAGGTCATGGCTGTCATCTACCTCGGAGAAACCGGCCGCTGACCGGGTGCTCGTCGGGAATACTAGCGCGCCCCCCTCCCATCCCCGCGAAGACGACTCAGCTCTCGAGCTGATCGGGCGCGAACACCAGCCTTCCGTGGATCTCTCCGATGCGGTCGCCGAGTTCGGTCTCGATGCAGAGGGTGGAGGGGGAGGAAACCAGGCGGCTCGCCAATTCGGCATCGGCGTCGTGGAGAACGAGTTCAGGGATCGACGGCACGACGAGGGTTCCGGTGGTTTCTCCGATCGACGAGGCCACGTGGGAAACGAGGATGTTGCCGAGCTCACGCAGGGCCGACTCGGCCATCTCAGCGTCGGGTGACCGTCCGCCGACTAGCAACTGGACGAGGAGGTCCCGGACCTCGCCGGGGAAGATCAAGGCGACGCGACCTCCCGGGCCGCCCTGAAGCTCGAAGAAGACGCCCATCGGGTCATTGGATCCGATGTCTCCGCAGTCCACCGCGTCCACGACTTCCGTCCGAACGGTCGGCACGTGCATCGAACACGGGCGCCCCACCATTGCAGCCAGCGCATTGGCCGCATGGCCCGCTCCGATACTGGTGAGTTCCCGTACGCGATCCAGCTGGGCGTCGTCGAAGGCTTGTGTGCTCTGTTCGATCATGCCAGCTGGTTCACGTCGAGAAGAAAGATGGGGGTTCCATCCGCAAGCACCGTGAGCCCGGCGAGCATGCGAGCGCTGGTCAGGAGCTCCGGGACGGGCTTGACGTAGATCTCCTGCTGTCCCGACAGGTGTTCGACGATCAAGCCGACCCTTTCGCCACGAACCTCAGCCAGCACGAGCGGAATGACTCCGCAGTCGCCACTTCGGGAGAATCCGATTCTGCGCGCCAGATCCAGGACCAGCACCGGTTCGTCGTCGACAAGACAGAACTGTTCGTTGCCGGCCTGCTCGATGGAGTCGGCTTCGACTTCGACGACTCGCTCCACCTTGGCGATCGGCACGGCGACGATTCCAGCGCCGATCCCCATCAGCAGCACTCGCTGAACAGCTGCGGTGATCGGTACGACCAGACAGGTCGCAGTTCCGAGGCCGGGCCGGGAGCGCAGCTCGACGCGACCGCCCAGGGCTTCGACCGTCGCTTTCACCGCATCCATTCCCACGCCACGACCGGAGACCGTGGACACTTCCGTCGCAGTACTGACACCGGGACGGAATACCAGGGCTGCAATTTCATCCGCCGGAAGTTCGTCGGCCAGATCCTCGTGGAGAACTCCGGCGTCGATGGCGCGCTGCTTCACCGAGTCCAGATCGATTCCGCAGCCATCGTCTTCCACCGAGATCAGAACCTGATCCTTCTCCCGACGAGCCTCGACCACCACCCGCCCCGCCGGTGGCTTTCCAGCTTCGCGGCGGACCTCTGGCATCTCCAACCCGTGATCGACCGCGTTGCGCACCAGGTGAACCAGGGGATCCCCGAGCCGATCGAGGATGGCGCGATCGAGCTCCAGCTCCGCCCCCCGCAGCTCGATGTCGACCTCTTTGCCGATCGTTCGGGCGATATCGCGCCCCATTCGGGGCAACGTATCGAGCACTCTCAGCAGCGGTGCGGTGCGCAGGGAGAGAGCGCGACGCTGCAGATCGCCGACCACGCGCTCCATCCGGTCGAATCCCGAGCCGAGATTCGCGGAAATCGTTCCCGGCGAACTCTCCGCGGTCCCCCGCAGGTGGCTGGAACTCAGGATCACCTCACCCACTGAGGCGAGGAAGCGATCCAGGGTCTCGGTACGAACCCGCACCGAGGGCTGTGGGGCGCTCGAAACGGGGGTGGCCGTTGCGCTTGCCGCAGCTCCAGCCCCGGTCCCGGGTGCTACGGCGTCTCGGCTTTTTTTGGGTCCGGCTCCACTGAGCGCGTTGGATCCCGATCCGTGGCCTGCGGGCTCTCTCGCCCGCCGGAGTCGACGACCCCCTCGAGTCTGCGCAGGAGCCCGGGGTCGGCCATCGCGAGTTCATCGCCCGCCCGCACCGACGCCACCATCTTTTCCAGGCCCTCGAGGCCCGCGAAGAGCAGGACCAACCCGCTCTCACCGGCGGGTACCGCGCCCACCGCACGGAAGCGCTCCATCGTGTCTTCGAGCTTGTGGGAGAGCTCGGTGATCGAATCGTAGCCGAGGGATCCCGCCATACCCTTGATCGAATGAGCCATACGGAAGGCTTCGTCGATGGCCTCACTCGCATCCGGTCGCTTCTCGAGCACGAGGAGTGCCTGGCTCATCTCAGAGAGATGATCCGTCGCCTCCTCCAAAAACAGCGCCCGGTACTTCGCGAGATCCAATCTCAGTCTTCCTTCTCGAGCACCTTGCCGAGGGTCGTGAGAACCGCGTCGGGCTTGAAGGGCTTCACGATGAAGTCCTTGGCGCCCGCCTCCATCGCTTCCATGACCAGCATTTCCTGCCCGAGGGCACTGCACATCACCACTGTGGCGCCGGGGTCCTCCACCTTGATGGCCTTCACCGCATCGATGCCGGAACGCTTCGGCATCACGATGTCCATCATCACGAGATCCGGGCGCAGCTCCAGAAACTGGTCGATCACTTCGACTCCGTCCGAAGCCTCACCCACCACCTCGTAGCCCTCCGGCTCGATGATGTCTCGGATCATCTGCCGCATGAAAGAAGCGTCATCGGCAATCAAGATTCTCTTCATGTGTATTCCCCATGAGTTGGTTCCGCGGCGCCATTCGCCACAGAGCGCGATATCACTTGCGTCGCCCGTTCGAGCAGACATCTCGGATCGAGCACGCTGACCATGCGTTCGCCGTGAGGCCGCCGATCGGCAATCGGCTCTGCATCGAGCGCGTAGGCCGGCGGACCGTCGATCAGGCCCAGGACCTTGTCGACGGGCATGCCGTAACGGTTCGGATCGTCGGGATCCCTGGCCAGGATCAAGAGCGGCCGATCCACAGAATATTCAGGCCGATCGATCTGGAGGAGCGCATCACCAAACACGATCGGCACCGCGTCACCGTGGTAGTTCACGACGCCGCCGACCCGTGGATGCACCATCGGGACCGATGCGAGCTGGTGGAGCTCCGTGACTTCCGCCACGTCGGCGATCGGCACCGCGTAGAGCCCGCCACAGAGTTCGAACGCAAGCAGCCGATCTCCGATCTCTGCTACGGATGAAGAGGTCGATTCGCTCATCGCTCTTCCACTGAGGCGCCGGTATCGAAGCGCCCAACCATCTCCGCGAGATCGCCAGACAAGCCTGCCAGGGAGCACGACGCCTCGGTCATCTCGGCCACCGCCTGCTGCTGCTGGCGCGCCAGCTCGGCGACCTCCTCGACAGCCGATGCGTTCACCAGCGAGACCTTCGCCACCTCATCCATGGATTGAACCATCGTCTCGGCGTCGCGGGCCTGATCGTCAGCCTCCTGGAAGATCTCTTCGGCACGGCCGGCTGCCTCGCCCACGGCCGATCGAATCTGCTCGAGGGAGGCAGCGATGGTGTTCACGTCCTCACGTCCCTCGGAAATCATCTGGCCGGATTCGCGCATCTCGTCGGCCACGCTCTGGGTATCAGTCTCGATCTCGCTGACGAGCTTCGAGATCTCTTCGGCGCTGCGTGCCGCACTTTCGGCAAGCTTGCGGATCTCGTCTGCCACCACAGCAAAGCCGCGCCCGGCCTCCCCGGCGCGAGCGGCCTCGATGGAGGCGTTCAGCGAGAGCAGGTTCGTTCGCGAAGCGACGCTGGTGATCATCTCGGTGATCTGATTGACGTGACGGGTCTTGGCTTCGAGCTGAAAGACATTCCCACCGGCTTGCTCGACCCGTTCGAACACGCTGCGCATCTTCTCGATCGCGAGGCGCGACACATCGACACCGGCATTCGCCTTCTGGTTGGCCTCGGCAGCGAAACCAAACGCCTCGCGAGCCCGCGAGGAGTTCACCTCGATCGCCGAGGCAATGTCATTGATCAGGCGGGTCACTTCTCCGATCAACACCTGCTGCTGTGACGCACCCTTGGAAATCTCGGAGAGCGTGCTCGTCGTGTCCTCGGCCGAGGTGTGGACGCCATTGACCGCACCGCGAAGCGTGTCGACGCCGTGGTCCACCTGCTTCGCGTTGTGCTGGATACCCGCCATCACCTCGCGCAACCGCCGCACGGCCTCCACCATGTTTCGGACCAGATCACTGCTCTCGTCCGGGAAGCGGCCCGGCGTGACCGGCACGCTCTCGCGAAGATCCCCTTCCAGGATCCGCTCGGAGAGCTCGAGCACCGGGCGGTATCCACCCGCGATGCGCGCCGAGATCGCCCAAGCCAGAACCCCGCCGGCACCCAGCGCCAGGAACGGTCGGGCCCAGGAGGCCATGGGCATACCCCACTGCTCGAGCAGCCAAGGGATCAGCAGCACGACACCGGCAACCAGCATTGCGCCGATCGCAAACTTGTGGGACAGGGAGAGCCTCACACCCCCGGGTATCGGTGTTCCCGGGTGCTTTCTTGATGCGATGTCCGCCAGAATTCCAGAACCGGAGCGGGCCGGAATAGCCGCTCAGAAGTGCCGCCATCCCCCCGATTCCCGGCCGGAATCCGCGACACCCCCCTGGCCACCCACCACCTCGAGTCCTCCCCGCGCCAGCACACCGACCGGTACCAACGAGGTGGTTGCGGCGAGCTCCGGTGGCAGATCGATGGGAGCTGACCCCCTCACGCTGAAGAGCAGTTCGTAGTCCTCGCCACCGGCGAGCAGCAGCTCTTCCGGCTCGCGACCCGCGCGCCGACAGGCAGCCTCGAAGCCCACCGGCCGGGGAAGCTCCGGAACGCGCAGACGAGCCCCGACACCGGAGGCCCGGCAAAGATGGGCCAGATCCGCGAGCACACCATCGGAGACGTCGATGCACGCGCTGACCCGTCCGGTCCAGGCGAGGGCGCGGCCCAGCGCAATGCGAGGCTCGGGCACGTGCTTCACGCGACCCCTCGCGCGCTCGAGTGCGCTTCGACCCACGGGCCCGGAAAGGAACAGATGATCCCCAGGCCGGCCACCGGCCCGCCCAAGCGCTCGGCCCCGGGTGACTGCGCCCAGTGCGGTCAGATGAAGCTCGAAGCTCTCGGAAGCTGCGACATTGCCCCCCACCAGCGGACAGGCGTGCTCCGCCGCCACTTCGAGGCCACCCTTCACGACAGCGAGAACGCGATCGACCTCGCGATCCGGTGCGACCGAGAGCGACAGCGTGAAGCCGAGAGGCCGCGCACCCATCGCGGCCAGATCGGACAGCGTGGCGGCCAGCGCGCGACGACCCGCGGTGCGTGGGCTCTCGTGATCGAAGCGGAAGTGGACACCTTCGACGAAGGCATCACTCGTCACGGCGATATCCTCGCCCGCCTTCGCACGCAACAGGGCGGCATCGTCTCCGATGCCCAGCGCGACCGCACTACCGTGGATATGGCGGGCCAGGCGCTCGATGCGCTGGATCAGTCCGAACTCTCCCACCTGCCGGAGCTTCACACCCCGAGTGTAGGGTGCAGATGGCCTGTTGGGGGTGTATGACTCAGCTCTGGGACTTGGCGGTCGCGGAATTGCTCCGATCGGTTCGGGGGTTGCTCCGACGGAGAGTGCGCTCGCGACCGGGGAGCTTCCCGGCCAGCGCGGCTTCCAGGACATCATCCATGTGGGCGGCCCCGACGAAGCGGATGCGCCGTGCGACCTCGCGCGGAATCTCCTTCACGTCGACCAGGTTTCGCTCTGGCAGGATCACGGTCGAAATGCCAGCGCGAAGCGCAGCCAAGGCCTTCTCGCGGACACCGCCCACGGGCAGGACCTTTCCCACCAGGGTCACCTCACCGGTCATCGCGACATCCGGGCGCAAAGGCACTCCGGTCGCCAGGGAGATCATCGCAGTCGCCATCGTGACTCCGGCGGAAGGACCGTCCTTTGGGATCGCTCCCGCCGGTACGTGTACATGCACCTCATTGCGCTCGAGCCGTGCCGAATCCGCACCCAGATCTGCCACCCGCGAGCGTGCCCAGGTCAGCGCTGCTTGACCGGATTCCTTCATCACGTCACCGAGCTGGCCGGTGAGCACCAACCCGCGACCACGGGTCGTGGCCGCCTCGACCCGCAGGACGTCCCCTCCCGCTTCGGTCCAGGCCAACCCGTTGGTGACTCCGATCTCACCCTCGCGATCGATCTCTTCCTGGGCATAGCGCGGAGGGCCGAGGAGCCTGACCAGCGAGCGCCTGTCGGCCCGCACCCCGGTTTCATCGCCTTCGGCCGCGCGGCGTGCGGCCTTGCGACACACGCTCGCAATCTGTCGCTCCAATCCACGCACACCCGCCTCATAGGTGTAATCGGTGACGATCGAGGAGAGCGCGGAATCGGACCACTGGATCCGATCTTCGGGCAGGCCCGCTTCCTCGACCTGCCGTGGTACGAGGTACGAACGCGCGATCTCGAGCTTCTCTTCCGGCGTGTAGCCAGGCACCTGAACCACTTCCATGCGGTCCCGCAGTGGACCGGGAACCGAATCCAATAGATTCGCTGTGGCCACGAAGAACACCCCGGAGAGATCGAACGGCACGTTCAGGTAGTGGTCGCTGAACTTGCTGTTCTGCTCCGGATCGAGCACCTCGAGCAGTGACGACGACGGATCGCCGCGGTAGTCGTTTCCGAGCTTGTCGATCTCGTCGAGCATGAACACCGGATTGTTCGTACCAGCCTGTTTCAAACCCTGGATGATGCGACCGGGCAAAGCGCCCACGTAAGTCCGACGATGTCCACGAACCTCTGCCTCGTCTCGCACTCCACCGAGAGAAATGCGCACGAACTCGCGCCCCATGGCCCGGGCGATCGAACGGCCGAGGGAGGTCTTGCCGACACCCGGCGGTCCCACGAAGCAGAGGATCGAGCCCCGGGAATCGGCGCGTAGCTTGCGCACACCGAGAAACTCGAGGATGCGATCCTTGATCCCCTTCAGGTGAGCGTGGTCCTGATCGAGAATCTCTCGAGCCTGGATCAGATCGATCCGGTCGGGTGAGGTACGGGACCACGGCAGATCGGTCATCCACTCGAGATAGCTTCGCACGACCTGGGCTTCGGGCCCGTCGGGATGCATGCGCTCGAATCGGCGAAGCTGCTTCATCGCCTCTTCGAGAGGCTCCGGCGGAAGCCCGGCCTCCTCGATCTTGATCCGGTACTCGGCGGATTCCTCCATCCGGGGATCGACCTCACCGAGTTCGGTCTGGATCGCGCGCAGCTGCTCGCGCAAATAGTGCTCGCGCTGTCCGCGACTGATCTCCTCTTTGGCCTGGCTCTGGATCTCCGCCTGCATGGTCGTCACGTCCAGCTCACGGCACAGCAAGCGGTCGACCTTGCGCAGACGCGCGATCGGGTCGATGACCTCCAACACCTCCTGGGCCTCGCCCAGACGCAGCTTCAAGTTCGACGCCACGAGATCGGCCAGGCGACCGGGCTCGAAGACATTGGCGGTGATCGAAAGCACCTCCGGCGGGAGGTTCTTCAGTGGAAGCAGCTCCTCGACCCGGCTTCGCACCGTGCGCATCAACGCCTCGACTTCCACGCACCACTCGCCCTCCGACTCTTCGGGCAATGCGGAGACGGCAGCCCAGGTGGCGGGCTCGCTATCCACGAACGATTCGATGCGTGCCTTGGTGAGACCCTGGACCAACGCCTTCACACGGCCGTCCGGCAGTCGCAGGATACGCATCACCATCGCCACCGTACCCACCCGGTGCAGATCATCGGCATCGGGATCTTCGATGTCCGCGTTGCGTTGGGCGGTCAGCAGGACGAGTCGATCTCCCGCCAGTGCATCCTCGACTGCCGCGATGCTCCGCTCCCGCGAAACGAATATGGGCAGCACCATGTACGGGAACACCACGAACTCGCGAAGCGGGAGGATCGGGAGTTCGTCCGGAATGCCGAAATCAAAGGAGGAGGTGTCGTTCGCCATCCCAATGCGTTTCGACGCTTCGGGGAACGCGCTTAAGCATCGGGGTCGACAACCTCGTCGGATTCGACCTCAGGCATGTGCAAGTAGGGCGCAACACCGGTCTCATCGACCGAAATGATCTCGCCACGTTCGACTCCGAGCAGGTTCGGTCGGCGCAGAACGGACCCATCGGGGCCCATCGAAAGCACGCCCGATACCCCGACCACACCCTCGGCCTGGAGCAGGCCGTTCAGCACGGCCTCCCGCCCAAGGGAGCCGCGGGCGACTTGCATGGATACGAGGTGTGCAGCATCGAAAGCCTGTGCCGCGAGAACACCAGGGCGCGCATCGAAGCTGGACGCGAAGCGCCGCGCAAACTCGGCCGTGAAGGGTTGGTTGCTCGCAGCGAAGAACGGCGCCGCGAATACGGCTCCGTTCACATGGGATCCGCCGATGTTCACGAGATCGGGATGGTTCCACCCCGCTGTCCCCAACAACCGGACGCCAAGAACCTCGTGGAAAGCCAGGTGGGGCGCGAGGAGTGCCACGTTCTCGTGGGCATCGGGGATGAATAGCGCCTCGAAATCCACGAATGGCGGAAGCGGTGCACCATCCGGTGCCGTGAGCTCCAGCGCTTCCTCGCGCAGCTCCGCGGCTTGCTCTGGCGGCAGGCGTTTTGCACGTTTCTGCAGTCGTCCGCGTTCGGCCAGGGCCTGCCGCTGGCCCCCGGTCAGGAATTCGAAGCCGATCAAGCGGCGAATGGGAAGACGAAAATCGGTCGCATCGGATGCGTAGCGGCCCACTCCGACCACTTGGCCGCCACGAGCTTCGACTGCGTCCCAGAAATGGGCGCGTTGCTCCCGACCGGTCGCGTCGTCGGGGTAGAGAATTGCGAATCGCCGCAGGCCCAGATCCTCCGCCGCATAGGCAGCAACCCGTTCGGACTCGAGCCGGGGCGTCGCACCGGCGCGGAAGATGTAGAGGCCCTGCGCGGCCACCGACTCGCGGCGGGTCAGGGTGACAAGCGGCAGCCCATGTTGCTCGGCCCACGGTGCCGCGGCCTCGGCCGAGGCTGCGAGCAGGGGACCTATGCAAGCAATCACTTCGGGATTGGCAGCCAGCTCCGCCACCGCGGCGGCGGCGCGAGCGGGGTCCCCGCCGCTATCGCGAACCTCGAGACGAAGCGCCGAGGGCGCCGTGCGGCTGCCATCGAAGAGCCCCGTGGCCAACAACACACCCTGGAGGGTCTCACGGCCGAACTCGGCGTATGACCCGGAAAGGGGGAGCACCACACCGAGAGTTGCGGCCTCGGCGGGCAACGCCCAGCTGCCGGCACCATCCGCCTCGGTCCAACCGGGCAGATCGGTGATTCCGCTCGTCGCAGCACGGGCCAGACGGGCCTTCAGATGTGCCAGCCGGCCAGCCTCGGACGGGGTAAGTGGCAACCGCCCCGCCTGGGCCAAGGCCAGGGCCGCGGCCGAGCGGTCGCCCTCTGCCAGTGCACGCTCGGACCGGTGGATCCACAGCCGACCGGCGGGCTGTCGGCGACCCAGGCTGAGACTGGCCTGCTCCAGGCCCGCCGCGTCGAGACCCGCGAGCAGCTCATCGATGCGTGCCTCGACCCGTGCCGCTTCCTCCACATCATCCTGATCCGCACGAACGCGGCCGAGCCAACGCAGTTCCTCGTCCGCATCGCCGGTGGCGCGAGCGATGGCCGCTCTGAGCCGGTGCGCTCGACGTCTTCGCTCCGCGTCCAGCAGGGAGATCCGAATGGCCGCAGCCGTGTGCGCCGCGGTCGAGATCTCGCCGGCGTCGAGTTCCAAGCCAGCCAGCTCCAGCCGAACCGCGTCGATCTTGTCGCCGGCCGGTTGACGCTGCACGGCCCACCGCAGGTGGCGCAGGGCCTCGGCCGGGCTGCCTTCGGCGATCGCAATCTCAGCCAGACGCAAAGCCGCATCGTCCGCGTAGAGGCTGTTCGGTTGGGCCTGAAGGAAACTGCCCAGCGCCTCGCGGCCGGCGACCGGATCGGCGGCCAACACCGCCAATGCATCCAGGTACGCAGCCCGGCCGACTGCACCGCGGGGAGTCAACGGAGATTGGCAACCGATCGCGAGCACCAGGCCCAGCGCCGCAGCCGCTCCGCGACGGACCCCCGGCTTCAATCGAATAGATCCCGGAGCTTGTCGAGAAAGCCCTTCGTGACGGGTGAAACCTCGGTACCCGTCGCCTCGGCAAACTGCTCGAGCAGCTCCCGTTGGGGGCCAGTGAGCTTGGTCGGCACTTCGACGAAGACCCGCACCAACTGGTCGCCGCGAGCGCTTCCGTTCAGCGACGGCAGGCCCTTTCCGCGCAGGCGAAGAACCTTGCCCGGCTGGGTGCCTTCCGGAATCCGCAGCTTCACCTTGCCTTCGAGAGTCGGCACCTCGACCTCGGTTCCGAGGGTGGCGTGCACGAGCGGCACGGGAACCTCGGCGAGGAGATCCGGACCGTCGCGCTCGAAGAACGGGTGCTCCTTCATGTGCATCACGACGTAGAGATCGCCCGGGGAGCCTCCGGAGATTCCAGCCTCGCCCTCGCCTGCCACGCGAAGACGCATGCCGTCTTCGATCCCGGCGGGCACTCGCACCTTGATCGTCTTTTGCCCTTCCTTGCGCCCGCTGCCCCGACAATCCCTGCACGGGTCGCGCACGACGAAGCCCTCGCCCCGACAGGCCTCACAAGGCCGGCTGATCCGGAAAAGCCCCTGCTGGAAGATCGCCTGCCCGGTGCCCTGGCACCGGCCACAGCGCTCGGGCTCGGAACCCTCCTGCGCGCCCGAGCCCGTGCAAGTCTCGCAGACCATCATCTTCGGCAGGTCGAGCGAGACCTGCTTGCCTTCGAGGACATCGAGCAGCTCGATCTCCAGGTTGTACCGGAGATCCGCCCCTCGCTGTCCGCGGCCGCGGCCTCCACGACCGCCCATCCGCCCTCCGAAGAGATCTCCGAACAGGTCGGTGAACATGTCGCCGACGTCCTGGAAGCCGCCCGGGAAGCCGCCAGGCCCCCCTGCCCCCATTCCCTGGTGTCCGAACTGGTCGTACTGGCTGCGCTTGGCGGCGTCTGACAAGACCGCATAGGCCTCGGACGCCTCCTTGAACCGCTCCTCCGCCTCGGAATCATCCGGATTGCGATCCGGATGGTTCTCCATCGCGAGGCTGCGGTACGCCTTCTTCAGCTCATCGTCCGAGGCGCCCCGAGAGACCCCCAACACCTCGTAGTAATCACGCTTGGCCATTCGAGGGCGGTAAGATCGTCACTGACGCTCGAAGGTCAAGCGCACCCCGCGGGGAATTGGGCGTTTCTTCCGCATTACTCCGGTTCTTCTTCGCCCAGAGTGGCGTAGAGGGTCTCCGTCATCTGGTAGGAAAGCGCGGAGAGCTCGTCGATGGCGACTTCGAGGGATGCGATGTCGTTCGTGCCGAGGGCAGCTCGGGTCTTCTCGACCGCGGATTCGAGCGCCACCCGGTCTTCCTCGGCGATGTGCTCGGCGTACTCCTCGAGCGTCCGCTCGGTGCTGTAGGCGAGGCCATCCGCCTTGTTCTCCAGATCGACCAAGCCGCGGCGCTGCTTGTCCGCATCGGAGTTTGCGCTGGCCTCATCGACGAGTTGGTCGATCTCATCTTGGGTCAGGCCGGAAGAGGCCGTGACGCGGATCTGCTGGCTCTTGTTCGTGCCGAGATCCTTGGCCGAGACACTCACCACCCCGTCCGTATCGATCTCGAAGCTGACCTCGATCTGGGGTACCCCGCGCGGGGCCGGCGGAATGCCCACCAGCTCGAAACGCCCCAGGCTCTTGTTGTCGCTCGCCATCTCGCGCTCGCCCTGGATCACGTGAATGCGCACGACGTTCTGGTTGTCCTCGGTGGTCGAGAACACCTGGCTCTTCTTCACGGGAATCGTGCTGTTCTTCTCGATGATCTTCGTGGACACACCGCCCTGGGTCTCGACACCGAGTGAAAGCGGCGTCACGTCGAGCAGCAGCACATCCTCGACATCACCCTTCAACACGCCCGCCTGGATCGCGGCCCCCGAGGCGACGACCTCGTCCGGGTTCACGCCCTTATGAGGCTTCTTGCCGAAGATCTCAGCGACCTTCTCCTGAATTCTCGGCATGCGGGTCATGCCACCGACCAGGATCACCTCGTCGATCTCTTCCTTTGAAACCTCCGCATCCGCGATCGCGGTCTCACAAGGTTCCACCAGGCGATCGATCAGATCCGCCACCAGCGCTTCGAGGCGTTCGCGCGTGATCGTGACGTTAAGGTGTTTTGGCCCCGAGTCATCTGCAGCGATGAACGGAAGGTTGAGGTCGGTCTCTGACGAAGACGAGAGCTCGTGCTTGGCGCGCTCGGCAGCTTCCTTGAGCCGTTGCAGAGCCATCTTGTCTTCGCGGAGGTCGATTCCTTCGGCCTCCTCGAAACTCTCGATCAAGTATTCCACGATGCGGCGGTCCAGATCCTCACCGCCCAGGTGGGTGTCACCGTTGGTGCTCTTCACCTCGAAGACACCGTCTCCAAGCTCGAGAATCGAGATATCGAAGGTACCGCCACCGAGGTCGAATACGGCGACGATCTTGTCTTCCTCGCTCTCATCGCCAATGCCATAAGAGAGCGCCGCTGCCGTGGGCTCGTTGATGATCCGCAGCACGTTCAGGCCGGCGATCTTGCCCGCGTCTTTGGTCGCCTGGCGTTGGGCATCGTTGAAGTAGGCGGGAACCGTGATGACCGCATCCGAAACATTCTCTCCGAGAAATTCGGCAGCGGTCTCCTTCATCTTCCCTAGCACCATCGCCTGGATCTCGGGCGGCGAGCACAGGCGGTCGCCAACCCGGAGCCAGGCGTCGCCATTCTCGGCGGCCTCGATATCGAAGGGCGCATGCTCGGCGAAGCGGGTCACGACATCCGTTTCGAACTTGCTTCCGATCAGGCGCTTGACGGCATACAACGTCCGCGCGGGGTTCGTCACAGCCTGCCGCTTCGCCACCTGCCCGACCAGGATTTCATCCTGCTCGGTGAAGGCGACCATGGAAGGGGTCGTACGCGCACCCTCCGCATTCGGAATCACCTGAGGCTCGCCGCCCTCCATCAAGGAGACACAGGAGTTGGTGGTCCCGAGGTCGATCCCAATGACCTTGCTCATCGAACGTCGCCCCTCCAGACAGGGCGCCGTCCTAGCCACCCAGTCTACGCTTCAGTTCCGTCCTCGTGCTTTTCGGCCAGTTGGGCCTCAGGCTTTCGTGAAACTACGACCCGGGCGGGCCGCAGCAGGCGATCGCGGAGCTGGTAGCCGGGCTGGAGAACCTCGAGAACGGTGCCAGATTCGGCCTCATCGCTGTCCATCTGCGCCATGGCCTCGTGAACATTGGGGTCGAAAGGCTGCCCCAAGGCTTCTACAGGGAGCACCGCGTGCTGAGCGAGGGCCGTCAGGATCTCTCGCCGGACCATCTCGACACCCTGCAAGATGCTCTCGAAATCCCCGTGTTCGCTGGCTTTTGCGTGCTCGATCGCACGCTCGAGGTTGTCCACGGTGGCCAGCAGATCGCGCGCCAGGCCTTCGTGCCCGTAAGAATGGGCGTCCTGCCTCTCCTTGAGAGCTCGCCGGCGGAGATTCTCGAAATCGGCCTGCTTCCGCAGACCCGCCTCCTTCTGGGCCTCCAGCTCCTGCCGCGTGGCCTCGAGCTGCTCGAGCACCCGCTCGTGGGCCTCGTGCGGCACTGCAAAGGCGGGCCCGCCGCCCTTGGGATTGGTGCGCTCCTCTTCCCGGGCCTCGACGGCCTCGGCCGCCTCGCGCAGCGCATCCTCGAGTTCGGCGCTAGGCGCGATCGTACCCTCGGCCGGCTCTTCGCTGAGGGCCTCCCAGCCTTCGCTCTGCTCCCGGTCATCACCCGCTTGGCTCATTGTGCTCCCACCCAGTCCGTCGCGAGACGCGAAACGCAATCCACCAGCGGCACCACCCGGGCGTAGTCGAGCCGACTCGGCCCGATGACACCCAGGGTACTGCGCCGCTCACCCGTCCCATACGGCGCCGCGACGACGACGCAGCCCCGCAACGCCGGCTCACCGGTGTCGTCGCCGAAGGCAATCGTCACGCCATCATCCCGAAGCACCCGATCGATCACTTCGACGAGACGCTCGTTCTCCTCGAGCGCAGCGTGAAGCGAGCGAACCCGCTCGACATCGTGGAATTCGGGTTGTTCGAGCAGTGCGAGCCAGGTCGCCACGAGGATCTCGCCCTCCTCCTCTGAGCCCGAGGCCGCCCGGCCGAAGCGCAAGACGCGCTCGAGAAGCAGATCCGACTCGCTGCGCAGGTCGTCAGCTTCCTCGAGAAGCCTGCGGCGGAGGGAAGGAAGAGTCTGTCCTGCAATACGTTCGTTCAGGGTCGCGGCCAGCCGATCCAGATGAGCCTGATCCCCGCGACCCATCTGATCGAAGATCCGTTGATAGGCAGCACCGTCGGTCGAGACGAGCACACAGAGCACACGTTCGGAGGAGACGCGGACGAAGCTCACATGCTGCATCGCAGCGCGCTCGAGGCGAGGCGCCAGCACGAAGCCCATCTGGCGAGTGCGTTGCGAGAGTAGTCGCGAGATCCCGGTCGCCAGGCCGGGAGCGGCCTCGGACTCGAGCTGGCCGGCGACGTCCCGTTGTTCGTAGGGGCCGAGCCCCCGGGGCTCGAACAGCTGGTCGACATAGACACGGAAGCCATCGAGTGTCGGCACACTGCCGGCAGAGCGGTGCGGCTTCACGACCAGCGAAAGCTCGCCCAGCTCGGCGAGCGTGGTACGCACACTCGCCGAAGACAGCGCGATCGGCAGGAGCGCGGAAATCGTGTCCGATGCCACCGGCGCAGCTTCCCCGACGTAGGACGACACCACGACGTTCATCACCTGACCCTGACGTCCGGAGAGAAGCGGGCTTCGCGAGGCTTTCGTGTGCGGGAGATCGGACAGAATGGATGACCCCAGGGGATTCCGCCCGCGATACCCCGCGGACCGGAAAACCCAATGAAATCGGATAGCTGACCCATACCATCGGCCCGTCGGAGCGTCAACGAAAGCCCTACACGAGTCGTTCGAATACCGTATCCGAGAGCAGCCATCCGGACTGCGTGAGCCGCCACGCCTCGCCGGCCTGCTCGAGCAATCCGGCCTCCTCGAGTTGTTCCAGCACGGGCCAGCAGGCCTCGGGTGAGAGTCCGAATTCGGCCTCGAAGCGCAGCCGATCGAGGCCGGCACGGGTGCGAAGGGCCAGGAACCCCGCTTCGGCACGGGCGGCCCTCTCATCCAACAGGTCGACCTCCGGAGGGGTGGCAGCGCCGCCGCTCTCGACCCGATCGAGCCAGGCTGCCAGGTCACGCTCATTTGCCCGGTGAGCCCCATGAGGGGCTCGAGGCCCGGCAGACTCGCTGGAATGGGCCCCGACGCCGACTCCCAGGACGGGTTCGCGCCGCCAGTAGCGTCGATTGTGGCGGGCCTCGTAGCCGGGCCGAGCGTAGTTCGAGATTTCGTAGCGCTCGAGGCCGCCGGCCCCGAGGCTTGCAGCGACCGCCTCCATCATCGCTGCCGCGGTCTCGTCGTCAGGCGGGTGGAACTGGCCCCGAGCCACCGCGGTGGCGTATGGGGTGCCTTCTTCCACCGTGAGCCCATAGGCCGAGACATGCTCGGGCCGATACGCCAGGGCCTCACGAACATCATGCTGCACCGAAGCGAGATCCTGGCCGGGCACGCCGAAGATCAGATCCAGCGAGAGATTCGCGAAGCCAGCGGCGCGTGCGGCCTCCAGGGTCCGGTGGACCTCCTCGACTCGATGCGCACGACCCAGCCTGTGCAGGCTTCCATCATCGAAGGACTGGACGCCGATCGAGAGCCGATCCACGCCAGCATCCCGGAACGCCGGCAACCGTTCGCGCTCCAGCGTGCTCGGGTTGAGCTCGAGGGTGACCTCCCGCGGCTCGCTTCCGTCGTTCCAGTGCTTCTGGATGTCCCCGATCAGGCCCGCGATCGAAGCCGGTTGGAGGAGGGCTGGAGTCCCCCCGCCAAAGTAGATCGTCGCCAGGTCGTGCCCCGGATAGGCCGGCGCTCGCGCGCGGAGCTCCTTTCGGAGTGCCGCGACGGTTCGTTGCTCCTCGGCTGGTTCGAGAACGCGACGAGCGACGACCGCGAAGTCGCAATACGGACACACGCGCTCACAGAAAGGCACATGTACATAGACTCCGAGATCCTTCCGCCCCACGTTCCGATACTACCAGCAGGGGTCGCCGCGGCCCCGGATCCGGTTCGGACAGACCCCGCTGTGCTAAGCCCCGGCCATGGCGCGTGTCCTCATCCCGCTTCCGGATCTCGACTTCGACGTGACCGAAGTCGCCGTACCCTGGCGCATGTTGACCCGGGCCGGCCACGAGGTCGTGTTCGCGACCGAAGAAGGCGGTGTGGCCCAGGCCGATCCCCTGCTGCTGACCGGCGTGCTATTCGGCAAGCTCGGTGCCGAACCCGAAGCCTGTCAGTTCTACCACGAGATGGAAGACTGCTCGAGCTTCCAGGATCCGTTGCGTTGGGAAGACCTCGAGATGCGGGAATTCGACGCGCTACTGCTTGCCGGCGGACATGCACCGGGCATGCGGCAATACCTGGCGAGCGAGCTCCTTCAAGAGCGCGTCGCAAGCTTCTGCGCACTCGAGCGACCGCTCGGAGCCATCTGCCACGGTGTCCTCGTGTTGGCGCGGACGCGAGATCCGACGACGGGCAGGAGCGTGTTGGCCTCCCGTCGCACGACGTGCCTGCCCCGCTACATGGAAGGCATGGCCTACGGCCTCACCTTCTGGAAGCTCGGGCGCTACTACCGGACCTACCCGGCCTACGTCGAAACCGAGGTGCGGGCCGTGCTCGACGACGCGAGCGTGCAATTCGAGAAGGGCCCGATCACGATCGGACCCCGGGGAACCGCAGCAGACGACACTGCCGCGTTCGTCGTCGAGGATGGTCTCTACGTCTCCGCCCGGTGGCCCGGCGACGCATACCTCTTTACCAAGCGATTGATGAGCCGGCTGGGAGCGCCCTGACCCCCCCCCAGATCCCTGCGCGATGGGCGACCCGGCGACGGCGATCGGTGGTTCGATCCTCGCTGGACGGACGGTTATTCTCCGCGGATGCACG
>JAAELW010000467.1 GCA_024226235.1 bacterium
CCGCCGAAGAGGAACGCGATTGACAAGACCGCGGCAGGTAGATATCTCGCTGTCCCCCGGGGCGATGGCAACGAGTTTTGCTTTCCGGTCCGGCTCATTACGATCCTCCTGATATTCGCTTGAGTTGAAGAGAAGCTCCCGCATCATATGTGTCCGAGCGACTGTTTTGAAGGGGGGTCGACAACTTACATGTCGAGATCCACGAAGTTCCCTCATCAGGTGACGTGTGATCGCCGGTACCTGCTCTTCCGGCCACGGCCAGGAAAACTTCAGGCGAGATCCAGGCGAGCCCGATAACGCCTGCTCACCGGCAGCCGGGTCCGGGCCTCGCTCTTGAGGCGCAGCTCGTATCCCCCATCGAGAGTCCGTCCGATCTCGTCGATGGCGCCGATGTTCACGATGATCGAGCGGTGCACCCGCGTGAACTCGCTGGGAGACAATTCCAGCTCGAGACTGCTCAACGAATCGGTGATGAGGTGCGAGCCGCCGCCAATAGTGTGCACCTCCACGTACTTGGCGCTGGCGCGGAAGTAGAGGATATCGGCAACGGGGATCAGCTTGATGCGGTCGCCGGTCTTCACCTGGATGCGGCGACGATGTGGCTCCTGCAAGGTGATTTGCGCCTCGCGCATACCCGCCTGCTGAACCTGACCGCCGCCGGCGGCGGCCAAATGCATGAGCTTGTCGATCGCAACCTTGAGGCGAGTGGGGTCGATGGGCTTCAGCAGATAATCCACGGAGCACACATCGAAGGCCTTCAGTGCGTACTGATCGAAGGCCGTGGTGAAGATCACGAGCGGAATATACTCGAGCTCCTCCAGGACCTCGAAGCCGCTGGCGCCGGGCATCTGGACGTCCAGGAATATCAACTCCGGGCGGAGCCGGTTGATGATCGTCACGGCCTCGGCGCCGTCGCCGGCCCGGCCCACGATCTCCACCGCTGCGGCGTAAGGTTGGAGCATGCGCTCGAGCCGCTCCAGAGCCAGAGGTTCGTCGTCAACCAGGATCGCACGCAGGTTCAGCAAATCGGTATCTCGATGGTCAGGGTGCACCCCTGCGTGCAGGTGAACTCGAAGCGATGCGCGCCGGGATAGTTCAGTTCGAGCCGCTGTCTCACGCCTCCGATACCGAAGCCCTCGATCGCCGCTTCCGGATCGAACCCATCGCCGCTGTCGGTGATGCGGATCTCGCAACTCGCGTCCCGGCGTCGGCACTCGATGACGATCCGGCCACCCCGGCGATCGGGCTCCACGGCGTACTTGACCGCGTTCTCCACCAG
>JAAELW010000468.1 GCA_024226235.1 bacterium
CTCTTCGAAGCACTTCCGTAGGACGGCGCCCACCACCTCCGGGTTCCCGTTCCACGGGACGAAGGCCTGCATCGCGCCGATTCCGCTGCGCGGGCCGATGGCTCGCGGCATTCGCTTGCCGAGAAGCTCGAAGCGGCGTTCTACGCGGCGGGCGAGCACCGCGACCCGGCCCTCGGGGCCGAGATAGCCCTCATCATCGAGGCGCTCGATGATTCGCGCGCCAACCGCCAGGCCGACCGTCGAGCCCGCGTAGGTACCGGAGATCAGTCCGGGCTTCGGGTTGTAGCGGCGGCGGAAGAGCACCGCACTGCCCTGCAGCACCTTGCCCAGCGTGGCGACATCCACGAGATCTTCGAGGCCGAGGGTTCGGAACGCGTAGAGCTCGCCAGTTCGCGCGAAGGTCTGGACCTCGTCCACCCAGATCGCGATGCCCGCATCGCGGCAGCGCTCCATCAGCGCCCGAAAATACTCCGGGGGTGCCGTGTTGAAGCCGCCTTCGCCCTGTACCAGCTCGAACATCATCGCTGCGATCCGGCCCGGGTATCGGCCGAGGTGTGTCTCCAGGGCATCGAGGCCGTGGCGGATCGGGTCCGGCTGAGATGGGTCGTAGAACGGAACGTGCAGCACGTTGCCGCGCAGCGGCAGGCCTTCGCGGAAGCCGGGCTTGTCGGTGAGTTCTGCCATCGCGAGAGTGCGACCGGCGAAAGCGTTCTCGAAGACGATGATGCGATCCGCAGGCTGATGCTTCTGGAGGATCATCTTCAACGCATTCTCGTTCGCCATCGCACCGGAGACCGAGAGCCACACGTGCTTCAGTTGGGGGCCCGCGTGCTTCACGAGCAGCTTCGAGAGCGCCAGGTTCTCGACGCCGGGTACCAGGTGTCCCTGGAAGACGGTGTCGACCGCGGCTGCGGCGACGGCGGTTTCGAGCAGGTTGCGGTCGCTGTGGCCGAACGCGTAGACGCCGATTCCACCGATGAAATCGAGCAGCCGGGTGCCGTCTGCAAGCCGAAGGTGTGCGCCCTGGCCGACGCCCGCTTGCAGCATGGGCCAGCCGAGGGGTCGGCCACGCAGACGCTCGAGCTGCTTGATCGCGCGCTCATAGGCTGCAGAGTCGAATACCCGGCTGTTGGCCTCCTCTGCGACTGCGTCGAGCAGGGCGGCCGCGGCCTCGCGGACAGCCGGTGCGTCCGCCAGGGAACCGGGGGCGCTTCGTGAGCGTCTAGCCATGGTCCCAATCTATCGGCATGAGGGGGGTCCGCCTTGGGGCTTGAGTCACATCGGGAAAGTTCAGCGCAACTTGCTTGTTTATGTTGGGTTTTCGCGTGAATTTCACCCCGCTCGAAATCGTCCGCTATGGTCGAATTCAATCCGCACGCATGCCCGTGGGTGTGGGTTGACTGCGGGGTACCGCCGACCGATGACCACCTATATGACGGAGAAGGAGATCGTGCGAGATACCCCGGCTGCGTCGGCCGCTCCGGTGGCTCGGCTGCGTCGCACTCGTGCGGAGACTCGCGCTCGCAGGGAGCGCGCCACGGAGCGCAGGGATGCGCTTTCCGCTGCGATTCCGTACCTCGCCGCGGTACGCGCGCCGACCCTGCCTTTGGGCGGGATCATGGGTCGGGACGTCTCCGTGGCCAGCTACAACGTGCATCGCTGGGCAGGCCTGAACGGAGCCCGCGGGCCCGATCCGGCCCGGGCGGGTTTCGTGATCTCGGAACTCGAGGCCGACATCATCGGTTTGCAGGAGGTGCTCCGACCCTTCGACGCGGAGGAAGATCCGCTCGAGCGTCTGGCCGATGCGTTGCATCTCCACCTGGCCTTCGTCGCGACGCGAGTACACCGGCGTGGTGAGATCGGGAACGCGATCCTCTCGCGCTGGCCCATCACGAGTGTGTTCTCCCTCGATCTCTCCTTCTCGCGGGTCGAGAAGCGATCCGCGGTGGCGGTGGAATTCGCGAGTAGTGAAGGGCCGGTGGCTGTGGTGGCCACGCACCTGGCGCTGGTCGATCGCACGCGTTCCCGTCAGGTGAAGAGCATTCTCGACAACCCGCGCCTCCAGGGGCCCGTGATCCTGCTCGGGGACATGAATGCCTGGCGGAAATGCAAAGCCACTCGCACACTCGAACGCGAGCTGATCGGGGACGAGGAAATGATCTGGCCTCGCACCTTCCCGGCCGCCCGACCGGTGCTCGCTCTCGATCGGGTCTATGCCCGTGGCGCACGCATCGCGCAGGTTGTCGCGCACGAGAGTGCGGCCGCCCGAAAAGCCTCCGACCATCTGCCGGTGATCGCCCAGCTCGAAATCGAGGGGAACGGCCTCCAGAACGGCTGAGCGACGGGGCCGGAAGCGTGCGCTATCTCATCGCCATGGATCGCCGCAGGTTGCCGATCATATTGGCCCTCTGGGCCGTGGCTGTGGCCGCGGTCTCCGGGCTCGGCTGCGCATCGATCGAGGGTGCCCGATTGTTTCGTAGTGGCAGCCAGGCCCTCGATCGGGGTGATGCCGTACAGGCGGTCGCCGAGCTGGAGCAGGCGGCCCTGCTCACACCCGATGCCGCCCCCGTCTTCAACAACCTCGGAGTCGCCTACCTCGCGGCGGGTCGCTCCACCGAGGCCGAGCGCGCGTTCGAACATGCGGTTGCTCTGGATTGCAGCCACGAGCCCGCGCAGCGCAACCTTCGTGCGCTCCGCGATGATGAGCCCCGCCCCCAATGACCAATAGGCTCGAGCAGAAGGCGCTCGCATCGTACCTGGAGGACCACAAACTCAAGCATACGAAGCAGCGCGAGGCGATCCTCGACGTATTCCTCGAGGTGAGGAGTCATATCACCGGCGATGAGCTCTACCAGAGGGTTCGCGATCGGCATCCGAATATCGGCTACACCACGGTGTATCGGACGATGAAGCTGCTCTGTGACGCGGGTCTGGCCAGCGAGCGCCACTTCGACGACGGCATCACCCGCTACGAGATCGACCAGGAACACCATGACCATCTGATGTGCTTGCGTTGTGGCAAGATCATCGAGTTCGACTGTCAGATGATCGAGACTGCCCAGGATGAGATCGTGGAGCGCTACGGTTTCCGGTTGCTGCGCCACCGCCATGAGCTCTACGGGCATTGCCCCGAATGTCAGCGAAGGGAAGGCGACCGCTAGATCCGATGTGGTCTTGCGCGCCGAGCCGCCGCTGGGCAAGCTCAGCTCACGCGCCCCCCGTGTTCTTCCGTTCGAAGGAGGCCAGGCGTGTCGTTCGACAATCGCTGCTTGCCCGTGCTCATCTCCATATTCGCGGCCGGCTTCGTTGGCTGCGCCCACATGGCCGAGGAGCTTCCGCCTGCTTCCGAAGCGGCGATGGAGGGCCCTGTCACCAGTGCTCCGATCCCCTCGTCGTACCACACGGTTGCACCCGGAGAGACCGTCTGGGCGATTGCTCGGCGCTACGATCTGACGGTCGACGAGTTGGCCGATCGCAATGCGATCGCCGATGTTCGCCAGCTTCCGGTCGGTAGGGAGCTGATCGTGCCTGCGCCGGCACAACAGGAGCCCGCGCTTTTGCTACCGGACGTGCCTGCGCTGGCACAACAGGAGCCCGCGCCTTTGCTACCGGATGTGGCTGCGGCTCCCGTCCGGGTGCCTGATCCCGAGTCGCGTACCTATCGGGTGAGGCGCGGCGAGACGCTCTGGCGGATTGCCCAACGCCACGGCATTGCCGTGAGCGAGCTTGCTGCAATGAATGGCATGCAAGAGCCGGAGCGCATCCGAGCGGGTCGTGTCATCCAGATCCCCGACGATATGCCTTCCCAGGAGTGTGTATGCGAAAGCCCGGTGCCGACCGAGATTGCGATCCCGGAGCCGGTCGAGTGTGAAGCTCCCCCTGCTCCGGTATTGCCGCCTGTCGAGTGCGAAGCCCCCCCGGTTCCGGCATTGCCGCCTGTCGCAGCACCGCCGCCCGTGCAGGTGTCCGCAATGTCGTACGTCGCGATCGATTCCGTCCTGGGTGTCGGTGACGGCTACCTCGATTCGGCTCGTTTCGAGGAGGCCATCGACATGGCTGATCTCGGTCTCGATCTTCTCGGCGAGTTCTGGATCCGCGACGACGCTGGCCCTCGCATCGCCCGCGCCGAGCTTCTTCGCGGTATCGCCCACGTCGCACTCGAACGTCCCTCCGAGGGACGAGCCTCCTTCCGCGCCGCCCTGCGCGTCGAGCCCGAGATCATGGTCGGCGCAGATGCATCCCCGAAAGTCCAGGAGATCTTCGACTCCGCAAGAACGGAGGTCGCCGCCGCCGTCGCATCCCAGTAGGTCAACGAGCGGGCCCAGTACGGCCGCCACATTTTCCCGTGGGGATCGCCTCGCCTGCGGGGTCAAGGCCTCTGGATCCAAGGACGAAGAGAAGCGACATGGCCAAAGAATTCGAATGCCCGGTCTGCAA
>JAAELW010000469.1 GCA_024226235.1 bacterium
GACGAGCCTTGGAGGAATCGACATGGGGACATCGCTCAAGATCGCATGGGACGACTCGCTGAGTAGCGGCCACCGGGCCATCGACGTTCAGCATAAGTATCTCATCGACATCATCAATGAGCTCGCCGAGGCGATCGAAAAGGGTGAGGCGGCGATGGCCGTGAAGACCATCCTGAATCTCCTCAAGTACTACACCGAGTGGCACTTCGAACGGGAGGAGCTGTGTATGGACCGCCACCAGTGCCCCGCGGCGGAGACCAACAAACGGGCGCACGGGCATTTCATGGAGACCTTCTTGAGTTTCGAGAACGAGTTTCGGCAGAGCGGTGGCTCGGAAGACATCGCGCTGCGCATGTACCAGGAGCTGACCGCCTGGCTGGTCAACCACATCAAGGGGGTCGACGCTAAGATGGCGGATTGTGTCCATCACGGTTCTGCCCGTTGATCAGAGCGCCCGGTGGGTGAACCCTGAACAGATGATCGATTCGCCGGAGCGGCCGCACTGAGTGAAAGCAGCGATCTGACCCGCGGCAAGCGCGGCCAGGGGGATCCGGACGCTGCCATCACGGAGTGCGATGGGGTGGCTGGAGAACCCGGCGCCAGCGAGTCGATGGTCGCCGGGCGCTTGGCGGCGCTGGCGCATCTCCCCGCCGCGGTGGTGCTGTTTCGCCCCGAAGGGGAGCTCGTCTACTCGAACCTGCGGGCTCGCGAGATACTCGTCGAGCTGGCGGGCAAAGTACCGGTCCGGCTCGACGAGGCTTTGGGCC
>JAAELW010000470.1 GCA_024226235.1 bacterium
ATCGCCCCACATCCGCGAATCCGGCGGAACTTCTTCTCCGCTTCGGTCAGCGCCATGGCCACCCAGCGCTGGATCATCAGACCGTTGCGCCAGCGCTTGACGTTGCGCGTGTGAAAGCCGACCGTGCCGTTGAGGTTCTCGATGGCGTTGGTGCTCCTCAGCGACTTGTAGAGCGCGCCATGGATGCCCAGACCCTTCAGGGTCAGGGTCTCGTCGAGACCCTCCAGGACCGAAGCTGTGGCACTGGGGTAGGTCTCCTCGAACGACGAGGCCAGTTGCTGGAGCTGGCGCAGAGCCAAGTCCGCGTCCTCGGTATCCAGGTAGGCCTGGTTGATCAAGCGGCTGACGGTTGCGTGGCGTTCCTCGGGCAGGTGCTCGAGGATGTTGCGCTTCTTGTGGACCTGGCAGCGTTGGATCTTGGCCAGGCGGCCGTAGGTCTCGACGATCGCCTTATGGATCCCCTTGCCACCATCGATCACGAACAGCATCGCCCGGTCCGACGGCAGGCCGCGCTCGATCAAGTCCCGCAGCAGGCTACGGCAGACCGTCGCGTTCTCGGTCGTGCCCTCGCGCAGGCCCAGCACGTGCTTCGTTCCGTCCGCCTCTATCCCCAAACAGATCAACAGGATACGGTCCTTGAAGTGGACCCCGTCGATCATCACAACCCGCAGATCCCAGTCCCCCAGCGGTCGCGACAACCAGTGGCGCAGCTTCACCTTCGTCAACGCTACGAAGCGGCGCGAGACCGAGCTCTTCGTTACCGACCGCTCGGCCACGTCGGGCGGCAGCGTCTCCAAGGCACGGGCGTAGTTGCGCATCGACACACCGATCGCGACCTCCTCCAAGGTCCGCAGGTTCAGCGGGTCACGATCGGTCGCCCACTCGAACCACGGCAGGGTCTGTTCACCTCCCTCGACGCCTCGCACTCGCGGCCGGGAGATAGGGATCCGGCGACCCCCGAGGGTGACCTCGCTCGATGTCTTCCCCCAGCGCACGGCCTTACGCTCGCTGTCGTGCGCCCCCTTGGCCCCACACTGGGCCGTTCGGTCTTCCTCCATACCCCGGGCCAGCACCTCCAGACCTGCCGAGATACAGACGTCCAGGAAGCTCTGACGGGCCATCTCCAGGCTCAGCAACATCGGCAGCGGGACCTGCACCGAGACCGTCGGCGCCTTCGGGGCTTCCTTCAGGTGGC
>JAAELW010000471.1 GCA_024226235.1 bacterium
CGAGGCGGGCACCAGACGCAGCGTCCAGTCTTCTCCCTGCCGATCGAAAAGCACTCGCAGCTCATGGGCCATGGGATCCCTCCTTCGTCACCAACGATCGGCCGAAGGGGCGACCAATGCGACACGGCCCGCCGGAACGCGGGTCCGGCCTGCGTGCGGGTCCTCAAGACTCGTCGATCGGACATTCTGGGGGCTCGTGACCCCGGGGCTCGCCCTGCGTCGCTGCGCTCCTTGTGCGGTCCCGGGCTATACGCTTGTGTCCTTGCCGGGCGTGAAACCCTCGGCAGTTTTCACCCCGAATGCCGCTCGATCTGTTCCAGGAGCTGCCGCGCCAGCGGCGTCGACAGCCGGACTTCGATCTCGCCCGACGTTTTCGGGTCGAAGGCCGAGGCTTCGAACGCGACCCGCAGCGTGCTCTCGCCTTCGAGCCGGACGTCCAGCTCGCGGAGCTTGTCGTCGTCCCACGACACCCCGATGACGGGCCGGGAGTACTTGAAGGCCAGGAAGTGCCGGCGCGTCAAGACCACCGACCCGGTGAACCAGGTGCGCCGCCAGCCGAAGTACTTCCCCGGGGCTCGATACCCCTTGTAGGTCACCGAGCCGCCGATGCCCTCGTCCTGCAGCACGATGCCTTCCCGCCGGATCCGATCCCTGGCGTCGCGGGGGATGCCGCCCACCCTGAACAGCCGATGGAGGAGAGTCTTGCTCATGGACAGGTCGAGCCCAGGTCGTCAGCCGGCCCTGCTCCGATCGGTGAACCAGCAGTCTGACTCGATCTCAGCCGGCGTGGAGGGCCGTGCTAAGGTCCGATGACGAACCTCTGGGTGACTCGTACTGAAGAGCGACCATGGTAACCGACACGACGGAGAAAGAAGCGCCCGCCTCGCCGCCGCCTCGTTGGCCGAAGGTGGTCGGCACGATCGGCGTCATCCTGGGCGGGATCATGTTCATCGACAAGGTGAACGACCTGATCGTGGTCCCTCTGATCTGGGCCGGCGACAACTGGAGCCGGTTGCTCGGCCCGGAGCTGGGAGACTTCGTCACGCGCACGATGCCGCCCGGTGCCTGGCTGTTCTTCTACAACTTGCTCGGCCTACTCCTCGGGCTGATGCTCATCATCGGCTCGCTCCGCCTGCGCAACCGGGTCCGCTCCGGCGTCACCCTGTGCAGAGCCTGGGCCTGGCTCTCGATCGCCTGGCTGGCGGTCGCGTTGGCCGGAGCGCTCTGGTGGTTCGAGAGATACGGCGGCGAGCTCTCGAGATACGCGGAGGCCGGCTGGGAGAGCGACGTGCTCTCCGGAGGCCTTTCGGCGCTGGCTCTGCTGCTGGCGTTTCCGGTCTTCCTGCTGATCTGGCTTTCGCG
>JAAELW010000472.1 GCA_024226235.1 bacterium
GGACTCGCCGCTCTTCGGCGCAGCGGGTCTCTGGGGATCATACTGCGCGCGGAAGCGGTGGGCCCTGCTCGTCCGCTGAGCCCACCGCTTCCGCGCGCAGTATGATCCCCAGAGACCCGCTGCGCCGAAGAGCGGCGAGTGCTGGCGGGCGGAATCGCTCTGGAAGGAGATAATCGGGTGGATCGGGTTCGAACCTCGAAGCTCGTCGTCTGTGCGGTCCTCTGGTGTGGCGTGGTCAGTCAGGGCGCCCACGCTTCCGACTCGGTGCTCGTGCTGCGCGGCGGCCGGGTGATCGACCCGGAGACCGCATTCGACGCAGTGCGCGACGTGGTCGTGTCGGGCGGTCGCATCGTCGCGATCAGCGAGACACCGCTCGACGGAGATCGCGTGGTCGACGTGAGCGGGTTGGTCGTCGCGCCGGGCTTCATCGACCTGCATACCCATTCGCCCACCCCGCTAGGCCAGGACTACCAGGTTCGCGACGGTGTCACGACTGCCCTCGAACTCGAGGCGGGCGCCTATCCGGTAGGGGAGTACGGCACGCTCATCGAGGGCTCGCCGCGCATGCACTACGGCGCATCGGTGGGCTACGGATCAATCCGGCTCGAGGTGAAGATGGGCCTGCGACAGTCCCATCTCATCGTGGGCACGCCGCGTCCGGTCGGCCTGCGCGGCTACTGGACGGCCCTGCGCAGCCTCTTCACCACCCCCGACGAAGTGTTTCGCGAGACGGCGAGCGCCGCCGAGCGCGAGCGCGCCCGCGAGATGTTGCGTGAGGGCCTCGAGGAGGGCGGCCTCGGGATCGGTCTTCCTCTCGACTACATGAGTGAGGGGGTCGACGCCGACGAGGCCCGGATGATCTTCGAGGTGGCGGCCGAGCGCGGCGTGCCCGTCTTCATCCACCTGCGCCGCGGCGTGAATGGCGATCCGACCGGTTTGCGCGAGGCGCTCGGGTACGCCCGCGAAACCGGCGCGTCGGTCCATGTCTGTCACCTCCAGCACAACGCGATGCGCAACACCGACCTCTTCCTGCGCGAGATCCGCGAGGCCGTCGATGCCGGCGTCGACGTCACGACCGAGGTGCTCCCGTACAACGCGGGCTCGGCCCTGATCTCGTCCGCGGTGTTCGGCCGCAACTGGCGAGAGGTGTTCGCCATCGACTACGCCGACGTCGAGTGGGCAGCCACCGGTGAGCGCTTCGACGAGGCGATGTGGAACGAGTATCGGGAGAAGCACCCCGAAGGGCAGGTGATCCACCACTATGTGAAAGAGGAGTGGACGCGCCGGGCTCTCTCGGAGCCGGGCGTGATCGTGGTGAGCGATCTCCTGCCCATGCACGACCAGGAGAGCAAGGTCGCCCCGCATAACGGCGCCTTCTCGAAGATCCTCGGGCGCTACGTGCGTGAGGAGGGGGTGTTGGATCTCGAGGCCGCGCTCGCCCGCATGACTTGGCTCCCGGCACGCCGCCTCCAGAGCTTCGCTCCCGCGTTCGCGCGCAAGGGGCGCGTGCAGATCGGTGCCGACGCGGACCTCACCGTGTTCGACCCGGATCGCGTGATCGATCGCGCTACCTACGAAAATCCGTACCAGGCGGCCGAGGGGATCGTCCACGTGATCGTGGCGGGTGAGTTCGTCGTGCGCGACGGCACGCTCGAGGACGCCGTCGCGCCGGGCAGACGTCTGCTCTCCGGGGCGGTCGCCGGGGAATGACGCGGACCGAGGAAGGTATTCAGCAAGGCCCGTTTTGCGGGGTCCTGTCAAATCGAGTTCAAACAGCGCAGCGGGCCCGCTCACTGAGACCTGCAGCAGTCTGCGGAATCTCGGCTAGCCGCATGCATCGCAGCAGGCCTGACATACCCTCTTCCCCATGATCGAATATGAGGAATTCCCAGGGTTTCGTCTGTACCCTCATAGAACCCGAGACCAGAAGTACCCACGATGACCGCGCCCGACTTTCGCGAGATCGAGTGGGAGCGGCCCCTGCTCGAGCCGCTGCGGGACGCGGCGCTGGAACGCTGGGTTCGGGAGTCGGGCCTACCGATGGGCTACCCGCTGCGCTTCTTCTCCCGCTGCCCGTGGCTCGCGCGCAGCATGGCGCGGCTCGCCACGGTGGACCTCGCCCACCTCGACTGTGGCCTCGCCGACTTCATCACTCTCGTCGTGAGCCGGGACAACTCGTGCCGCTTCTGCCTGGCCGGATCCCGCATCCTGATGCGGGCGACCGGAAGGCGCGAGGAGAGCATCGAGATTCTGGAGAGCGAGTTCGCTAGCGCGGAGCAGAAACCGCGGAATCGTCTGGGCCTGGAATTCACGCGCCGCCTCTCGCGCTGCAACCCTCCGCCCTCACCGGACGACATCGCGCTGCTGCGCGAGGCCGGCTTCTCCCGGGAGGAGATCCTCGAGTTGGCCTTCACCGCGATCCAGTATGTGGCCATCAACCGCATCAACACCCTGGTTGCACTGCCGCCCGAACCCGCTGAACGCATCGATCGAGGATGGCTGACGGGGCTGTTGCGCCTGGCTCTTCGGCGCACGGCAGCGGCGCGGCGGGTCCGCCTTCCAGCCGTCCCTCTCTCGCCCGAGGAAAAGACGGGGCCCTTCGCTGCCGAAGTCATCGGTCTCGACGGCCTTCCCTCAGGGCGATCGTTGCGACGGATGCTCGACGACGCCTGGGCGTCGCCGATCCTGACCCAGCGCGCCAAGGCCCTCGTCTTCGCCGTCGTGGCCCGGGGCCTCGGTGCCACGCGGGTCGAGAAGGAGGCCCTCGACCTGCTGGCCGCGCAGGGCTTCGATCACACTGCGGCTGAGGGCGTGCTCGCCCACCTCTCCTCGCCTTCCCTCGAGCCGATCGAGTCCGCGCTGGTTTCCTTCGCGCCGGAGACCCTCTGGTACCAGCCCGCATCTCTGCAACGCCGGGTTCGCGAACTGCGCGGCCCGCTGACGGATGCGGAGCTTCTGGAGAGCATCGGAATTGCGTCCTGGGCCAACGCAATCTGCCGCCTCTCGCTAGCACTGGAAGCCATCGGATGATCTCTTCCACCACGCTCCTGGCCTTCGCCACCCTCGTGGCAGGTGCCCTCGCCGTAGCGCTCTGGCGATCGCTGCGGGAGGCCAAACGCCTGCGAGAGCACGTGAAGACCACTGCCTGCGACCTCGAAACACTGCAGACATCGTTTGCGCGCTTCGTCCCGAGTGAGGTGATCGAGCAAGTCATCAGCAGTGGCACCTCCACGAGTGGGGAACGCAAGGAGGTCACCGTCCTGTTTGCCGACCTGGTCGGCTTCACCGCGCTCAGTGAGAACCTGGAGCCCGCGCGGCTCGTGCAGATCTTGAATGGCTACTTCGAGCGCATGAGCCGGGCCGTCAGCGACAACCGCGGCCACGTCTCCACATTCCTGGGGGACGGAATCCTGGCGCTCTTCGGAGCCCTGCAGCCAAACCCCTGGCAGGCCAACAACGCCGCTCGAGCGGCACTCGCCATGCGCCGGGAGATCGAGGAGTACAACCTGGAACTCGCCGGTCAGGGCCTTCCGGCCCTGGCGATCGGGGTCGGACTCCACCGCGGCAGCGGCGTCGCCGGCCTGGTGGGCAGCCGGGATCTGCTGCAGTTCGCCTTCGTGGGCCGGGTCGTGAACACCGCAGCACGCCTGCAGGACTTCACCCGCGGCTGTGACACGGACATCCTGATCACCGAAGCCGTGCGAAGGGATCTGGATCCCCGCTTCGTGCTGCGCCCCATGGCCCCGGCATCCCTGCGCGGCATCGAAAATCCGGTCGCGACCTTTTCGTTGGAGGGATTCGAAGAGCGGAGCCAGGATTGAGTGGTGAGTTGCTGCGTACGCGGCTGGCCGCCGGGGCCATCCGTGCGCCGTTGCGGAATGGTCGACCCTTCAGTCCTCCAGTGCGGCACGTAAGGCGGGAATCGCATGCTTGCGCTCCCTCAATCGGGCTGTAGCGCGGGCCACCGTCGGATGGCGATGACCCTCGATCGCGTCGGAATAGCTCGGGCGCTTCTGGAGGCGTTCCCAATAGGCAGAAACTGCGGGCCGTTTGCCGTCGCCCAGGAAGACATGCACCGCGTCAGCCTCCACCAACCGATCGAAGATCACCATCCAGCTCACATCGGCAAGGCTGTAGAGATCGCCGAGAATCCACGGCCCTCCGCGCTTGACGAGCTGCGCCTCGAGGCGATCCAGGTGCTCGTGCATATGCCGCCGGGCTCTGGCGTTGATCTTCATCAACGGCCCGAGGTCAGGCAGCCGGTCGAGGCCTCGCGCCTTGAACGCCAGGAAGATCAGGGGCCGGCGTCGATCGATGTGGAAGAGCAGGCCCTCCAGGATCTTCGTGTAGGGGATCTCCGTGATCATGGACGAAAAGAGGGGCAAGGTCAGGCCCGGGACGGCGTTGCCTGCACTCTTATCGGACTCCGCAATCGGATCCCCGATGATCGACGAACAATCGACCCATGTCTGCATCTCGTCTCGAAGTTCCGGATCGTCGGGCACGAGCACGGGGCTGCCACTCGGTGCGTGGTCCGCGGCATAACGAATCTGCTCATGAGATTCGTAGATCGGATGGCCCTCGTGCACGAGCACAGGCACGGTACCTGCAGGGTTCACGGAAAGGAACTGGCGGGAGAGGTTCTCATAGGAGCCGGTCTCGATCAGATCGATGGGATGGCTCTTGTAGGGCAGCCCGAGTTCGGCCAGGCAGACACGCGCCTTCTTCGAGCAGAGCGAGAGTGCGTTGTGATAGAGCTCGAACTCCTGCTCATGAGGAAGCTCGATGCCAGCGTGGTGACCGGCAGCGACCGGATGGGTCTTCCGGTGGGCGTTCTCCCAGGCCCACCAGACAACGCCAGCAGCAACGACGACCAGGACGAGACTTCCAAACACCAGGACCTCCCGCCCCATGCAACCGCGGTTGCTCACCGAGGAAACCGCCGGTGTTTCGTGAGGATATCCGGTCGGACCTGCGATTTCACACCGGACAGAAACGACGTCTATCTCACGTGACGACTAGTCCGCTCTAGTGAACCACCACGCACTGGCGAAACCCACGATCACGATGAGAATACTCGCAGCGATGGGTAGCAGCGCGATGACGGAAAGCTTCGGTTTCAGCAAAACGGGTGTCGGATCCCGCTTCATAGCCTCTTGGGCTTCTTCAAGGACGGTGACCACTTCGCCCGCGCTGCTGATACGGCTTCCAGGTTCTCTTTCCAGACAGCTTCGGATGAGATCGTCCACTGCTTCAGGAAGACTGCTCGGCAGCAAATCCCAGTTCGGGTCCTGCTCCGGAATTCCGGCAGTCTCATCAGGGCCCGTCTCGCCACCGAATGGTGCACATCCAGCCAGCGCCTCATACAAACAACATCCGAAAGCCCAGATGTCCGTGCGCTCATCAGCTTCCTGTCCACTGGCCTGTTCCGGACTCAGACATCGGGTGGTTCCATCGGAGTCGTCTGCTGTCGAGGAACCGGACTGAAGCGCTTGGATGGATGTTGCCAGGCCGAAATCAAGAACCTTGACTTCCGCCACCCGAACGATCTTGATGTTGGCCGGATTCAGGTTGCCGTGAACGATGCGATTTCCATGAGCCGCCTCCAACGCTCTTGCGACTTGAACGTAGAGCGCCAGGGCTCCGTTGACGGTTAGCGGATCCAGCCTGACGCTATCGCCGAGTATCTTCCCCACGACGAATTCAAGGACGAGAAACCGAAGGCCATCTTCCTCTTCCAATCCGTAAAGGGCCCCGATATTCGGATGGCTCAGCGACGCCAAGGTCCGCACTTCCTGCTCGAGCGAAGCGAGCCACCCCGCATCGAGTGCGGCCTTTTCCGGCAGAACCTTGATCGCCACCGCACGGTCTAGCTCGGTATCCTGGGCACGATACACCTCGCCAAGTCTCCCGGAACCGATGTTGGCAGTGATTTCGTATTGACCAAGACGTGTCCCCGGAGACAGACTCATCGTCGATTCCCTCTTCTTTGCATCGGTCGTGATCCTAGTCGATTTGGTCCTGGAGAAGGTCGAGCGGCTTCATGGATCTGACGCCAGGACGAGACTCTAGCGGTCGGACCGGACGGCCGAGAACCTCATCCCTGCGCCATCGAGCTCCCTGCGGGTGGCATCTCACGTGACATGCCGCACATCGCCTCAACCCTCCAACACGCGTGCGTATTCTTCCTCGTGCTCCGTCAGGGCCCGATTCACCGCGGCACCGGAACGCTCCAACTTGGCTAGCAACTCCTTCTGCTCGCCGGCCTCCTTGCCGTCAAACAGTGACGCCATGGTCTCCTCAGGCGAGAGTCGAGGCTCGAGTACCGCCTGTGTCTGGGTGACGACCGTGTACCGCACCTGGTCCAGAATGCCTCGAGGCGCCGAGGCCTACAGTCACTGTCTCCCGGCGCTCGTAGCGTCACCCGTCGGAGAGGGGCCACCGGGCATCGAGCCCCGGAGCACGCGTGCAGCAAAGCTCGGGCGGAGCAGACTCGACGGCGGGTCGAGGAAGTTCATGACCCGCAGGAAGCGCTCCCGAACGCGCGGGTCGTTCAGCCCGCTCCGGACCATTCTGCCTTGATACCACTGCATGAAGCGGACCGAAACTGAGCGATCGCCCTTGGCTTCGGGGTATTGCAGATCTGCGGCGACGACGCCCGGCCATGCCAGATCGATGACCTTGGCGACGCGGCGGGCGAACTCAGCGCCGAGCCGCGGGAGATCATCAGCCTGCATCTGCCCGAGCGCAGCGCGAAGCTCGAGTGCCTCGAGGGCCGCGACAGTGATCCCTTGACCGAAGCGTGGATTGAGGCTGCACACCGCGTCTCCCATCACGGCAAGCCCACCGGGAATGGTGGAGCAGCGCTCGTAGTGACGCCTCAAGTTCGAGGGAAAGTCGTGCGCCACGATGGGCGACGTCGGCTCCGCCGCAGCAATCGCGTCGTAGAGTTCCGGCGTGGGAAGGGTCTTCGCGAACTCGACGAAAGCGCCGTCACCGGATTCCGGCGGGTCGTCTCCCAACAGTCCGATCAAGGTCACCATCCACTCGCCCCGCTCGATCGGAAAGAGCGCGCCCCCGCGGCGTCCGGGCGGGCGGGGAAAGATCAACATCCCGTCCCAGTGTCGGTGGCACTCGGCAGTCTTGAAGGTGCGCGTCACGTACCTGGTGGGGAGACGGACCTCCGAGCGCGGCGGAGCGGGAAACCCCAGGTCCTCGAGCCACCGCGGTAGCCGCGACCCGCGCCCCGACGTCTCCACGACCAGGTCCGCATCCAGCTCTTCCCGGGTCCCCGACTCGAGATCGCGAATCGATGCACCCCGGACCCGCTTCCCCTGGGACGTCAACAGCAATCCGGTCACCTCGGTCTTTTCGAGCAGCTGGACCCGGGCGCAAGACCGGATGTGTTCGTCCAGCCGCCACTCCAACAGGGCGCGGCTGAGAAACAGGCCGGGCAGCTGACGCCCTGGACAGGCCGCCTGCCAGCCGCCGATGTAGAGCGGGAGGCCGTTGAGGAGGTCCACTTGGACCGCCGTGTCATCGATGAGCTCGCCGATCAGCCCCGGAAAGAGCTCTTCGAGGGCGTCGCTGCCGCGGCGCAGCAGGGTGTGAACATGACGCCCTTGGGGAACGCCCTTCCGGTTCGCGGCCTCCGAGGGCAACCGGTCCCGCTCGACGACAGTGACCGCGCTGAAGGAATCTGCCAGGACGCGCGCCGCAAGAATCCCTGCGACGCTGCCACCGATCACGAGCGCGTGGCGACCCAGATGCTCTCTGCTTTGTTCGACCGCGACATCCGAAGGGGACATGAGCAACTCCTTCACAGTATGTTATCATTGGTAACATCGAATGTTACTCGCGTCAACATCGTGCTAGACTCTCCGCTCATGCCTCCTTTGCGCAAACGAAAAGGCGCGTATCACCACGGGAACCTGCGCCGAGCGCTGATCGAAACCGGGCTTCAGCTGGTCGACGAGCGAGACGCAACAGCACTCTCTCTGCGAGAAGTTGCCGGTCGACTCGGCGTGTCGACGGCCGCTCTCTATCGACACTTTCCTTCCAGGGCGGCCCTGCTGGCTGCGGTCGCTGAGGAAGGGTTCCGATTGCTGGGGGAGGAGATCCGCCAGGTAATCGACACACACCGCGACCCGGCGCGACGCCTCGGCGAGTCGGGCATCGCATACGTGCGATACGCGGCCACTCACCCGGCGCGCTACACGCTCATGTTCGGCCCAGAGCTTGCGGACCGCACTGCTCACCCATCCCTGAAGGCTGCGGCAGACGACACCTCGCGGCTGCTTCTCGGCGCTGTCGAGGATCTCCGGGAGTCAGGGCAGATGTCTTCCCAAGAAGCGGACGACCTCTCGCTTTCGGCCTGGTGCGCTGTGCACGGACTCGCATCGCTAATGACCAGTGGACAGATTCGAGCCGCGGGTTCCGGTGTCGAGCGGATCAACGAGATCACCCGCAATGTCGCTCGCTGGATAGTCCCGGGGTTCGACAGCTGAAGTTCGCTGAGCCGCGCCGTGGGCCGACGAGGGGTCCGGACATGACTGCACTCCCACCTGACCGACCGTCGGCACCTCCGTTTGTGGGCACTGCCAAGGAATTCACGTGTAGACCTCGTTGCCAATGGTGAATTGGTGGCTGAAACTGGTCAAGGTCGGCATGAAGGTTGTCGCGCCGGAGGTTGCAGTTGTGGGTTTCCTGGCAACACCCGACAAGCGGAATTCCGTCAAATAGAGTTCAAACCACGCAGCGGGCCTCAACAGTCGCTGCTCCAATGCGGAGAGATTCGACGTGAGCTTCGACCTCGCAATTCGGAACGGCCAGCTGTTCGACGGCCTCGGAGGCCCTCCGGTTCATGCCGACGTGGGGATCCGCGGTGAGCGGATCGTCGCGGTCGGCAAACTGGAGGGCACGGCCACCCGGGAGATCGATGCCAGTGGCAAGATCGTGACGCCGGGTTTCGTGGACATCCACGCACATCTCGACGCGCAGATCTTCTGGGATCCACTGGCGACTTCGGCCTGCTGGCACGGCATTACATCCGTGGTCATGGGCAATTGCGGCGTGACGTTCGCCCCCTGCCACGAGGCCGATCGAAGCACGCTGGCGCACCTGATGGAATCCGTCGAAGACATTCCGGCAAAGAGCATCGAACTCGGCATGAAATGGCGCTGGCAGACCTTTGGCGAGTACCTCAATGCGCTCGAAACCCAGCCCCTGGGCATCAATGCGGGCGGAATGGTCGGCCACAGTGCGGTCCGCTTCTGGGCGATGGGCGGACGCGCCCTGAGCCAGAAGATCGCGGACCCGGACGACGTCGAGGCGATGCGCGAGATCGTCGGTGAAGCCATTTCCAACGGTGCTCTCGGTTTCTCGACGTCGCGAACCCACGTTCACCGTACCCCCGAGGGCGATGCGGTGCCCGGCACCTATGCCGACGAGAACGAACTGATGGGGATCGCCCGTGCCGTGCGGGAGAACGGCGGCGGTGTCTTTCAATCGGTTCCGTATCTCGACCACACCGATGTCCAGACCCATCAAGACGAACTCGAGCTGATGGTCGACATCGGCCTCGAGACCGGATTGCCGGTGACCTTTGCGTACGTCGATACGCGAGGTCTGCCGAACGGTTGGCGGGAGGCGGCGAGAATCCTCGAGCAAGCGGAAGAGCGCGGCGCAAACGTCCTGGGGCAGACGCAGGTGCGCTCGCTCGGAATGCTCTTCGGACTCGTCAACAACACGCCCTGGGATCGCGCGGGTCCGAACTGGATCGAATTCAAGAAGCTCGATCTCCCGGCTCGCCTGGCACTGCTGCAGGAGCCCGCTGCGAGGGCCCGGCTGGTGGCCGAGGCCGACGCCTCGGATGTTCCGATTGGCTTGATGCACATGCTCTATCGCCAGCGCGTGGAAGACGGAGAGGCGCGCTACGACGTTCGTCCCGAAGACGGCCTGATGGTGCTGGCCGAGCAGCGTGGCGTCACGCCTGCCGACGCGTTCCTGCAGATCGCGGAGCAGAGCCAGGGCAAGGCGCTCTTCATCTTTCCGATCGGCAACCACGATTTCGAGGTCATCGGAAACATGCTGGACCACCCGCGCATGCTACTTGGGCTGGCGGACTCAGGCGCACATTGCGGCCAGATCATGGATGCGAGTTTGCCCAGCTACCTGCTGAGCTACTGGGTCAGGGAGCGCGGAATCTTTCCGCTCGAACGCGCCATCGAGAAGCTGAGCTCCGAGCCGGCTCGCTTCTTCGACCTGACCGATCGCGGCGTCATCCGCGAAGGCGCCTACGCAGATCTCAATGTGATCGATTTCGAAGAGCTCCAGGTCCTGGCACCCGAGTTCGTCTTCGACCTCCCCGGCGGTGCCGGTCGATTCATCCAGAAGAGCAGCGGGTTGGTCGCGACGGTCGTGAACGGAACGCTGTTCATGGAGCACGGCGAGCACACCGGTGCACTCGCGGGACAGGTGCTGCGGCGCAACTAGGTACGGATAGGAGTTTCTCTGCCAATGCCGTTCGGTCCGCCTGTGATCGGGTTCGTCACGTCGCGCGGGGACACGACCGGTGCCACGGGCCTTCCGGGCCGCCGGCTTGACCCCGATTCGGGACCTCCCGTACTCTCGCGCCCATGAATGAATCGAGCGCGGCGGGCTTTGCCGAATCGGAACGAACCCTCCACGAGGAAGCGGTCGGGGCGGCGGGCTACGACGATTTCGGCGATCCGTCCTATCTGGAAGGGCTGCGCGTCCTGCTCGACGCCTACGATCGGGAGGCCCGCTTCAGCGAGCTGGGGCGCGACATGGCTCGGGCCACGGTCGTCGAAACCCTGCGCAAGCGGCTGGTGGCGGAGCGGGCTTGGCGGGATCAGCCGGAGCTGCTCGACCACGAGATCGAGCGCCCGATCGTGATCTGCGGCCTGGTCCGCACCGGGAGCACGGCGCTCCACTACCTGATGGGCCGCGACCCGGAGCTGCAAGCGCTGGAGTACTGGCTGGCCGCGAACCCGGAGCCTCGCCCGCCGCGCGACACCTGGGAGGGCCGCGCGGAGTTCCAGGCCTCGGCCCAGGAAATCGGGTTCATGTATCAGACCGACCCGTCGCTGAAGAGCATCCACTTCATGCGGGCGGACCTCCCGGAGGAGTGCCGCCACCTCCTCGCCCAGAACTTCACCGATGACGGCTTCGAGGTGAATGCCCACGTCCCCTCCTATACGAAGTGGTACGCGAACGTCGACATGAGGCCGACCTACCGCCGCCACAAGAAGCTGATCCAGTGGATCGGCTCCAACGAGCCCGGACGCCCGTGGCTCTTCAAGTACCCCGTGCACATGCGCTACCTCGACGCCTTCCTCGACGTCTATCCCGACGCGTGCATCGTGCAGACGCACCGGGACCCGCTCAGTGTGATGCCATCCTACATCAGCCTGATCACGGGCTTCCGCAAGTTCTACGAGGACGACTTCGACAAGGCGGCCGTGGCGCGTCAGGAGCTCGACCTCTGGGCCGAGGGCGCCGAACGTGCCATCGCGTTCCGCAAGACGCGCGACCCGGCCCAGTTCTACGACCTGCACTTCGCAGACTTCATGGCAGACCCGATCGAGGCGGTGAAGAACATCTACGCCCATTTCGGTCGCGAGCTCTCCGAACCGGGAGAACGAGCGTTGCGCGCCTGGCAGGAAGACAACCGCCAGGGCAAACACGGCAAGCACGACTACCCGAAGTTCGACATTGGCGTGAGCGAGCAGGAGATTCTCGACCGCTTCGCCGCCTACATGGATCACCACGGGATGAAGCCCGAGCAAACCCCCTCCTCGCGCTGAACACCTGCTCGCCAGCGCTCGGAAAGAAACCCAGGAATAGACGATGCCCCCTCGCTTCGAACGTAAACCCCGCACCGCCCGCGAGGAGGAACTGCTCGAGCTGGCCCGCCAGACACTGCCGGCGGGGGTGCGAACGCCGAGCTTCTCCCCCGAGTACGCAATGGTCGTGGAATCGGCCAGCGGTTGCCGGATCCGCGACTGTAGTGGGAACGAGTACATCGACTACCTGATGGGTTCGGGCCCGCACCTGCTCGGCCACGCACCTCCTGCGGTGATCGAGGCCGTCCAACGCCAGCTCGCCAAGGGCAGCAGCTACCTCCTGGTGAGCGAGCCGGCCATCGAGCTGGCGGCGGCGATCGTCCGAACCGTCCCCTGTGCAGACCGCGTCTGCTTCAACAACTCCGGCTCGGAGTCGACCTTCTTCGCCATGCGCATCGCACGGGCCTTCCGGAAGCGGGACAAGATCCTCAAGTTCGAGGGCGGCTTCCACGGCATGCACGACTACGCGATGATGAGCAACCAGTGGACCCGCGACGCCCGTCGGCTGCCCCGCCCCTCGCCCAACTCGGCGGGGATCCCCAGCGCGATCGAAGAAGAGGTGCTGATCGCGCCATTCAACGATCTGGAGGCCACGGCGGCAATCATCGAAGAGCACGTCGACGAGCTGGCCGGCGTGATCGTCGAGCCGCTACAGCGGACCCTGCCGCCCCGGCCCGGCTTCCTCGAGGGCCTGCGCGAGATCACCCGGCAGCACGGCGTGGTGCTGATCTACGACGAAGTAGTGACCGGCTTCCGGCTGGCGCTCGGCGGCGCGCAGGAATACTACGGCGTGGTTCCGGACCTGGCCGCGATGTGCAAGGGCGTTGCAAGTGGCTACCCGATCTCGATCCTCTGCGGGCGCGAAGACATCATGGACCACGCGAACCCCATGCGACAGATCCAGGGCGACCACGTAGCCCAGACCGGAACCTTCTCGGGCAACCCGATCGCCTGCAGCGCCGCGCTCGCGACGTTGGGGGAACTCGAAAAGCCCGGAACCTACGAGCAGCTCTTCGCCCGCGGCCGCCGCCTGATGGACGGCCTGCAGGAGATCCTCGATGCTGCGGGCATCCGGGCGCGGGTGAGCGGGGAGCCGCCCGCCTTCCAGCCCTGGTTCGGCGTCGACGAGGTCTTCGATTTCCGTTCGACCCAAGGGGCCGACGCGGCCCTGGGCAACCGCTTCACCGAGCTGCTGCTGGACCGCGGAATCGTCAAGGCCCACGAAAAGTTCTTCATCTCCACCGCCCACGGCGACCGCGAGATCGACGAGACCCTCGAAGCCTTCGCGGAAGTCGCCGCAGAAATCGCGGGCTGAAGCGTCGGCGCGCGGCGTGGCTCGCACAGCGGGTCCTTCTGCGGCAACCGTTCGAGCGGCAGGTCGCGCCGGCCCTGCGGCTCGAATCGAGCGCCTGATCCGGAGCGGCCGGCGTGACGCCGCGCTCGGTCGTTCGCGCTAGCCCGGTAGCGCTCCGAGCAATGTCGCAATGTCCGGCATCTCAGCCGGCCAGAGTGCGGGGTCGGCGGCTGCCGGATCGCTGCCATCCTCGAAGCCATCGATGCGTTCGGGGTCCTCGGTGACCAGCTCGGCAAAGGCGACCAGCCCGATGGTCATGCGATGCTCTTCCGGAACGCGGCCCGGAACGTGATGGTGCCCGACGCTCCAGCGCATCAGCTCAGGCAGTTCGCGGGCTTCGGCAAAACACAGGCCGAGAAGTGGATGGAGCTCGTCGACCAGCTTTCGGACCAACAACTCGGTAGGCCGACCGCCTCGGGTCCGGGTACGCAGAGCGCTCAGGTTCCGATAGGCGACGACCTTGCCCACATCATGGAAGAGCCCTGCCATGTAGGCATCGCCGGGCTTCGCAATACCGGTGCCCTGTGCCAGGGATGCGGCGGTTTCCGCGACCTCGGAGGAATGATCCTGCAGGGCGCGCATCTCGATGTCATAGCCCGGCACCCGGAAGACTTCTTCGCCAACGGCTGCTGCGACGGCCAGAGAGCGGACCATGTCAAAGCCAAGCATCGACACACTCTGGTCGAGGCTCTGGATGCGGCCACCGCCGAGAGTTGGAGAGTTGGCATAGCGAAGAATCTGAGCAGAAAGCGCCTGGTCGCGCCGGATCAAATCCGCAACCTCGTCGTTGTCCAGGTCGCTCGATCCGTCCAGGGAGAGCAGCATTCCCGCCACTTCGGGCAGGACCGGGATATCGAGATGACCGGACGCGATGCAATCCCCCATGCCATCGAGACAGCGTCGATCTGTGGGATTGACGGCATGCTCTTGCAGGGTGGCCAGCCGCTGGGTCGCGAACTCCGCAACCGGTTCATCGGCCGCGGGTGGCATCGGATGGAAGATGCCCTCTCGTACCTCGCGTTTGGCTTGGGCCAGTGCCTGCTGCGGAGGCTTGCTTTCTTCCGATCGGGAGCGAGCCTCGAGACGTGAGCGGCTTTCCGGTTCCGGCCGGCCGAGTATGCGCGCAAGAAGTCCCACGAGATGGGGTGTCGACCCGGCTCGAGTCGCACTTGAGAAGTTAGGCGAGCAGCGGCCGGATTCCTCCGGTAAATGCCCGGAAGGCCTGGGCTAAACGCAGGAGGGGACTGCCGTATCGGCCTGGTCGATCGCGATCGGCTTTCGACGGCCTCCGGAATGTGGTTGACTCCCTGCGAGTGGCAGCGCCCCTCGCGAGGGCCGCTGCCACCAGCCGATCGTCCACCGACCGTGGACGGAGAGGAGCGACCATGCTGCCCGCCGGATTCGACGAGCTCGACTTCGAACAATTCCACAGCGTGGAGCTGCCGCGCCGGCTGGGCTCGGGCAACGGAGAGCTGGCCCTCGAGGAGGCCAAGCGGCTCGGGCCGGTGGCCTTCCGCCTGACGGAGGGCGGCGCCTACACCTACCGGGCGGGCGCCAGCGGCATCGAGATCGTGCCCGGCGACGAGACCGCCCGGAACGTCTACGAACTCAGCCGGGAGTCCTGGCAGGCGATCGTGCACGAGCTCGAAACGGCACCGGGGCTGCTCTACGCGGGCAAGGTGAAGTGCATGCGCGGCAAGGCGATCCGCCTCGTGGCCTGGGAGCCCGGCCTGCGCGCGATCTACAACGGCCGCCCGATCTTCGACCCCGACGCCTTCGAATTGACCGATCGCCACGGCGACCCCCTCGACCCCGCCACGGCCTTCACCCTGGAGCACGATCGCACCGACATGGCCCACTTCCTGCGGAACGCGGGCTACCTGGTCGTGAAGAACGTGTTCGACGAGAAGGAGGTGGCGTCCTTCCAGCAGGCCGCGGCGGAGCTGCACGCCACGGCCGTTCCCGGCGACCGGAAGTCCTGGTGGGGCAAGAACGCGAAGGGCGAGGAGGTGCTCTGCCGCGTCACGACCGCGCGCACGGCCACAGCCTTTCAGGATCTCTACCGCGATCCCCGCCTCACGGGCCTGATCGACCTCAGCGACACGGAGCTGAAGGCGCGGGCGGGAACCGGCACCTATGAGGGCGGGACCGTGATCTACAAGAACCCCGACATGGTCGAGGGTCTCTCCAACCTACCCTGGCACCGGGACTGTGGGATGGGGGGACACTCGCTCAACTGCCCGCTCATCATCCTGTCCGTCTTCGTGACGCCACTGAACGCCGACACGGGCGAGTTGCGCATGCTGCCGGGCTCCCAGCAGGGCTCCTGCCCTCCCCTCGACGCCGACAACCCCCACGCGCCCGCGGGCGTGGCCCTCGCCGCGGAGCCGGGCGACGTATCGCTCCACTACGGCGACACCATGCACGCCGCACCACCTCCGCGGCGAAGTGATCTCGGCACCTACCGGATCAGCGCACTCACCGCCTACTCCCGCGCCGGAGCGCCTGCGAGCCCCCGCAAGGGCGCGTACAACGACGTGCTGCTCGGGCGCGACGACGGGCAGGTGGAGCACCTGGCCGACGTCGCGAAGCGAAGCTCTCCCTGAAGTCCCCCTCCCAATGGAGACCCGACCCCAGGGCAAGTAGAAACTTCCTGCGGCGATACGAGCTGACCGCGGGCACCATCACCTACGCCACGCGTCTCATGCCCTGACGGAGCGCTTCGCGTCAGACAAAGAGACCGAGAATGGCCTTTGGTTTCAGGCCGTTGCAGCTGCAACGCTGAAACTCCAGATTGTCATGAGGCATAGCTGCGCCTGCTTTCGTGATACGCTCTGCGACTTATGGAGGGTCGTCGCATGAAGTGGAGAACCGTAGCCCGTGTTGGCTGGCTGCTGATCCCGGCGCTCCTCTGGCTCGCCGATAGCGCCCGCGCCCAGGCGCCGATCGCCTTCGACGACAGCTACGACGTCTCTTCGGACTCCACGCTCGAGGTGGAAGCCATCGGTGTGCTGGAGAACGACACCGACGCCCTGGGCGAAGACCTGCAGCCGGGGGTGTCGGCCCAGCTCGTCGACGACGCGAGCCACGGCACGCTGGCCCTGGCGTCCGACGGGTCCTTCTCCTACGACCCGCCTCCCGGATTCCTCGGCATCGACAGCTTCAGCTACCGGGTCGTCGACGGCGCGAGCACGAGCAACGTGGCGGTCGTCACGCTGGACGTCCGCGGCTGCGCGGGCGCACTTCCGCTGCTGACCTGCTGGGTGGAGTCGGAATACATCGCCGAGCTGACTGCCCTGGGCTACGCGACTTACGGGGAGGGCTTCGAGGAGGCCGCAGTTTGGCCCCTGACACCGAGCGTCGCGAGCAGCGTCACCAGCCTCGGCATCACCTGGTCGCCCAACTACGCGGCCGGTGGCCTCACGACCGGCAGCGGCCCCGCACTCAGCGGGAGCCGGGGGGCCTTCAGCCTTCCCCACGGCGACACCACGGGAGCGCCCTTCGACCCGGTCTACGACGGCTTCACGGGAACCGCAGCCGGGACGTTGATCGGTGTGGGCGGCTGGCTCGAATCGAGCATGAGCGGCGCGCAGGTCCAGTTCATCCTTTCATCGCCGGCATCCGCGCCCGTCGTCGTGGACTTCGACGATCCCACGCTCGGCTATTTGCACCGATTCTTCGGCGCGATCGATACCCGCGGCTTCACCACCTTCCAGATCGTCGAGACCGAGGGTGTGGTGGAGGATCAGAAGTTCGTCTTCGGCGACGACTTCACCTTCGCCGTCATCGACGCCCCCGAGTGTGGGGACGGCCTGGACAACGACGGCGACGGCTTCGCCGACTTCCCCCTCGACCCCGGCTGCCGGGACGCCAGCGACGCCATCGAGGACCCGCAGTGCCAGGATGGCATCGCCAACGACGGCGACGGCCTGATCGACTTCGACGGCGGTCAGTCCATCCACGGCGCCTGTGCGAACCAGAGCTGCCCCACCGGCGTCAGCGACCCGGACCTGGACGGCGTGGCCGACCCCGACCCGCAGTGCGTCTCCCCCTGGAGGAACCGAGAACAAGCCGGGGGGAGCTGCGGCTTGGGCTTCGAGCTCAGCCTGCTGATCCCGCTGCTGGCGTGGGGAAGTCGGAGACAGCGGCGAGCTATCTCCTCGCTTCGCTGACGAGGTAGGCGGCGACTCGCCGCTGGGCATTGGCACGAATGTTCATGGTGAAGAGGGCGTAATCGTACACGTGGAAGTTGCCCTGGCGGACGAGGACCTCCCAGCCATCGCCCTGGGGCGGTGGATCGATCACGAGTTGGCCGGCGCTGCAGCGTGCTCCGAGCATTTCGACCGTGACCGGAGGGAGCGCATTTCGGTCGTTCTGACCAAGAGGCAAGGCGCCCAGGTGCTCGCTGGATGGCGCTCGAGTGTCCTTCCGCGTCCACGACAGCGGGTTGACACAAAGATTGGTCTCGGGCGATTCGAGTTCGTCGAAACCGGAGCGGAGACTGGCATCTGCGCTAACGGTGCGCCAGCCGATCAGGCAGCCCGTGTCTTGCGCGGCCTCACAGGCGGGCAGTGGGAGCTCTCCGCCTAACTTCGCCTCGGGAATCCATCCGCCAATCAGATAGGCCGCGACGAGCCGCTCGCGGAGCGTGCGACCCTCCTCGCCCGAAAAGCGTTCGTGCAGGAGTGTCTGTGCGTGCCGGCTCCCCTGACTGTGGCTTGCGAGGATGAAGGGCCGGCCCCCACTCCACTCCGTCAGCCAATGGTCGAAGGCACGTTCCACATCGGCGTAGGCCAACTCCAGGCCCTTGGCTTTGTCGGGCGTGAAGTAGCCGCCCAGGGCCATCTGCCGGTAGTAGGGGGCGAAGATGCGGCCTGCCCCGTTGAAGCTGCTCGCCTGGGTCGCCATCACACCGGTATCGGTGATCTCTGCGGCGTCCGGATCATCCCAAGGGGCGTTGAAATGCTCGCCCTTGTAGTAGGTGGTCGGGTGGATGAAGAAGACGTCGACCTCTGCCTCCACCTGTCGATCGACAGCACCGGAACCAGGCGGCACCAGATCGGCGGGGTCGGAAACGTCGGGATGGGCGGCCCAGCTGGCAAGGTCGGCGTAGTCCGGGGCCCGCGGCGGCGTATGGGTATCGAAGGGAGTGGGAGTGATCCACCACTCGAGCATCGCCCGGCATCCGACCGTGGACGTCCCGATCAGCAGCAGGATCGCGAGATAGAGGGGCCGTCTCCGCATGGCCCCAGCCTACCGCTTCTGAGCTTTCCTGACGGTGCCGTACCAGTGTAGGATGAGCCCGGGGGGCAAAGGGGACCAGATTTGCTGAATGGCTGCCGGGTCTTGGATCTATCCGATGATCGAGGTCAGATGTGCGGGATGATGCTGGCCGATCTGGGTGCGGACGTGATCTGCGTCGAACCACCGGACGGCAACCCGGCGCGGAAGCTCGGGCCCTTTGCCGATGCTGAGCCCGGTACCGAACAATCACTGTTCTGGTGGTCCTACGCCCGAGGCAAGCGCAGCATCGTGCTCGACCGGACGACCGACGAGGGGCGCGCCACGCTGCGGAAGTTGGCCGCGGCAGCCGACATGTGGATCGAATCCGAGGCACCCGGAGCCCTGGCGGCAGAAGGATTCGGCTATGAGGACCTGGCTGAGCTGAACCCGGGCCTCATCTATGTCTCGATCACGGCCTTCGGTCAGGATGGGCCCAAAGCCGGCTGGCCGGCGACCGACCTCACCCTCCTCGCGGCGGGCGGGCCGCTCTGGCTGACGGGCGACGACGACCGGGCTCCCGTGCGCATTCGCGTACCGCAGGCCTTCTTCCATGCCGCCGGAGAATCAACGGTGGCCGCACTCGTGGCACTTCATGAGCGCCACCGCTCCGGACTCGGCCAGCACATCGACATCTCCGCACAGCAGGCGGTGACACTTGCGACCCAGTCGGACGCAGTGGCCTCTCAGGTCGGAGAGGCAGGAGCGCAGCGCTTTGCGGGAGGGCTCAAGTTGGGCCCAATCGTCGTGCGTTTCGGCTACCCGGCGTCGGACGGCCACGTCTCCATCACCCATCTCTTCGGCTCCACGGTTGGGCCCGCGACAGCACGCCTCATGGCCTGCGTCCATGAA
>JAAELW010000473.1 GCA_024226235.1 bacterium
GGCGCCCTCGCTGCGGAAGAAGTCCCGCAGCCGTTCGTCTCGGTAGGTGGTGATGTCATTGAAGCGGCGGTGGGCGAGCTGCCCGTAGAAGGCTTGAGCGCGCTCGTAGAAGCCGACGATGCTGGCATCCTCTGCGACCACGAGGCCCTGGTCCAAATCGGGTGCAGGCCCCGCAGTCTGCTCCTTCCCGAAGGGCCAGAGCGCGCAACCCGCCAGCCAGCCTCCGAGCCACAGCGCCGCCACGACGAGGGTCACCCGTTTCATCGACTCCCCTTTTTCTTCTTCGATCCGAGTTCTGCCTGGGCGGCGGCCAAACGGGCCACCGGAACGCGGAACGGCGAACAGGATACATAGTCGAAGCCCAGGCTCGCACAGAAAGCAATGCTCTTGGGATCGCCACCGTGCTCCCCGCAGATTCCGACCTTCAGGTTCCCACGCGTACGCCGCCCACCCTCGATGCCGATCTGCATCAACCGACCGATCCCCGGCTCGTCGATGGAAACGAAAGGGTCGTCTTCGAGAATGCCTCGCTCGACATATTCGGGGAGAAACTTGCCTGCGTCGTCGCGCGAGAGCGCGTACCCGGTCTGGGTCAGATCGTTGGTCCCGAAGGAGAAGAAGTCCGCAGAGCGTGCGATCTCATCCGCTGTGAGCGCTGCCCGGGGCACTTCGATCATCGTGCCGATCATCGGCCGTATCCGGCGTCCGGCATGGCTGGCCTGCACCCTGGAGATCTCCTCCAGGGCCAGCTCGCGAAGCGTCTCGAGTTCTCGCAGGTGGGAAACCAGCGGCAGCATGATCTCGGGCCGGACCTTCGTGCCCTCGGCCGCCACCCGATAGGCAGCCTCGAGGATCGCCCCCACCTGCATGCGGTAGATCTCGGGATAGCTGATTCCGAGCCGGCAGCCGCGATGCCCGAGCATCGGATTGAACTCCTTGACCGCCTCTACCTTCGCGCGCAGGGCCGCTGCGGAGCTGCCCAGGGCCAGGGCCACGTCCCGGATCTCCTCGTCCGAATGGGGCAGGAACTCGTGAAGCGGCGGATCGAGCAGCCGAATCGTGACCGGTAGCCCATCCATCGCGCGGAAGATTCCCTCGAAATCCGTGCGCTGCATCGGCCGCAGCTTCTCGAGGGCCCGCTCGCGGGCCGGACTGTCGGCCGCGAGGATCATCTCCCGCACCGCCAGGATGCGCTCGGGCTCGAAGAACATGTGCTCGGTGCGGCAGAGGCCGATTCCCTCGGCCCCGAATTCCCGGGCGATCGCCGCGTCCTGGGGCGTATCGGCGTTCGTCCGCACACCGATCTTGCGCATCCGATCCGCCCAACGCATCAGCTCCCCAAATGCCCCTCCAAGCTCGGGCGTCACGGTGGGAACCTGGCCGCGGATTACCTCTCCCCGAGAGCCATCGAGGGTGAGGTAGTCGCCTGCATGAAAGACCTGATCCTCGAGCCGCACCTGCCGGGTCTTCGGATCGACCTGAAGGCTGCCGCAACCCGCTACGCAGCACTTCCCCATGCCCCGCGCGACCACGGCCGCGTGCGAGGTCATGCCACCGCGGGCGGTCAGAATGCCCTCGGCTGCATGCATCCCGTGAATGTCATCGGGAGATGTATCGAGCCTGACCAGGATGACCTTCTCGCCCGTCTTGGCCCGGGCCTCGGCCTCGTCCGCGGAGAGCACGATGCGCCCGACTGCAGCACCGGGCGACGCAGGCAGGCCCCGCGCCACGACGTCACGCGGCGCGTCGGGA
>JAAELW010000474.1 GCA_024226235.1 bacterium
ATAGGATCGCCGTGGACGGATCGAGCTCCAGCTCCACACGCCCCATGGTGCGGGCAGCCTGGGTCGGGTCCAGTGCCGCGTGTGTCGTCATTGCGTGGGCGTCCCGGAAGGCACGCTGGATCGGGCTGGATAGGAAGATCCCGTGTGCGCCGCTGGCGCCGGAGAGATTCGCCACCACCTGCGGACAGGCGGGCTGGCCCAAACCGACGTGGCGCTTGTAACGCGCGCGGTTCTCCAGGCTGAAGTCGCTCTTCTCTCGCGTTATGTGGGCGATCTCGGCCAGGTCGCGCTCCCATAGAAGCTCCACCGCATCCATCTGATAGGTGGCGTCACCCAGCAACACGTGCACCGGAGTCTGCTCGGACTGCTTCTCGACGCTGTAGGTGATCTGTCGGGTGCGGGCTCGCTCGAGAAATGCCGTGTAGGCCCCGCGCGCCAGTCCGAGGGCCGGTCCGACCAGGGCGAACAGCAGCATGGTTCCGAAGGGGACGCGGTAGAGCGGGCTGTCGGCATACAGGTCACGACCGGGCGAATGGCCTCCCAGGGCCTGCACCAGTGACAGGGAGTGATGCTCGGGCACCACCGCGCCGTCGATCACGATGTCCTTGCTGCCCGTTCCCGCCAGGCCGCTCACATGCCAGTTGTCGTCGATCCGGTACTTGTCCTGGGGAACCAGAATGAGGCGCAGGTCCGGGATCGGATC
>JAAELW010000475.1 GCA_024226235.1 bacterium
AACAGGCATCTTAACAATCGTGCCTGGCCCCTCTCTTAACACTCCCGCACGCGCTCCCACCAGGGTCCGATGTGGTCGAGGAGATCGAGGTCGTGGTTGATCAGGCAGATGTGGCCGTAGCCCTCGAGCACCTTCATCTCACCTCGGGGCACGCGTTGGCTCATGAACCGGGCCTCCTGCACTGAAGGCACCAGCTGATCGCGATCACCGGCCAGGAAGAGCGCGGGCGCCTCGATCTCGTGCAGACGTTCGCGCAGGTCGTAATCCTGGAGGATCTCGAGACGCCGGATGTAGCCCTCGCGGCCAATCGCCTTCGAACGCTCGCGGAACTCGTGGAGATCCTCTGGCAGCGCGTGGGGGCTGTGCATCCGGTGCTCGGTGAAGCGCCGCACGAGAGGCATCGCACCCCAGGGCATCGCGCGCAGCACGAAAGGGGCAAGGCGCAGCTGCAGGCGATCGTGCACCCGCGAAAAGGAGTTCACGATGACCAGCCCGCGAGTCCGTTCCGGGTGTTCCAGCGCGAAGCTCAAGCTGAGCGCACCACCGAACGACTCGCCACATAGCAACACCCGGCCCCCGCCCACTTCATCGACCCGTTCGCATAGTTCGGCGACGAGCTCGGCCATCGTGCGATCGGATTCGTTCGGGAGTGGAAACTCGATGACGTGGAAGCGTTCGGACAGAAGTGGGACCTGCCGGTAGAAGAGCAGTGCCGTCCCGTCCAGGCCCGGCACGAGCAGCAGGGTGTCGTCCGCGCCGGACGCAGTCATCCCACTTCCGGCTCGTCGCCGACGACATGTACCGGCACGCCGACGTAGGTACGATTGGCTTTCAGCCGGCTTCCCTTGGGCACCATGGCCAGGGAGCCGATCTGACAGCCGGGCCCGGTCACGACATCGATTTCCATGTGGCAGCTCACGCCGACGACCGTGCCCGACCCGAGTCGCACAGGTGCGGTGCGGACCACCCCCCGCTCGACAGTGTGGCCCGAGAGATGCACGCCGGCACCGATCACGACATCGTCGCCGAAATCGAGAAGGCAGTGATCGGTGACATCGAGACTGTTCACCCAGACCCGTCGCCCGATACGCGCACCGTTGGCCCGCATGTACCAGACCCAGACCGGCGTGTTGCGTAGCACCGGCCCCACCAGCACCCGCACCACGTGGCTCATGATGCCATACCGCGCCCAGTCCGAGAGCTCGGGCTCCATCGCGGAGATCCGCATCTCGGCATGAGGACGCGGACGCCAGCCGAGCAGCCGGGTGGCCCCAGCCGAGAACGCCATCAAGCCAGCCGCGAACAACAGGTAGGTCGGCACGGACGCCATCGCGAGCACCATGATCCGGGCCGGCCCAGAGAGGAACGCGCTGGTGGCTCGCAGATGAAGCTGCCAGAACAGAGCCGGCAAGACCGCCGCCAGGCCCAGGACCAGGCTCAGGACCAGAAAGGCCGAAACCAGGGTCCAGGCAAACCGCCATGCCCGCTCCCCCCGCCAGGCCACATGGGGCACCCCATCCAGAGCGGACCTGTCGGTCGTCACACGTCGAGCTCCGCCAGGCCACGCAGGAGATCCAGACTCGAGACCAGACCTACCAGCTTGCCCCCATCCATGACGAGCAGACGGTGAATACGGCGCTCCAGCATGCTCCGGGCTGCATCGGACAGACTCGAATCCGCTCGAACCGAGAGCACCTCCCTCGTCATCAACTCGCGGACCTGGACGGTGCTGTGGCGTGTCCCGATCGCGACCTCGACCTGCTTCTCCTGCTCGGCGCTGCGCTCCTCGGCGTCGAACGCCTCGAAATACCAGGAAGAGTCCTCGAAACGGGAGCGCTCCAATTCGAGCTGGCGAATGACATCACCGCGAGACACCACTCCCACCACTTCACCGGCATCGACGACCGGAGCTCCCGAAATGCGATGCCGCGAGAGCACCTCATCGAGCTGCGGAAGGGTGTCGCCAGGGCGAACCGTCACCACATCGCTCTGCATCACGTCAGATATCTTCATACTTCAACTCTTTGTCCTGTCACGGAATTTGCAACCCCCGTGCCCGGGCTCGGGCGACCAGATGAGCCGGAATCGCAAGCAGGGCCCGCTACCGCCCCTTGCGCCCCGATCCAGGACAGATTGCCCCACCCCCCGCAGAAAGCCGGACCACGCTACCCTCGGGGCTCGCGCCCGAAGGAGCCCCGTGAGCGCCACCCCCCTTGCTCTGCTCGGAGCCGCCCTGCTCGGCGGCGCCCTTTTCCTGTGGGTCCGGATGCTGAACGCGGTGGCCCTCGAGGGACGTCGCTGGATCCCCCTTTCGATGATCGGCGCGTCCATCCTGTTGGCCGTCGCCACCTTCACCGCGAGCCCCGGCCTGTTCGCCGGCATCCTCGCAGGCCTCTGCGCGACCCTCGGCGCGGGCTTCCTATTCCTGGCCGTGCTGGCACCGCAGTCCACCCAGAAGCCGGTCGTGGAGGTCGGCCGCCCGATCCCCGAGTTCGCCGCGCCCGACGAGAATGGTCAGCCCTTCGCGCTATCGAGCCTGGCGGGCAAGCCCATCCTGCTGAAGTTCTTTCGCGGCCACTGGTGACCTTATTGTGTCGCCGAGTTGCGGCGATGGGAAGAGCTTCGGCCCGAACTCGACGAGAAGGGGGTCCAACTCGTGACCGTGTGCACCGATCGTCCCGAGCAGATCCGCAAGGGCCGAGCCAAGCATGGCATCAAGGCCGTGATGCTCTCGGATCAGGACCTCAGTGTGACGCGCTTGTTCAACCTCGAGAACACGGCGCGAATGCTGAAGCCACCGGGCGTCGTGGGCCTGCCGATTCCGACCACCATCCTGACCGATGCCGAAGGGATCGTCCGTTGGATCGACCAGAGCACGGACTACCAGGTGCGCTCGCAGCCGGATCGCGTGCTCGCAGCGTTGGAATCGGCACACTCCTAGACCCCACGAACGGCCGACACCCAAGCATCGGAGACAGGGGCCCATGACGGATACGAAAGAGGAGCAGCGCAACGCCTCCGCGAGCGGGCTGCTGGGCGGATTGTTCGCAGCGGTCCGGAACGGGCTCGAAATCGCGCGCTTCGGCGGGCTGGAGGAGCGCGAGCCTTCGCCGCATGAGGTCGCCGCGGAAGGAAACCATCATCGGCTTCGGCACTACTTCCCGGGCCAGCGCTCAGACGCCGGGCCCGCGGTCTTGCTCGTCCCTCCGCTGATGCTCTCGGCAGAGGTCTGGGACGTGGCTCCCAACTCGAGCAGTGTCGCGGCCCTCTTCGAGGGCGGTGCAGACCCGTGGGTGATCGACTTCGGCTCCCCGGAGACCGAAGAAGGCGGCCTCGATCGCACGCTCGAAGACCACGTCGTTGCAGTCAGCGAGGCCGTGGACACCGTGCGATCCGAGACCGGCCGGGACGTCCACCTGATGGGCTATTCGCAGGGCGGCATGTTCTGCTACCAGGCCGCGGCCTACCGCTGCGCCGTTTCGGATGACGACCCTGGCGTCGCCTCGCTGGTGACGTTCGGTAGCCCTGTCGATTTGCACCGGAGGCTACCCTCAGGAGTACCGGAGGACCTGATCGCCGAGGCGATCGACAACCTGAGCCGGGTCCAGTCTTCGATCTTTCCGAACGGCATCCCCTCGTGGGCGACCCGGCTGGGCTTCCAACTGATGGACCCGGTCAAGACCGTCCAACAACGCATCGATTTCGCCCGGCAGTTGGCGGACCGCGAGACCCTCCAACAACGCGAGGGAATGCGCCGCTTCCTCGGATCCGAGGGTTGGGTTGCCTTCCCCGGCCCCGCGCTCCAGGATGCGATGAAGCAGCTCGTCGCGCACAACCGATTGCTGCAAGGCGGCTTCGTGATCGACGGACACAGCGTCTCCCTGGCGAGCGTCCGCTGTCCGATTCTCGCGTTCACCGGAACCACCGACTCCATCGCACCGGCGCCCACGGTCCGAGGCATCGTCCCGGCAGCGCCCGAGGCCGACGCCTATGAAGTCAGCCTTCCCGCGGGCCACTTCGCATTGGTCGTGGGCTCGCGCTCGATGGAGATTACCTGGCCGACGGTTTGCGAGTGGCTCGAATGGCAGGAAGGCCATGGACCGCTTCCCGAACGAGCCCAGCCGATGGAGGCCCCCCGTGACCGAGACGGTGACACCACGACCCTCGACAGTGTCGCGGAGGGTCTGGGCATCGCGTTCGATCTGGGCCGCGACCTGCTCGGTGACCTGCCCGATCTGGTGGGTCGACAGATTGGATTTCTCGGTCGAATGACCGAGACCATCTTTCCGCAGATCCCCCGGCTCGGACGCCTCGACGACATGCGTCGCGATACCACCGTGAG
>JAAELW010000476.1 GCA_024226235.1 bacterium
CCGGCCCCGTTTCTTTCGTTTCTTTACTCGGGCAATGCGAAGGCCATCAGATGGTCGCCGGGTGGGTTCGGGGATCCCCAGTGTCCGCCGGCGGCGACGACGACATACTGTCGTCCGTCGGGGCGCACCTGATACGTCATCGGGATCGAGTTGGCGGAAGTGGGCAGGTCGGCCTTCCACAGCACCTCTCCGCTCGTCAGGTCATGGGCGCGCATCACATGCTCGAGGGCCGCGCCGATGAACACGAGTCCTGTCGACGTGACGATCGGTCCTCCGGCGCCCGGCACGCCCTCGATCCACCAGAACGGAAAGGGCGCCAGGTCCCGCGATGTCCCGAGCGGGACGCTCCAGCGGATCTTGCCAGCCGCCAGATCGATTGCGTCGAGCGTGGCCCAGGGTGGCGCGGTGCACGGAACGCCGAGCGGAGAGGCGACGATCCCGGTCTCCACGCAGTAGGGTGTTCCGAGCTGGGGCTGGAAATTGTCTTTGCAATCCGCTCTCGGCACGAGCTTGCTGGTCGCAGGGAAGCGCCATGTGACGACCAACATCACCTGTTGGCCCAGATGAATGGCCGGCGAGCCCCAGTTGTTGCCCCCGCCATTGGAGGGATGCAGCACCGAGCCGCCAAGTGAGGGCGGCGTATAGATACCGTCGTTGCGCAGCTCGTTCAGCCGGTCGCGGCAGGCGCCCTTGTCGAGGAACGTAAGGCCCCAGGCATCGTCTGCGCTGATCGGCGGCAGCAGATGCGGGATATGCGACGGAAACGGCTGGGTGGGTGAGAGGTACTCACCGGCTACGGGGTCCTGGGGGACCGGGCGTTCCTCCACCGGAAACACCGGCTCGCCGGTCTCCCTGTGCAGTACGAAGGTCATGCCCATCTTCGTCACCTGGACGACGACCGGAATCGTCTCGTCGCCCAGGCGCAGATCCATCAGGGTCGGCTGGGCCGGGGTGTCGTAGTCCCACAGGTCGTGGTGGACCATCTGGAAGTGCCAGACCACCTCGCCGGTCTTGCCGTTCAGCGCGACCACGGAGCTCGAATAGTGGTCGAGTCCGTCGCGATGGCCGCCATAGTAGTCGGGGTTGGTGTTGCCGGTGGGAACGAACACGAGGTCGCGCTGCTCGTCGACCGCGATGATCGACCACACATTGGTCGTTCCGCTCCGGAAAGTGCCGTCCTCGTTCAGCTTCTTCATCCCCGGCGGAACCGGATTCCAGGCCCAGCGCAGCTCTCCGGTTCGCACGTCATAGGCGCGCACCACGCCGCTCGGGGCGTCGGTGCGTTGATTGTCGAGCACCAGCGATCCGGTGATCGCCAGATCGTTCAGGATCGCTGGCGGTGAGGTGATGCTGTACTCGACCGGATCGTGTTCCGAGATCCGGTGCGTGACATCCACCTCTCCGCCGTCCCCGAAATCGGTACAGCGTCGGCCGGTCTGGGCGTCGAGTGCGATCAGCCTCGCATCGAGCGTGCCCATCAAGATGCGGTGCTCGCAGATTCCGTCGGTTCCCGAGCGCCAGCTGCTGACACCCCGGCAGATCGGCAGTATGTCCGCGTATCGGTCCACCTCCGGGTCGAAGCGCCACTTCTCCTGGCCGGTCTCGGCATCGAGGGCGAAGACCTTGTTGAACGACGAGCAGTAGTACAGCGTGTCGTCGATCACGATCGGGGTCGCCTGGAAACCGCTGTTCGTCACCGGGATGCGTCCCCCCTCAGGCCCCTGCGCCTTGCGGATGTCCCCGGAGCGATGCTCCCAGGCGAGTTCCAGCCACTGCACGTTCTCGGGTGTGATCTGCTCGGCCGAGGAGTAGTGGGTGCCACCCGGTGTTCCGCCGTAGGCGGTCCAGGTCGCGATGGAGCCAGGGCCATGGACCGGCGGAGGGGAGCCCTTGCAGCCCGGTAAGCCCGGTAGGATGGCGATCAGTACCGCGATCGCGAGTCGGGCGATCCGTCCGTTCTGACTGGAATGCATCGGTGGCTTCGTTCCCCCATTCCCCATTCGGACTGCGAGTCCTGACTCGGACCGGCTGCCCCCTTGGAGAGGGGTGGCCAGCGAGTGGCTGGAGATGGGGCGAGGGTAGCCGCAGTCCTGGAATCAGGCGTATCCCTTCGCGATCAACAGGATCAGGCCGAGGTAGGCCACGGTGAGCCAGAGTCCGTGACTCTTGATTGCCCGCTTCACGAAATCCCCCTGGTTGCGCCTTCATGCCTTTCGTACAAAACACGCTGGACTTTAGAGGTAGCGAATGGGAATGGCCGTGACGTGACGAAGCTCACTTGTCGGACATGGGGCAGGCCCGCGGAGAAATCCTGCCTAGGAGTCCGAGAAGCGCGGGGGGCGTTTCTCCCGAGCGGCCGCCAGGCCCTCGGCGAGATTGGCGTCCTCGTAACAGAGGCTCTGTTCGTGGGCCTCGGTCGCCAATTGCTCATCGAGGCTGGCTGTGAAGGTCCTCGCGAGCGAGCGCTTGGTGCCCCGGATGGCGAGCGGAGAGGCCTGGGCAATCGTATCGGCCAGCGTCCGGGCCTGCTCGGCAACGTCCTGTTGCGGGAGGCTTCGATTCACCATGCCGATCCTTGCGGCCTCGGGGCCGTCCAACAGTCGGCCCGTGAAGAGCAGTTCGGCGGCGTGCGCGGGACCGACCAGACGGGGCAGGGTCCAGGTCGCCGCCATGCCCGGGTGGATGCCCAGGCGTGCGAAATTGAGACCGAGCTTGGCCTCGTCGGCGGCCACCCGGATATCGCAGGCCAGAGCGACGCAGCAACCTGCACCAATGGCGTGACCGTTCACGGCGGCAATCGTCGGTTGGGGGAGATCTCGGACCGAGAGGTAGAGGCCGTAGAAACGTCGCATGAAATCCCGGTTCTCGGCGCGAGGGGGGCCTCCGGGATCGGCACGACCCGCAGCGCCCATCCGGTCGATCATGTCCAGGTCGCCGCCCGCAGAGAAGGCCCGGCCCGCGCCGGTCAGGATCACCGCCCGCAGCATGTCGTCATTGGCAAGATCGGCCATCGCGGCCGAGATCGCCTCGCCCATGGCTTCGGTCATTGCGTTCAGGCGTGCGGGGTCATTGAAAGTGACCGTGGCGACGCCTTCCCGGCGATCCACGAGAAGAAGGGGCTCCGTCATGGATGGAGGCTGACGGAGGGAAGAGGGGGCGGCAACTCCCCCTGCCGCGGAGCCTGACGACAGACTCCGCGGCGGGAACCGGGAATTCCGTGTCCGCTAGTCCGCCGACCGCCGCAAGAAGGCAGGCGACTCGTGGTCTTCCTCTTCCTCCTGGGGCAGCCCTGCCTGGCGTCGTTTGCGCAGGAAGGTCGGAACGTCGAGTTCGTCTTCGAATGGGGAGACGAATTCGTCGAGGCTGGCGGAGTCTTCTGCGACGGGCCGTAGTGTCTCCTCGACGACAAGCGTCGCTTCGGTCGTCTCCTCGGCCGCGGGCGGTGGTGCCTGCTCGCCTGCGGCGGCGGGCACGTCCAGAGGGCGAAGCTCAGCCAGACTCTCGCGAGCGGGTGTGCGTTCGCCTACCCGGACCCGTCCGTCGTCGAGGCCCGTGGCGATCACGGTGACGCGGAGCTCACCCTCGCCGACGGTCTCGTCGACGACCGCGCCGAAGATGATGTTTGCCTCCTCGTGGGCCGCTTCCTGCACCAGGGTCGACGCCTCATTGACCTCGTAGAGCGTCATGTCCGGGCCGCCCGTGATGTTGATCAACACGCCCCGTGCGCCGTCGATCGAGACGTCCTCGAGCAGCGGGCTCGAGATCGCAGCATAGGCGGCGTCCTGGGCGCGGTTTTCGCCTGTGGCGGCCCCCGTGCCCATCAACGCCATGCCCATCTCGTTCATGATCGTACGCACGTCGGCGAAGTCCAGGTTGATCAGGCCGTGCACGGTGATCAGGTCCGAGATGCCGCGGACCGCATTCACGAGCACGTCGTCGGCCAGCGTGAACGCCGCCGTCATCGGCGTGTCCTTGCCGGCCAGTGCAAGCAGGCGCTGGTTGGGGATCGTGATCAGCGTGTCCACGACCCGATGCAGCTCGTCGAGCCCCTTTTCCGCGTGCTTGGTGCGCTGCCTGCCTTCGAACGGGAACGGCTTGGTCACCACGGCAACCGTCAGCGCACCGATCTCACGGGCGACCTCGGCGATGACCGGTGCCGCGCCCGTTCCCGTGCCGCCGCCGAGCCCCGCGGTGACGAACACCATGTCCGAGCCGATCAGCATGTCTCGCAGCTTGTCGCGATCCTCGAGCGCCGCGGCCCGCCCCTTTTCCGGGTTCGCGCCGCAACCGAGGCCGCGGGTCACCTGGGGTCCGAGTTGCAGCTTGGTCGGTGCCAGCTTGTGCTCGAGGGCCTGTGCGTCCGTGTTGGCCGCCACGAATTCCACACCGGACAGGCCGGCCCGGATCATCGTGTCCAGCGCATTGCCTCCGGCACCCCCGCATCCGACCACTTTGATTCGTGCATGGAGTTCGCCCGCATCTTCGAATTCGAGCAGGTGGCCGCCATCGTCGGGGCCCACCTCGAGAAGATCGAAGCCATCCCCCGAGGCCTCCACCACGGTCTCCGGATCACGCGGATCGCGATTCTTACCCATCATCACCCCCCTTGTAGGTACGATCCTAGCGGGAACTTTCCCGAGAGGAAACGCCCATTTAGCTCTAAAGTTGCGAGCCCGGCCCGGAATTTCCGGAGCTGGACCGATCGGTTTGCGGGACCAGGAAGAGCGGATTGTTCGGATCCAACCCGAATGCCGAACTACTCGAACTCGCCATAGAACCAGTCCCGCATGCGCTGTTTCACGCGCCGGAAGATCGAATCGTCCCGGATCCGGAAACGGCTCTGATGGCGATCGGAGCACGAGTGCCCGAACAGCACGAGTCCCACGCCGGTGGCGTACATCGGGCTGCGTACCACGTCGCGCAGCCCACCCACGTGGGTCGGCTGGCCCTGGCGCACCGGAGATTCGAAGATCTCCTCGGCCAGATCGGTCACACCGGTCAGGGCCGAGGCGCCGCCCGTCAACACCACACCGGAGGGGGTCTTGTCTTCGAGACCGGCGCGGACCAGTTCTTGGCGAGCCAGCGAGAGGATCTCGTCGATGCGCGGCTCGATGATCTCGCACAGGATCTTGCGCGAGACTTCCCGCGGCCGTCGCCCGCCGACGCTAGGCACGGTGAGTACATCGTCCGAACCGAGATAGCGCGCCGATGCCACTCCGAAGCGCTTCTTGATGCGCTCGGCTTCATCGAAGGGCGTGCGCAAACCGACCGCGATGTCGTTCGTGATGTGATAGCCCCCAAGTGAGAGCACCGATGTGTGCTTGATCGAGCCTTCGGAGAAGACCGCGATGTCTGTCGTTCCGCCGCCGATGTCGATCAAACAGACACCGAGGTCACGTTCGTCACTGGCCAGCACCGCCTCGGCAGAGGCCAACGGCTCGAGCACGATGTCCACCACGTTCAGTCCGGCCTTGTTTGCGCACTTCACGATGTTCTGGGCGCTGGTGACGGCAGCTGTGACGATGTGGATCTGGGCCTCCAGGCGCACGCCGCTCATGCCGAGTGGCTCGCGGATCCCGTCCTGGTCGTCGATGATGAACTCCTGGGGGATCACATGGATCACCTCCCGGTCCATCGGGATCGCCACGGCCTTGGCAGCATCGATCACCCGGCGCACGTCGTTCTCCGAGACCTCCCGGTCCTTCACCGCGACGACGCCGTGGGAGTTGAGCCCATCGATATGGCCCCCCGCAATGCCCGCGTAGACCGTCGAGATCTCGCAGTCGGCCATCAGCTCCGCCTCTTCGACCGCGCGCTTGATGGAATCGACGGTGGAATCGATGTCGACCACCACACCTTTTCGCAGCCCCTTCGAAGGGTGGGTTCCGATTCCCACCACATCGATCCCGTTCTCCTTTCGCTCTGCGACGATCGCGCAGATCTTGGTCGTACCGATGTCGAGACCGACGATCAAATCGTCTTTTCGTGCCATGTCTTGCTTCCCCCCTGTTGAAGACCTGATATCCGGATCGGATCAAACACCCTGGCCCAGTGGCCGGTCGTCCTCTTCCGCCGCATTCGCGACGGTCTCTTCTTCCTGCGGACGTAGGATCACGCGCCCGCTGAAGCGCAGATCGAGTTGCGTGGTTTCGCGGGCCTGCCGCAGGTCCGCCTGCACGAGGCGCGCGAGACGCGCGAGCTTCATTTCGAGCTGCCCCTCGCCCAGCACGACGCGCTGCATCGCCTCGCCCCGTCGCCAGGCGAATGCGGGGCGGTTGCCCTCGCGATCCGGACCGACCTCGACGTGGACCGGTGCCGGCAGCCCCTCCCGGGCGAGGCCATCCAGGATCTGGATGCCCGTCACCAGGTCCGGGTTCGGGGCCTCTCCGGCTTGCGTCCGGGCACCCCGCAATTCGGGAATGTCACTGGTCGCAGGCGCTGGCGCGAAGGCCACGCCGCTGCCATCGACGAAACGCATTCCTTCGGCCATGCGGGTCAATGCCCTGGGAGTGCGTTCCTCGACTCCGACCAGCAGTCGGCGTGGCGGCAGAGCCGTGACCCGCGCACTGGCGATCCAGGGGTGGCTGGCGATGCGATTGCTGACCCGCTGGAGATCGATCTCGCCGAGCGGTGTTCCCGAGCGGATGCCCGCCAGGGCCGCCAGCGCCTCGGGCGCGACCCGCTGGTTGCCCGAGAGCTCGAGCACTGCCACCGCCGTGTGCTGCGGTGCGACCCGGTTGCCAAGCTGATGCCATCCAAAGATCCCGGCAGCCACGCCCGTGAGTGCCGCGATGGTCCAGGTGATCCAACGTCCGATGAGGCGCATGCGTCGGCTGACTGTTCTTCGGGTCTTCATGAGTCTGTCCTTCCGAGGATCTGCACCTCGGTTTCGAGCCGGATACCGGACGAGCGTTCGACCTCGCTTCGGGCGCGCTCGATCAGGGTCAACACGTCGTTGGCGCTGGCGCCACTGGCGCCACTCGTGTTGACGATGAAATTCGCGTGGACCGACGAGATCATCACGCCGCCTTGCCGGAGGCCCTTGAGGCCTGCCTGATCGATCAGCTGGCCTGCGAAGCCATCCGGCGGGTTCTTGAAGACCGACCCACAAGAGGGAACGTCCAGGGGCTGTGTCGCAGCCCTTTGTGCGAGCAGACGCTCGATTTCGGCTCCGACTTCTTCCGGGCTGGCCGGCTTCACCGCGAGCAAGGCCGAGACCACCACTGTGCCTGGCTCGAGGCCGCGCAACGCCCTGTACTCGAACTGCAGCTCGGCTCGCGGAATCAGCCGCGATGCTCCGCCCTGGGGCCCGATGATCTCGATTTCCTCGACCACGTCCCGGGTCTCGCGCGCACCGATGCCCGCGTTCATCAAGACCCAGCCGCCCAGGCTGCCGGGAATGCCAGCGCCGTATTCCAATCCCGACAGGCCGCGATTCCGGCAGAAACGCGTGAGGCTCGCGTGGCTGACGCCAGCCTCGGCGAAGATCCTCGGGCCCGGCCGCTCCTCGAGAGCCTTGAAGCGGGAGAGTCGGATCAGTACGCCGTCGAAGCCCTCGTCGC
>JAAELW010000477.1 GCA_024226235.1 bacterium
GCGTCGGTGCCGGGGAGGCCATCGCACGCAAGAACCGTTTCGCATGGCGCGACATCGAAATGAAGGACTATCCGGAGGGTCCCGACGCGATTCGCTCCGATGAGCCCGCCGCAGAACGCATCGTGCGTGCTGCCCGCGAAACACCGGGCCTCGAAATCGTCGCCATCGGTCCGTTGACCAACCTGGCCCATGCTTTGGCTCTCGATCCGGAGCTGCCCTCCCGGGTTTCACGTCTCACGGTCATGGGTGGCCACATCCGCGATGTGCGAATCGGTACGCACTCGTGCAAGCCCGGCATCGATTACAACCTCTGCTCGGACCCGGAGGCTTCGGTGATGGTGCTGGGCGCCGGTTTCCGGGTCCGCCTCATCAGTGCTGACGTGACGCTCCAGACCTGGATGCGCGAAGAGGATCTGCTGCGTCTGGCCGAGCGTTCAGGCCCGGTCCCGCGCGTGCTGGTCGATCAGGTCCGTCGCTGGACCCCCATTCAGCACAAGATTTTCACGGGCCTCGGTGGCACGCTCGATCCTGACAATGTCGCCTTCCTCCACGATCCACTGACCATCCTGTCTCTCGTCGATGCCTCCTCCCTGACTTTCGAAGAGCTGCGCGTGGTGCCGACCATCAAAAACGGCATCCTGCGCACGATCGAGGTGCCGGACTCCGCGGGCCTCGGTGCGGCGATGGAAGTGGCCACCTCGGTGGACGCACCTGCCGCCCGCGATTCGATCGTCGAACGGTTGATGCAGATCTAGCAGCCGTTGTCCCGATCTTCTCCGATCTCCATCGGCAGCTCGGAGTCGCGAGACCACTCATCGAGCGAACCGTCGTACACGCCCACATTCGATTGTCCGAGCCGTCGCAATGCGAAGCCGTTCATCGTTGCAGCGATGCCGCCACCGCAGTAGCTGATCACGCGCTCGCCATCGAGTGCGCCGACACCCTGAAAGTGGTCGCGAAGGTCGGACTCGCTGCGCAGACACCCTGTCTCAGGGTCGAGCAGACCGGTGAAGGATGCGTTGTGGCTTCCGGCGATCCGGCCGGGTCGGCTGTAGCCCATCTCGGCTTCTCCGGTGTGCAAGCTGCGGGGCAGGGCACTGAGTGTGCAGACGGTGCCATCGCCGATCGCGGCTTGAACCTCTGCCTTGGTTGCCCACCAGGATTCGTCGGGTCTGGTGGTCACGGTAGTTCGCGGATAGACACAGGGTTCGGTCGAAACTCGGCGTCCCTCTGATTTCCACTTTGCGAGGCCGCCGTCCAACAGCGAGATCTCCTCGATTCCGGCCGAGCGCAACAGCCACCAGAGTCGAGTCGCCCACATCGTGCTCTCTGGAACTGCGCTGTAGACGACGATCCGGGAGTCCCCATCGATTCCGAGCTGACCGATGGCTTCCTCGAGGCGTCGGGCCGACGGTCGTGTGTACGGTAGGCTGGCATCCGGATCAGAAAACTCCGTCAGCAGGTCGACGAACCGGGACCCCGGGATATGTCCGGCCTCCCAGTCGTTTCGCCCGCTATGGCCACCTTCGCCCGTGGCAAAGTGGATCGTTGCATCGAAGACCCGCAACTGAGGGTCTTCCAGCATGCGCTCCAGCTGGTCGGTGTCGATCAAGCTGTCCACTGCCTGGAGTCTACCCGCGACGGCCCGCAGCCGGTACTCGCAGGAGCGCTGTTCCAGATTTTCATCGTGCCCACCCAAGGCTAGGCCCGAAATCTGAAGCCAATCCAAAGATCCTCTTGGCTGAGCGTGAAGAACCACAAGAATATTCCAGATATTTCCGGGGTTGGTGTGGTGGGTCACCACAAAGTTCCGACGACCCTCCGAAACCATGTCCGATTCGACAATCGCTGCCGGAAGGAAATCATATGCGCAATTTCGAGTTCCGTTGGTTCATCGGAACCCTGTTTGGTCTGATCATCTTGGCCGGGAATGCCCAGGCCAAGCAGGGCCAGGAGTACGGTCCTCTAATCGACACCTTCTGCTCGACCTATGCAGGCATTACACCGTATGCCGACCTCTCGGACGGCCAGCTCGGTGAATGCACTCTCTGTCATAGCAGTGTGTTCCCTTCGAGCTTTCCCGACAAGGACAACGTGATTCCCCAGGCGGACAGCGACTGGAGCGAGGGCAGGAACACAGGGGACTTCAGCCCATTCTGTCCCTTGGCGGCCAACAACCCGCCCGTCTTGTCTGCGATCGGTGCTCAGGGGGCGACCCAGGGCCTGGAATTGACAATTCCCGTGAGTGCTTCCGACCCGGATGGTGACGGGATTGCGCTCGCAGTTGCCAATGCACCTACAGGCCATGCTTTCACCGACAATGGAGATGGCACTGGCTCCTTCCGCTGGACGCCCGGTGCGGGCCAGATCGGAAGCACGGACGTCACGTTCAGCGCGACGGATGATGGCGTGCCGATGATGACTGCGATGGAAGTAGTGACGATCACCGTGGGCCAGGGAAACCAGCCGCCGGTGCTCACACCGATCGCTGATCAGGACCTGCCGGTTGGCTTCCCCACCAGCGTTGCGGTGTCGGCATCCGATCCGGATGGCGATGCGATCACGTTGGATGTGACACCCATTCCCGCCGGAGCCATTTTCAGCGACAACGGTGACGGAACGGGCCTGCTCGAGTGGACGCCAGGTGCGGCAGGAAATTTCCCGCTGACCGCAACAGCGACCGACGACGGCGTACCGCAGGCCAATGCCAGCGAGGGCTTCACCCTGACGGTCGGCAACGTCAATCGGGCCCCCGATCTCACGCCGATCGGAAACCGCAGCGTTGAGGTTGGAATGACGCTGCAGGTGCTGTTGACCGCAACGGATCCGGATGGTGACGGACTCAGTTACACACTCACGGGCCTGCCGCCTTCCGCGACCTTCAGCGACTTCGGCGACGGTACGGCAGAGATCCTCTGGGTGCCCAGTGCTGCCGGGCGTTTCAACGTGACTGCCGACGTAAGCGATGACGGGGACCCGATCGAGACCGCGAGCGAGACCTTCGAAATCGCAGCCTCGGATCCGGTCGTGATCGGCGATCTGATCCTGGACGACGCCTGGTGGAATCTCGGGACGGATGATTCGAACGACGACTCCGATGATTCGGACGACTCGGACGATTCGGACGACTCCGATGATTCGGACGATTCCGATGACTCCGATGATTCGGATTCAGACGACTCGGATTCCGATTCCGACTCGAGGACAGGCTCGGCACGCGGGTCGCTGACCGTCACCGGCCACGGCGCAAGCCCCGGGGATCGGATTGCGGTCTTCGACGGGGCCAGTGCCGCGATACTCGGTTACGGGTGGGCCGATCAGGCGGGCGACTTCATGATCGTGCTGATGCCCTTCATGGCGCCATGCACGGTGCAGGTGGGCGTCTCCGCACCTGCCAGTGTCGAGATCACCGTTCGAGGTGCACCGGCAACCTGCGGGAGCAGCTTGGAGAAGCCAACTACCAAGGCCAAGGTGAAGAAGCGCCGAGGCAAGCACAAGAAGAAGCGCAACCGACGTCGCGCCAGGCGTTAGGCGGGTGCACGATCGCGAACAGGGCGATCCGGTCGGGGGGCCGGAGCGCCCTGTTCGCACGTCTACAGGAGAACGAGGAATCTCGCTGGCGATGCTCACGGTCGCCATTGGGGCCTGGCTGCTCTCTGCTTCATCGCCCGCCAACCACTATCGGCTCCTTCAAGAAGACGGACTCATCGAGTGGGCCACGGTCTGGTGTCTGATCGCGGCTTCTTTCTGCTTTGGCGTCATTGCCTTTCGTGCGAGAGGACTGGAGAGGGTTTTTCCCGTTGCGATGGTCCTCTTCTGTCTCGCAGTCGCAGGAGAGGAAATTTCCTGGGGTCAGCGGTTGTTCGGCGTTCAGCCACCTGTCTACTTCCTCGCCCACAACGATCAACAGGAGCTGAACCTCCACAACGTGCTGCCGAAGGACTTGCGCCAGTTCGGGCTGCAGGGCGCGTTGCTCGGCTACGGAGTGGTGCTCCCGCTGCTGGGCCTCATCCGCCCGGCCAGATCGCGGCTTCAAAGCCTAGGCGTGGGTACACACAATGCGATGGGACTCATTCCCGGTTTTGCGTTCGCATCGGTGCTCTATGCGATCTACCCGGTTCGATTCACTGGTGAGTGGGTCGAGCTGATGCTGGGGGTAGGGCTGGCTGGAGACGGTCTCCTTCGAATGGCGCGGGGTCGTCCCATGTGGCGCGCCGCGCTTCCCGCGATGGCCATGGTGGCGCTTCTGGCACTCGTCTTCTCCGGCTGGTCCCGATCCGGAAATGCCGGTGACACGCAAGCTGCCATCGCAGCGGAAACGGAGCTGGAGTCGTTGAGGCAGGATTTCCGAGTCGGTCGTGTGCAGACCCGGTGCGGCCAGCACAAACGCATCTATCGGATCCTGTCTCGTCGACGCGGCTCATCCCTGGAGGGCGGACGCTTTCGAGGGCTCGTCTCCAAAGGGCTCGCTGCGGAGCGTGCTGAGTTCGTGCTCGACCCCTGGAGTTCACCCTACTGGGTTCGCGATACCTGCAGTAGCGAGGGTGGGCGTCGGATCGTGGTCTACTCCTTGGGCCCCAATCGAGTCCGGGATTCGATTCCAGGCCAGCCAGGGGGAGACGATCTCGTCCTGGTGGTTGCAGAGGGTTCGCCAGGTCCTCAGTCCGTGTCCTCGCCACCCCGCCTCGGCGCGAAAAGGTAGGCCACGCCCACGCCCAACACGTAGAGAACGATCAGCGGCACCGCGAGCAGTACCTGGCTGACGATGTCCGGCGGTGTGAGCACCGCTGCAAACACGAACGAGATCAGCACCGCGTACTTGAGGCCGCCGATCAGCTGGCCCGGATCGACGATACCCGCGGCGGAGACGAAGAACACGACGACCGGCAGCTCGAAGCCCGTGCCGAAAGCCAACAGCAGGCGCGTCGTCAGTGAGAAGACTTCCTTCATGGTCCAGGCGGACTGGACGAAACTGCTGCTGAAGCCGGCAAAGAACTCGTAGACGAGCGGGAAGACGGCGAAATACCCGAAGGCGCCTCCTCCGGCGAACAGCAGCGTGGAGCAGACCACGAACGGCAGAGCGACCTTCTTCTCCGACGGGTAGAGACCCGGCGCGATGAAGGCCCAGATCTGCCAGAAGATGACGGGCAGTGCGAATACAAAGCCTGCCAGCAGCGCACTCTTCAGATAGGTGAAGAAGATCTCGGTCGGCGCGATGGCCTGGAGCATGCCGCCCTCGCCGAGCGCCTGGGTCGCTGGTGCGAGCAGAAAGCTGAAGATCTGCTCGCTGAAGCTCCAGGCGCCAGCGAAGCCGATCGCCCAGGCGATCAGGATCTTGAAGAGCCGACCGCGGAGCTCCGCGAGATGGTCCGTGAGCGGTAGAGCCTCATCCATCCTTGGGCAAGTTCTCACCCATCCTTCGGGATGGCGTCACCGTTCTCGGATTTCTTGGCCGCGGATGCCTCGACCTTGGGCGCCTCGGGAGCCGGTTTCGGCGTTTCCGGGGTTTGTGGCGGCGGAGGGCTGACGGCCTTTTTTGCCTCGTTCTCGGTCTCCATCAGGCTCTGCCTGATGTCGGTCGAGGCGCGGCGGAACTCGTTCAGGCCACGTCCCAGGCTCCTCGCCAGCTCTGGGAGCTTGGCTGGGCCAAAGACGAGCAGCGCCACCACCAGGATGACGATGAGCTCGGGCATGCCGATTCCAAACATGGGTTCGCAGGATAGCCATTGGCGCCCGCCCGAGCCCTAGTTGCTGCGGATCCGTCAGGCGCCCTGGTTCAGCAGGAGATTGGGGCGGCGGAGCGGCAAGATACGTTTGGCCAGGACTCAGGCCGCCGCTTCCTGCCCATCGCTGATGGCTTCGGCTAGCACCTGGAGGGGAACCTCCGAGGTTTCGGTGAGCAGCAGGAATTCCTTGGCCAGAGTCGGATCGAACTGCACGCCGGCGTAGCGCTCGATCTCGAGCCGCACGATCTCCGGTGCCAGCGCGCTCCGATAGGGGCGGTCGCACGACATTGCGTCGAACGCATCTGCGATGGCCACGATCCGGGCCGAGATCGGAATCTGCTCACCGAACAGGCCGTCGCCGTAGCCGCGGCCGTCCCACCATTCGTGGTGGTGCCGGATCGCATCGACGATTTCGGTGGGAACGCCCAGTGGTGCGACCAGCCGGGTACCGATTTCCGGGTGCTTCTCGACGATCGCCAGCTCCTTGGGGTCGAGGGCATCAGGCCGGGTCAGCAGCTCGGTGGGAATGCCTATCTTCCCGACATCATGGAGGAATCCCGCTATGCGAACATGTTCGATCATCTCGTTCGGCAGTTTCAATCGCTCCGCGAGCATGCCGGAATAAAGGCCGGTTCGGCGGGCATGGCCTCGCAGGAACACACTCTGGGTCTCGACGGTGTTCGCCAGTACCTCGAGGCACTGGAGGGAACGGGCCAGGTTGTCGTGGGTCGGAGCCTCCCCCTCGTCTGTTTCTAGAAGCGTCCCGATGCGTTCGCCGACTCGCGGGTCGTGGCCCGCCTGCTCCAGAATGGCTTCGACCTGTTCCTGGTAGCCGATCGTCTCGCCCAGTGAGGAGAGAAACCCGACAAGGCGATCGCGTCCTCGGCGGCGTGAAAGACAGCGGAACACCGATGCGCTCACCTGAACCACATCGAATGGTTTCTGCAGGTAGTCGGCCACGCCGTAGCGGATGGCCTGGGTGGCGTTCTCGAGCGAACCGTGGCCGGTAATGATCACCAATTCGACTTCCGGGAACTCCTGTCGAATGATTCGCATCAACTCCTCGCCATGGATGCCCGGCATGCTGAGGTCCAGAGTCACCAGCGCGATCGGCTCACTGCGCAGCACTCGCAATGCTTCCGAACCATCGCGGGCCACCCGGACTTCGTAGTTGGGCTGAAGGATCATCCGCAGCGCTTCCCGCGGCCCTCGTTCATCGTCGACGACGAGCACGGTGGCACGGTTGGGATTCGAAGCGGGCCTCAGGAGGGTTTCCGGCGGGTTCACAGGGGAGTTCCTTATCAAAGCCCGTGCCAGTTCGAGCCCAGTCGCGAATTCCACCACAACCCCCAGTTTCTACAACGTTTTTCCCGATCAGAGCCCCTGGGGGAGACTGCGAATATCCGCGCTCGGCTGTTCCATCTGGTTCACCCTCTGAGTGGTGAAAGCGGTAACTCCCTGTCTGAAAAGGGAAAACTTCGATCGTTCCATTTGGTACGCATGTGATCTGTACAGGTGCGGATCAAGACAGCTGGTCCTTCGGCCGATCCGTTGGGAATGCGCCCCGTTCTGGCCTTGCTTGCGTTCGGCTTTCTCGCCACGGCCGTTCACGCCGATATCTACCGCTGGACCGATGCCCAGGGGCAGGTCCACTTCACACAGGATTTCTCCAAGGTGCCTGTGGCGCAGCGGTCGGCCGCCAAACAGGCAGCGGGCGCCGAGGCACCCAGCCGAGTGCAGACCTACTCGAGACCGACACCCGCCGTATCCCGTCGAGTGTCTCAGGGGCTCGTGCACATCCGCTACGAGCAACAACA
>JAAELW010000478.1 GCA_024226235.1 bacterium
AACAGGATCTCTCCGCCTGCTGCACGGATCGAACCACCTGGCTGATCGAGCGACGAGCGGCGCACTGCCGCCGCCACGTCGTCGAAGGTCACACCAAAACGCTGGAGCCCCTCTTCAGATACTTCGATCTGGATCTCGTACGGACGCACCGACGCCACGGACACCTGGCTGATCTCGGGCAGAGCGGTCAACTCGTCTCGCACCTGCTCAGCCGCGTGCTTGAGCGTGCGTTCGTCTACGGCACCGGAAATGGTCACCGCTAGCACGATGCGGCCGATCTCGGCCTGTTTGACGACGGGTCGCCTGGCTTCGTTCGGAAAGCCCTCGATGGCATCAACTCGGGCGCGGACGTCGGCGAGCCTTCGGCTCAGATCCTCTCCGGCTTGCATTTCGACGACTACCGAGGCCATGCCCTCCGACGCGGTCGACCGGACCCTCTTGATCCCGGGAAGTCCGTCCATGGCTTCCTCGATCCGGATCACGATTGCCTCCTCGACTTCGTCGGGAGATGCGCCGGGGTAGACGACGCTGATCGTGACGATGTCGAGATCGATGTCCGGAACCATCTCCTGGCCGATCGTCGGAATCGTGATCAGACCACCGACGATCAGCAAGATCATCAGGAGATTCGCAGCGACATGGTTCTCGGCGAACCATGCGATCATACGGCTCACTGCCCACGCTCCGTCTGGTCCGAACGCGGTTCACGATCCGCTTCTTGTCCGGTCCACACGGGCTGGGGATGTACCTGCATGCCCTCGCTCAAAGACGCCAGGGCCCGGGTAGCCACCCGCTCACCTTCTTCGAGGCCGGCACCGACGAGGATTCGATCTCCGGTCGCACGCAACACCTCCACCTTGCGAAGGTGGACCGTGGAGGCGGCATCGATGACCAGCAATTCGTCCTCTCCACGGAGGGCCGCGCGGGGCAGATCGAAGGCGGTCGGAATTGCGCGGCCTTCGATATCGGCTTCGACGAATAGACCGACAGGAAGCTGTGGCTCATTCGGGCTCGAACGCTGGTCGACCCGTGCGACCGCCACCAGCATGCGCGTTCGTGCGTCGAGCGCGCCTTCGGTACGGACGAGATGGCCCTGCCACTGCTCAGCGCGGCCTGCGAACTGGCCCGTCAGGGTCACCCGGGGAGGATCTGCGGTTCCGAATGCGCTGAGGTCGAGAAACCCCAGGTCGACGCTCGGAATCGGCAACCGGACGATGAGCTCTTGGCTTGCATAGATCTGGGCGGCAGTCGTGCCACGCACAGCGAACATCCCGACGGCCACGGCGCGGTTCCGCACCTGACCATCGAAGGGTGCTCGCACTTCGGTTCGCTCCATCTCGAGCTCGGCCTGGACGAGCGCGGCACGGGCTTCCCGGAGGCTCGCCGCAGTCACACCTGTGTGACTCTCTGCCTCCTCGAGAGCAGCGGGACTCGTTGCGCCCACATCGCGCAAGGTCCTTCGACGAGCTTCGGTGGCACGAGCCAGCCGGTGTTGGCTCACGGCCCGCTCGACACCGGCGCGGGCACGCTCGAGAGCGCTCTCGAAATCGCGAGGGTCGATTCGAAGCAGAGGCATACCTGCGGTGAATGTTCCGCCCGGCTCGAGCTCGGGAGCGATCCAGACGACCCGGCCCGCAACCTCGACAACCAGTTCGGTCTCGAGCCGTGGCTCGACCGTGCCCTGAGCCCGCACGTGCAGCCGCACGGGTTCGGCTCGGGCAGTCGCCACCGCCACGGTCTGTACACGCTCGACGATCTCCCGGGGCTCGTCGGAGGGTTCGATCGCGATCAGACCCGTCGTGGCAAGGAGTCCAACACAGAACACGAGTGTCGGGATGAGGGCCTTCGGCCCGATCTTTGGGAAGGTCAGGGGCATTGTCTCTCGCGACCGCTGGTGGCAGCACTATCGGGCTACACATGGAGGGGCAGCGCCCCGAGGCCTCAAGCACCCGACCGACCGACCGGGTGCGGTCTGGATATCGGCAGAATGGCCAATCAGGATGAGCGGGCCTCAGCCACATCACCGCGATGCCCCGTGGGGGTGGAGCAGGCCAGCTTCCGCCTCCCGTGTCACCCTCTCCGCATGCCGCGCCTCAGCCAACTCAGTCGTTCCATCGCAGGTCGGGTTGCTCTCATCACCGGGGCCGCAAGCGGCATGGGCCGCGCGACGGCCCATCTGTTTGCGGACGAAGGCGCGCGCGTCGCCGTTTGCGACCAGAACGAGGAAGGCACCGCCGCAGTCGTGGCGGAGATCGAGGGAGCCGGCGGCGAAGCGGCCGGCTTCCCATGCGACGTGGCCGACCGACAGGTGGCGGGCCGGCTCGTGGAGCAGATCGTTCAGCGATTTGGCGGCCTGCAGATCCTCGTCAACAACGCCGGGATCAGCCGAGGCGCCGCCCTCGATGCTCCAGAATTTCCGGATGTCTGGGATCGCACACTGGCGGTGAACCTCACCGCACACATCGAACTGATTCGCGCAGCGCTACCCCATCTCCAGGCGGACGGTGCCGGACGGATCGTCAACATTGCGTCCACGGAAGGCCTCGGTGCCAGTGCCGGGATACCCAGCTACACGGCCAGCAAGCACGGTGTGGTGGGGCTCACGAAGTCGCTCGCCGTGCAGCTCGGCGCACAGGGTGTGACCGTCAATTGTGTGTGTCCTGGCCCGATTCACACGGGCATGACCGCAGTCATCCCGGACCCGATGAAGGAGAAGTTCGCACGCAGGCGGGTTCCAGCGCGGCGCTACGGCAATCCGGAAGAGGTCGCACACGCGACGCTGTCGCTGGTGCTTCCGGCAGCATCCTTCATCAATGGCGCGATCCTCGTAGTAGACGGCGGCCTCGTCATCCAGAACACCTAGGTTGAGAAGCGGGGCCGCTTCTTGACCTAGATCCAGGGTGGATTTGCGAAGCTGCGGGCGGCTACTGCCTGATCCGGGTGCAGGCCGGCCATCGCGCCGATGCGATCAGCTAGCACGCGGCCGAAGGCCGGGATCAGGCCGTCGGCATAGGCGAGATCCCATACCAGCCCCATGATGCGCATGCGCTGGTCGGTATCGAATGCACTGCAGACCTGCGCGGCCGACTCGTGCCCGTCGCGATCCGTTTCGCTCTCGGCAGACAGTACGATCAACCGGGCCTGACGTCGGGTCAAACCAAACAGATCCTGGACTCCGCGGCGAATCGTCCTGCGCTCGGCTTCGATCGAGTCCGCATCTCCATAGGCGGTCATCGCCAGGAAGTGCGCTGTGGCCACCTGGACTCTTCGTGAGACCGGTACGCCGTGTCGATCTCGTGCCAACGGTGCGCCACCACTCAACCGGTTGCGGGCTCGCCCGATCCATCGGCGTGCCGCAGCACCCCCCGGACGCCCTGCCCTGCTCATCGATCCCAGCTCGTGCTGTCCCTCTTGTGCCACCGGATCCATACCCCTGCCGCGCGCGTTGCCAGCCAGATTCGCACATCCTAGTACGTCCGAGCCACGCCATGCGCTACTTCGAACCGAAACCAGCATCTGCCGGCGACCATGCCCCGCGGGGAGTCGATTGGCGGCGAGCGACCGCCGGGCCCATCATCGACCCGTGACATCGGAAGACCCCACGCTCTCGATCCAACACCTTTTTGCGCATCCTCTCGGACTTCCGCAGTACAGAAGGACCCAAGGTCCCTGATGGGAAGGCTCTCGGTATTCGTTGCGACCCGATTGCTCGATGAGATCCAGCGCGATCTCACCGCGGCGTTCGACGTCACGTTCCTCGACACCCGGAAGCCCGCGGGAGAACTCACAGCAAGAGACTCGGCTTTCGACGCACTCCTGGTCTCACTCGATACGCCTCTGCCGGCGCGGGAAATCGACGCGTTGCCAGCGAGCGTACGAGCCATCGCAACCTACTCGGTGGGTACCGATCACATCGATCTCATTGCAGCCAAACGCAGGGACATTGCTGTCTTCAATACTCCCGGGGTGCTCGCCGATTCGGTCGCGGAGAACGCTATCTTCCTGATGCTAGGCGCAGCCCGTCGCGCAACCGAGAGCATCGCGCTGGTGCGAAGCGGTACATGGCAGGGTTGGAGCGCGACCCAGCTGGTCGGCATGGAGCTTTCGGGCAAGCGGCTCGGAATCGTCGGACTCGGCGATATCGGTGGCCGGATCGCCGTGCGAGCGCGGGCATTGGGCATGCAGATCCTCTATTCCAACCGCAGACCGCTTCCGGCCGGCCACGCCATCGATGCCCGCTTCTTCGATTCACCGGGTGCACTGATCGCCGAATCGGACGTGCTCGTACTCGCCTGCCCCTCGACGGCCGACACCCACCAGCTGGTCGATGCAAAGCTGCTGGCGCTGGCGCGGCCGGGCCTGATCCTGGTGAACATCGCCCGCGGCGATCTGGTGGACGATGCGGCCCTGATCGCAGCGCTGCGCGACGGACGCGTCGGCGCAGCAGGCCTCGATGTGTTCGCCGGTGAACCGCAGATCGATCCCGCCTACTTCGAGCTGCAGAACGTATTCATGCTTCCCCACATCGGAAGCTCGACGATCGAAGCCCGGCGCCGAATGGGCGCAATCCTGATCGAAGCCCTCAGCCTCTGGGCCGAGGGAGGCTCCCCGGAAAACCGGGTCTATTGACGGAATGCGCGACACCCGGGAACCCGAAGAGAAGGAGAAGACCGTGCCCCGACCTAGCAATGCTGGACCCCTGGCGGGCCTGCGAGTGGTCGAGCTGTCCACCGAGATCACCGGACCTTATGCCGGAAAACTCCTCGCCGACGCCGGTGCGGACGTGTTGAAGGTCGAATCACCTTCTGGCGATCCACTGCGGCGATGGACGGCATCGAATCAGCAGCTCGCCGAACACGAGAGCGGTGCCCTCTTCCACTATTTGAACGCCTCGAAGCGCGGAATCGTGGCCGACCTGGAAGATCAGGCGGATCGCGATCTCGTCCGAAGGCTCGTGGCTGACGCGGACATTGCAATCGAGAGCTTCGGCCCCGGCGGAGCCCTTACCCATGGGCTCGACTGGCAGACGATTCACGCCGAGAACCCTCACGCCACCCTCGTCTCGATCTCGGCCTGGGGCGGAGCCGGCCCATGGGCGGAGCGACCCAGTACGGAGTTCACTTTGCAGGCGGCAACGGGCTCGACTGCTCATCGCGGGCTCCCGTCGCGCGGCCCGGTCGGTTCGGGCGGCCGCATCGGCGAGTGGATCCCCGGCGTGTACGCGGCCGTCGGAGGTTTGACGAGTTGGCTCTCGGCTCGGCAGACCGGGTTGGGGCAGCACGTCGATCTCTCGATCTTCGAGTGCCTCTGCCTCTGCATGACCATCTATCACGACTTGAACTCGCAGTTCTTTCCGGGGCCACTGCCCCAGGCAGTCGATACCCCATCCATCGAGCCCGCAAAGGACGGCTGGGTGGGCCTCTGCACGATCACTGGCCAACAGTGGAAGGATTTCTGCGGGCTGATCGGCCAGCCCGAGCTCGCCGAAGACCAGCGCTTCTACGACGCCAAAGCGCGCATGGAGCACATCGATTACATCCACGAGATCATTCACGCCTATACACGGGAGCACACGGTCGACGAGATCGTCGAACTGATGAGCCTGGCTCGGATCCCCGCCAACCCGCTCGGTAACGGCAAGACTCTGCTGGAAATGGATCACCTGAGAGAGCGCGGCATCTTCATCGAGAACCCGGAGGGGTTCCAGCAGCCACGCCCGCCCTACCGGCTCGGGAGCGATGAGCGGACCCTCTCGGTTCAACCGGCACCTCGGCTCGGACAGCACACGGACGAGATCCGAGCCGAACTTGCCAGACCGAGCCGGGCCCTCCCGGAAGGCGGTGGCCCGTTGCCCTTCGAAGGCCTGCGCGTGCTCGATCTGACGGCTTTCTGGGCGGGCCCGGTCGGCACGAGCTACCTGGCTGAGCTCGGTGCCGACGTGATCAAGCTCGAATCCATCCAGCGTCCGGACGCGATGCGCTTCGCCGGGTCGGTGATGAACGAAGCGATGTGGGAGTTCAATCCGATCCACCACGGTTGCAATTCGAGCAAGCGCGATCTCACGCTTCATCTCGACTCCGAAGAAGGCATGGCGTTGGCAAAGCGGCTGATGGCCCGGGCCGACGTGATCGTCGAAAACTTCTCGCCGCGGGTGATGGAAAACTGGGGGCTCGACTGGGAGACGATTCACGGGTTGAATTCGCGCACCATCCTGGTTCGGATGCCTTCGTTTGGCCTCGACGGACCGTGGCGGGACCGCGTCGGCTTCGCGATGAACATCGAGCAGGTGAGCGGCCTGGCCTGGCTGACTGGCTACGACGATCTGCCCCTGGTCGTGCGAGGCGCCTGCGATCCAATGGGCGGGCAGCATGCGGTCTTCGCACTCCTGCTTGCACTGGAAGAGCGACGTCGAACGGGTGAGGGGCAACTGGTGGAAGTTCCTTTGATGGAGCCGGCCCTGAACATCACTGCCGAGCAGGTCATCGAGCGGTCCGCCTACGGGGAATTCCTGGAGCGGGAGCAAAACCGCGGGCCCGCAGCAGCGCCGCAGGGCGTCTACCCATGCTCGGATCGCGACGAAATGGATGCGAGCCCGGGCTGGGTGGCGATTGCCGTAGCCACGCCGGAGCACTGGGAAGCGCTTCGCCGCGCACTCGGGGATCCGGAGTGGGCAAGAAACCCGGACTTGGCCACCGCAGAGGGACGGCGGGCCTCTCACGATGCCATCGACGAGGAACTCCGCCGTTGGACCTCCACCCACACCCGCCAGCAGGCGGCGAGCATCCTTCGAGCCGCCGGCGTGCCCGCCGAAGAGTGCATCAACTCGCACATGTTGGTTCCGAATCCGCAGCTCGAACAGCGCGGCTTCTTCCAGGTGATGGACCACTCCCTGGCCGGGCCGGTCCGCTACCCGGGCCTTCCGATGCGGTTCTCAGGGCTACCACGCGCGCTTCGGAAAACCCCGGCGCCGCTTCTCGGCGAGCACAACGAGGAGATCCTGCGCGACGAGCTGGGGCTCTCGGAAGAGGAGATCGAGAAGCTCCGGGAGAGCAAGATCATCGGGACGCGCCCGGCGTTCCTCTAGATCTACCTCTGCTTGGCAGCGCGCGCCGAATCGACCACACTCGTCGCTCGGCGAGCGGAGGAGCAGGACGTGTCTGCCAGCGAGATGGAGCGCGAGCGGGTCACACGGCTTGCAATAGAACGCCAGCAACAGCTGACCAAGCCTTCGGGCAGCCTCGGACGCCTGGAAGCCATCGCCGTTCAGCTGGCAGCCATCCAACGGAATCCGCTTCCCGAGGCGAGGCCCGCGGCCGCGTTGATCTTCGCAGCCGATCATCCGGTGACCGTTCACGGGGTCTCCGCCTACCCACCGGAGGTCACCCGGTCGATGCTAGGCAATCTGGAACGCGGGGGTGCGGCGGCCGCGGTACTCGCGAGAGCATTCGACGTTCCACTGACCATTCTGGATGTCGGTGTAGCGGGGCCCCCTTCCGCAGACACGACCATCGTTCGCCACCCGGTCGCGGATCACATCCGGGGCGATCTACGTTGCGATGACGCGATGCCCAAAGAGACGACCCGACTTGCGATGAAAGCAGGCGAATCTGCAATCGCGGAGCTTGCGAGCGGAACACGGATCGTGATGTTGGGCGAGATCGGCATCGGCAATACCACGGTGGCGGCGGCGGTCGGGGCTGCACTGCTCGGCCGGAA
>JAAELW010000479.1 GCA_024226235.1 bacterium
GAGTCTATTCGACTACTGCGTCAAGCGATTGGGGCTGAGCGAAGGCTGCACCGCGCTCCGCATCCAGGTCAGCCGAGCCTGCTGCTCGCATCCGCTGATCTTGGACGCGCTGGCCGGGCAGCGGATCTCGCTCTCGGTGGCCGGCAAGCTGGCTGCCCATCTGACCGTCGAGAACCGACAACGCCTCATGACGGACTGTGCCGGGATGAGCAAGCGTGAGGTCGAAGAGTATCTGGTGCGCCTGGCCCCGAAGCCGGTGGTGAGCCCAGGCGTGCGGAAACGTCCGGCACCGGCAACTCCACCGCCGCCCAGCTCGATCGAGCCGTGTCAGCCCGATGTCTACAACGTCCGCTTTGCCGCGGGGAGGGGCCTCGTGGACAAGCTCGTCCGGGCAGCCGTTGTGGGCGGGGTCGGTGATGCCCACCGCAACCTGGCCGAGATCTTGGAGCGTGCGCTCGATGTGTACTTGGACAAGTTCGATCCGATCGAACGCCAACAGCGCCGCGACCAGAGGGCGGC
>JAAELW010000480.1 GCA_024226235.1 bacterium
AGGGTCTCGTCGGCCATCTCGAAGAAGGAGCCGGGTGTGAACTTCAGTATGTCCTCGAGGAGGCCCTCTTCGGATTCCGCAAATCCCTGCGTGGCCAGTAGCAGGAGGGCCACCAAGAGACTTCCAGAGATTTTTCGAGTCATTTCGCACGCCCCCAGAGATTGGAGGTGGAACCATAGAACGCCTTGGCCTGTGGGGCTCGCGGATCACTGCTTTCGCTTCTCGAGGGCCGCCTGGAACCCCAGGTACTCACTGGCATTGTCGAGCGTGATCAGGCCGACGAGCTGACCGTCGTGCATCACCGGGAGTGCGCCCGAGGGTGTGCCCTGGAGTCTGGCCAGCAGTGGTTCGAGCGGCGAGTGGGCTTCGACCGGCTCCACCCCTGCTTCCATCGCCTGTGCCACGGGGCATTGCGGCCCCCTCTCGGTCAGCGCCGTGAGCAGTTGGGCCTGGGAGAGCATTCCGAGCGTGCGCGTGCCTTCGACCACCGGGAAGGTCTTTTGCGAACCGGCAAGGGTCAGCTCGACCGCGCGCTGCAGCGGGTCACCCGGTAAGAGAGTTTCGAAATCCGTCAGCATGGCCTGGGCGACGGGAATGCCGGACAGCGCGTGTTTCAGCTGTGCTGCGTTGGCCTCACTGGCCGCTCCGATCCAGACGAAGAGCGCGATCAGGATCAGGAAGGGATTGCCGAACAGACCGAGCGCGCCAAAGCCCAGGGCCACAGTCTGACCGATGTTCGCCGCCACCTGGGTTGCACGAGCGTGGCCCATCCGCGTGACGAGAAGAGCCCGCAGTGCGCGACCGCCGTCCATCGGAAACGCGGGCAGCAGGTTGAATACCACGAGCGCGACGTTCAGCATCATCAGCCGGTGTAGGAAGGGACCACCCATCAGGTCGGGGGTCGGTGAACCGCTTGTGCCATCCATCAGCCGCAGGCCCAGCCATAGGATGCCGGCAATCACCACGTTCACAGCGGGGCCAGCCATCGCGACGCGGAACTCCTGGCCCGGGTCGTCGGGCATGCGCTCGAGGCGCGCCACACCGCCGATCGGGAGCAACGTGATGTCGCGGGTCGCAATCGCATAGCGCCGAGCCATCAGTGCATGACCCAGTTCGTGGAGCACGACGCAGCCGAAGAGCGCCACCACGAAGAAGAGAGTCGCGATGATCTCGATGATCGATTGGCCGGCCTGCCAGGCGCTCATCACCAACCACAAGATCAGGATGAAGAACGTGGAGTGCACATAGACGGCAATGCCCGCCAGCGTTCCGAGCTTGAAAGACCACTTCATCGGGTTTCCAGACCTCCCGGAATCCGGACCTTAGCCGAGGAATACCGCAGAAGTTGAGAGGGGCCCCCTCTTGACCCACCCACAATCGAATAGGCTGCGTTGGCCTGCGTCGTACTCCGTGAATGCCAACCATCAGGAGTCGATGATGAAACGCCTTGCCACCATTCCCCTGGTCACCCTTCTGCTTCTCGTTCCTGCGCTTCCGGCCGCCGCTAGGCATGGGGACCGAGCGCCACACGACGATCGGCACCCGGTGTTGAACTCAGCGATCGAACTCGAGGGGCTCACCCGTCGCCTGCTCCGCCATGCTCGCCACGATACCTGGCATCCGCGGCGCTCTGAGCGCCGTGCCCTGCGCGAGCTGAGGAAGCTGCGGCGCGAAGCCAGGGCGTTCCGGGACGCGGCAGAGAGTGGACGCCGGCTCAGGGGGCTGGCGCGCGACTTCGATGAGGTCGAGCAGAGCTTCGCGGATGCCGCAGAGCGTTTCCGCGGGCTGCATCCGGATCGCGCTCTGCGAAGGGATTTCCGTCGCGTGGCTCGCGCCGTCTCCCGGCTCGACCGACAGCTGGACCCGAGGAGGCTGTCCCGCGGGCGGCACTCTCGAGGGGCTCGCCACGAAGTAGCTCAACGGCATCCGCACCATCGACACCGAGAAGCTCGGAGGCGATAGCGGGCAACGTGAGGAGTTGCGAGACTCCCGCCATGAGCGCCCCTCCCTCGGTACGTCATGCCGTCGCGGTGATCGGCGGTGCCACCGCTGGTGCCGAAGTGGCAGCACGGTTGGCCGACCACGGCTGCGCTGTCACGGTCTTCGAGCAGAACCCGCGACCGTACGGAAAGATCGAAGACGGCCTTCCGTGTTGGCACGTCGGGCTGCGCAACAAGGAATACGAGACCATCTCGGCCAAGCTCTCGAGGCCCGGTGTCCACTTCGTTCCGCTCACCAAGGTGGGGCAGGATGTCGACTTTGGGGAGCTTTGCCAGGATTGGGGCTTCTCGGCGGTGGTCCTCGCTTGCGGTGCCTGGCGCGATCGGAAGCTGCCGATCGATGACGCTGATGCCTGGATCGACAAGGGACTCATCTACCAGAATCCGTTCATCGTCTGGTTCAACCACAAGCACGAAGCGGACTATTCCGGCGAGACCTTCGAAGCCAAGGACGGTGCGTTGGTCGTAGGTGGCGGGCTCGCTTCGATCGACGTGGCCAAGCTGCTGATGCTCGAAAACACGCTGGCGAAGCTCCGCGAGCGGGGCATCGAGATCGATCTGATCGAGCTGGAGCTGAAGGGCATCCCGAAGACCCTGGCCCGACACGATCTCCAATTCGAAGATCTCGGGCTCGAGGGCTGCACGATCTTCTACCGGCGGCGGCCCGAAGACATGCCGTTGGCCGAGATTCCGGACGACGCCGACGAGAAGCGCATCGAGAAAGCTCGCAGCACCCGCAGGAAGCTGCTCGAAAAGGCCATGGAGAAATTCTGCTTCCAGCTCGAGCCGCTCTCCGCACCAGATGCGCTGCTCACGGAGGGCGACCGGGTGGTGGGCTTGCGGCTGCGACGCACGCGGGTCGAAGGCGGAAGGGTGATCCCGGGCGACGAAACCTACGAGCGCCGCGGCACCTGCGTGATCAGCTCGATCGGTTCGATCCCGGAACCGATCCCGGGAATCGAGATGAAGGGCGAGCTGTTTGCATTCACCGACTGGGACTTCGGACGCCTTGATGGGTACCCGAACGTGTTCTCGGTGGGCAACGTGGTGACCGGGAAGGGCAACATCGTCGAGTCACGCAAACATGCAGGCAAGGTCGTCGAAGCCGCGATCGAGTCCTATCTGGGTCTCGGCGAAGACGGGCACGCCGCAGAGACCGAAGTTCCGAATCGTGCAGCGGAAGCAGCGGAAGAGCAAGCCAAGCGCGTTGCAGATGTGATCGATCGCAAGGAACCCGCGCCCCTGGAAGAGATTGCCCGTGCGCTCGAGAAGACCAAAGCGCAGCAGAAGGCCGTCGGGTATGACGGAGACTACGCGGCCTGGATCGACCGGAAGAGCCCGAAGGCTCTGGACTAGCGGAGACCTGATGCAGCTAAAATACGGATGCAACCCCCACCAGAGCTTTGCCTCGGTGGATCCCCTGAAAGAGGGCACGGCGCCGATCACCCTCCTGAACGGCAACCCCTCTTACATCAACTTTCTCGACGCGCTGAACGCCTGGCAGCTCGTGCACGAAGCACGGACAGCGACTGGATTGACGGCGGCGGCATCTTTCAAGCACGTATCACCGGCCGGTGCCGCGGTAGCGCATCCGCTCTCCGAGGCTCTTGCCCGCGCCTACGAAGTGGAGGGCAGGCAGCTCACGCCGGCCGCGTTGGCCTACGTGCGCGCTCGTGGCGCGGATCCCAAATGCTCGTTCGGTGATTTTGCCGCGCTCTCGGACCCTGTGGACGTGGAGACCGCGAAGTTCCTGAAAGGCGTCGTCTCCGACGGAATCGTGGCTCCTGGTTTCGAGCCGGAGGCGCTCGAGATCCTGAAGGCCAAGAAGAGTGGCGGCTTCATCGTGATCCAGGCCGACCCATCCTATGTAGCGCCCGCCAGGGAAGAGCGGGAGCTCTTCGGCATGAAGCTCGTACAGGATCGCAACATGCATCTGGTGGGAGCGGCGGAGCTAGACGGCGTGGTGTGCGGCGAACTCACCGAAGGCGCGCGGCGGGACCTGCTACTCGGGCTCGTTGCGCTGAAGTACACTCAGTCGAACTCGGTCGGCTACGCGCTGGATGGCCAGATGATCGGGATCGGGGCTGGCCAGCAGAGCCGCGTCGATTGCACCAAGCTGGCCGGCAGCAAAGCGGACCTCTGGCACCTGGGAACCCACCCGAAGGTGCTGGGCCTCTCGTTCAAGAAGGGTGTGAAGAGGCAGGAACGGATCAACTGGCGTGTCCGCTACATCGAGGGCGATCTCACTTCGTTCGAAGAAGAGGCGCTGCGCGGGGCCCTGGATCACCCACTCGAGCCACTCACGAGCGACGAGCGCAAGGAATGGATCGCTTCTCTCGACGGTGTTTGCCTGGCCTCTGACGGCTTCATCCCGTTCCGCGACAACATCGACCACGCCCAGAAGCACGGTGTCCGCTTCATCGCCCAGCCGGGCGGCTCGACCCGCGATGGCGACATCGAAGCTGCCTGCCGCGAGTACGACATCACACTCGTCCACACCAAGCTCCGCCTCTTCCACCACTAGTCAAGAAGCGGGCCCGTCAAGAAACGGGTTCGCTTCCTAGTTGTCGATGAAGGTCTTCAGGATGGTGCTGCGGCTCGGGTGGCGGAGCTTGCGAAGTGCTTTGGCTTCGATCTGGCGGATGCGTTCGCGGGTGACGGCGAAATCCTGGCCGACTTCTTCGAGGGTATGGTTGACGCGCTCGCCGATTCCGAAGCGCATCTTGAGGACTCGCTCTTCGCGGGGGGCCAGTGTGGCCAGCACCCGGCGGGTCTGATCGGAGAGACTGGCTTCGACGACGGCCTCGGACGGGTTCACTGCGTTCTTGTCTTCGACGAAGTCGGCGAGGTTCGAATCCTCCTCGTCACCGACGGGTGTCTCCAGGCTGATCGGTTCCTTCGCAATCTTCAGGACCATGCGCACCTTCTCGAGAGGCAGTTCCATCTTCTCGGCGAGCTCCTCGGGGTTGGGCTCACGGCCCAGCATCTGCACGAGCTCCTTGGTGGTACGTCCGAGCTTGTTGATCGTCTCGATCATGTGCACGGGGATTCGGATCGTACGCGCCTGATCAGCGATTGCGCGGGTGATCGCCTGACGGATCCACCAGGTAGCGTAGGTGGAGAACTTGTAGCCCCGCTGCCACTCGAATTTCTCGACCGCCTTCATCAGGCCGATGTTCCCCTCTTGGATCAAGTCGAGGAACAGCAGGCCCCGGTTCGAGTACTTCTTGGCGATCGACACGACGAGGCGCAGGTTCGCCTCGGTCAGCTCGCACTTCGCCTGACGGGTCTCCTCGTAGGCATCCTTGTAGAGGCTTCGCAGTGTGCGGAATGCTGCGCTCGACATCTTCGTCTCGGTCTCGAAACGGTCGCGTTCTTCGCGAATGGTCCGAAGCTTCTCGTTCACCTCGGCCAACCGTTCGGCTCCACCAAGCTTCTCGAGGGCCTGCTTGGCCCTGTTGCTGCGCCGCATGGCCAGCGCCGCCAGCTCGTCGAAATCCGCCAGCTTCACGCGAAGCGGCCGAACGGTGCGAGCTTCGGCCTGGTCGATCCGCTTCATCAGCTCAGCCTGCTCGACCACCTTGGTCCGGAGCTGCAGGAAATGCCGCTTCGAGAAGCGCTGGGCAACCAGGAGATCGACCGCTTCCCGGAACAGCTCTCCGACTTCCTCCTGCAACCGGTCGCGAGCCTCGTCGCTGGTTCGCGTGTTGCTGATGGCACCCTGGCGCTTGACGATCTCGCCCTCGAGCTTGCGTACTTTCGTCGCCGCGGAGAGCAACATCTTCTTTCGCTCGGCCGGCGAATGCAGGGGATCCTCGTCGTCGATACCATCGAGCAACGTCTTCAGCCCGAGCTTGCCCCGCCGCAGGGCTTCGCAGGTATCCAATACCTCGCGCAAACCGAGGGGTGTTCCGATCGTCGCATACAACAGCTTCAGCTCGCCGGCTTCGATGCGCTGTGCGATCGCAACCTCTCCCGTCTTCGTGAGCAGGGAGACCTGTCCCATCTCGCGCAGGTAGACGCGCACCGGATCGTGGCTCGGCCCGCTGTCATCGTCGGCCGCATAGGTTACCGGGGCCGCATTCGACTCAACGGCCTGCTTCGGAGACACCGTCTTCTCGATCACTGCCACTTCGTGCTCGCCGAACAAGCCGGTGAGTTCCTCCATCTGGTCGGCCGTCAATGCCTCCGAGGGAATCGCTGCACTGAGGTCGTGGGCGGTGAGGAAGCCCTTCTTTCTCCCCTGCGCCAGCAGCCGTTGAAATCCACCATGCTGGCTGACATCCGACGCGTCGAAGCTCTCCCAACCGCCATCCTCGGGAAGGGCAGCTGTGGCATCCGCAGTCGCGTTCGGTTCATCGGTTTTGGGAACAGAAGTGCGCCGGCTTCCGGGCTCGCTCGAAGCCATCGGGGGTCTCCTTCAGATCACACAGCAGAGTGTCGCTGTCTCCGGTTCAGCAATTCAGCATTCTTCTCGGCGAGCAATGTCGCGTCGTCGGCAAGGCGACGATTCAACTGCTCGCGCTCGCGCTTGTCTCGAAGCGCGCGAAGCCTGGAAAGGGCATCCGTCAAGGCCTGGGCGGCCCTGGCTCTGTCCTCGAGATCGCCGAGCCCCTCGGCCGCGAGCTTCGAGAGAATCTGCTTCGGTTCGCCTTCCAGACGATCGAGCAGCACGTCCGCGCGGGCCCCGCTGGCAATCTCGCGAGCGACCTCACCGAGTGCGGGATCCGGTGCACAGAGCACCAGGTCTTCGGCCTTCGCCAGCAACTCGGGGTGGCTCAGCAGGACCTGAAGGACCAGTTCGAAATGTCGGTGCTCGGGCCCGCGCACACGTTGGCCGGCCTGAAGAACGACTTCGGCCGAGCCCTCGCCCGTCTGGATCTTGCGCGTCGCGGCTTCGATCTCGCGCGGCTCCACGCCGGTCGCCATCGCCAGTTGGCGCGTAAACTCGGCACGCTCCACCGGATCGGGCACCAGCGCGAGCAGCGGAACGACGGCGGTGGCCGCATCGGCGCGCTCCCAGGGCGTGGAGATGCCTTCGGCCACGGCGCGCGCGATCGCCACGTCGAGGGCCGGCGGTGCCTCGTTGATACGCTTGCGCAGCGCTTCGGCACCCTCGTTTCGCAACAGGTCGTCCGGATCCTGGCCAGCTGGCAGACCCACCGCAGAGACGCGCATACCCTGCGGAAGCAGGATCTCGAGCGCCCGCAGCATCGCCCGCTGCCCGGCGTCATCACCATCGAACAGCAGCACCACATTGCGGGTGCGGCGACGCAGGTCCCGGGAGTGCTGCTCGGTCAATGCCGTACCACAAGTGGCCACGGCCTCCTCGACCCCGGCGCGCGCCAATGCCACCCAATCGAAGTAGCCCTCAACCACCACGACCCGGTCGCACTTGCGGATCGGATCGAGCGCAAACGGAAAACCGTAGAACGCCCGTCGCTTGTGGAAGACAGGGCTCTCCGGTGTGTTCAGGTACTTCGGTTGCTGGTCCTTGCCGATCGCCCGACCACCGAAGCCAATGACCCGGCCCCGTGTATCCTGGATCGGAAAACTGATCCGGCCGCGCAGCATGTCGAAGTGGCCACCGCGCTCACGCTCCTTCAACAAGCCCGCTGCCTCACCGATCTCAGCGGGGATGCCCTCGTGCTGCAGCACGCTGACCACCGCATCCCAACGATCGGGCGCATAACCTATGCCGAAGCGCTCGGCGATCTCGCGGTCGAGCCCGCGCTCCGCCAGATAGGCACGGGCCGCGGCTCCGTCTTCACCCATCAACGCCCTGCGGTACAGCGCCTGGGCAACCAGGTTGGCGGCGAGCACGGGCTCGGTCACGCCAGGCGAACCATCGCCAGCTTCCGTTTTGATCTCGATCCCGACCTCTGCAGCCAGGCTGCGCACGGCTTCAGGGAAGGCCAGACCTTCGTGATTCATCACGAAGCTGAAGGCATTGCCGCCCTCGCCACAGCCGAAGCAGTGGTAGGTGCCGCGATCCGGAGAGACGTTGAAAGAGGGCGTCTTCTCCTCGTGGAACGGACACAGACCCTTGAAGTTGCGCCCGGCCTTCTTCAGGCTCACGACGCGACCCACCACGTCGACGATGTCGACGCGGTCTCGCACTTGTTGGATCGTGTCCTCGGGGATTCGAGCCATCCGCTCTTGTCGACTCCCCGCGGCTTGGTATGCGCGTCAGCGCACCATCCGCTTGAGCTTCTTCAGGGCGCGCTTCCGTGCCGCAGCAGCCTTCTTCTTCTTCCGAATACTCGGCTTGTCGAAGTACTCGCGGCGGCGGAGTTCGGTCAGGATGCCTGCCTTCTCCACCGTCTTCTTGAAGCGCTTCAGCGCCACCTCAAAGGGCTCGTTGTCCTTGACCTTCACCACCGGCATGCGGCTGTGTTCTCCTGGAGATTGGATCGCGGACTCGTCACGAGGCTCCCTCGAAGTGAGCCCCGATCCCTCCTGGACCGGAGCCACCCGTAATAAGGGAGTGGCCCGAAACGCGTACACGTGTCGAGTTGCACCTGCGTGAAGACCCTCGGTCGAAACAGGCGGAGGGCTGAAAACCTCAAGAAATTCGGAGGATTGGGGCTTTCCACGCGAACGGAGGAAGCTAGCGCACAGCCCTGGGGGCATCAACGGCTACCCGCGGGGGTCGAACCGGAATGCCAAGCTCCAGCAGACGAGCTTTCACGCTTCCCACCGTCTGCTCCTTGAAATGGAAGATCGAGGCCGCCAGCGCCGCCTGGGCGTGGCCCCCTTCGGGGCCGTCATCAAGCGCTTCGGCCAGGCTTTCCGGCGTGCCGCCTCCGCCGGAGGCGATCACCGGGACCGCAACCGCGTCTGCAACCCCGCGAACCATCTCCAGGTCGTAGCCACTCTTGGTCCCATCCTTGTCCATGCTGGTGAGCAGGATCTCCCCGGCCCCCGCGCGAGCCATTCGAGCGGCCCAGGCCACGGCGTCGATGCCGGTCGGGCGCCGTCCGCCATGCGTGTAGACCTCGAACACCGCGTCCGGATCGTTCTCACTGGGGCGATCCGCGGCCCGCACCCGGTAGTCCTCGCGGTCGTCGATCCTTCGGGCATCGATCGCCACCACCAGATTGGCGCTGCCGATCATCCGGGCTGCCTCTTCCACCAGCTCCGGATCATGTACGGCGGCCGTCATGATCGAAACCTTGTCTGCACCGGCGTTCAGCAGATCGCGGATGTCCTGCAGGCTGCGCACACCTCCGCCGACACATAGCGGCATGAACACGGTTTCCGCCGTGCGTGCCACGACATCGAAGATCGTCCGCCTGCCTTCATGGCTGGCGGTGATGTCGAGGAAGGTGATCTCGTCCGCTTCCTGCTCGTCGTACATGCGCGCGACCTCGACCGGGTCGCCTGCGTCTACGTGGTCGACGTACTGGACGCCCTTCACGACCCGCCCCTGATTTACGTCGAGACACGGGATGATGCGCTTCAGGAGCATGCTGCCGCCTCCAGCGCTTCCGCGAGACCGATCGAGCCGTCGTAGAGTGCACGGCCGACGATCACGCCCGCGATGCCGCGCGAAGCCAGCTCCGCTGCTGCTCGGATGTGCTGGACAGAGCCCACACCACCGGAGGCCACCACCGGAATCGAGACCTGCTCCGCCAGCGCGGCCGTCGCCTCCAGGTTGGGGCCCGTCCCCATGCCGTCCCTGGCAATATCGGTGTGGATGAGCGCGGCCACGCCGGCATCCTCGAATCGACGCGCCAACGTGATGACATCGACGTCACTCGTCTCGAGCCAACCCTCCGCGGCAACCTGCCCCTGCTTCGCATCCACCCCCACGGCTACACGTCCGGGAAAGCGGCGTGCTGCTTCCCTTACGAGTTCCGGATCCCGCAGCGCAGCAGTACCGAGAATCACCCGGTCGATGCCCAGCTCGATCCAATCGGCAATGCTCTGCTGCGTGCGAATGCCACCACCGAGCTCGATCGGCACGCCCTTCATCTCCGCGAGAATCGTCCGCACGGCATCCCGATTGCACGGACGACCCTGCTTCGCACCATCGAGGTCCACGACGTGAAGGCGCGGGAGCGGATGCGTGCGGAAGCGCCGCGCCACCGCGCCGGGATCGTCGTCGTAGACCGTGGCCGCGTCATAACGCCCCTGAGATAGCCGCACGCAGCGGCCACCCAATAGATCGATCGCGGGAATCAGCTCGAAGTCAGTCATTGGGGGTCATCAAGCTGGGCTTCAACCACCCACGGGAAGGGAGTTCGCCACCTCGCGGGCGCCCCAGCTCAGGAGTTCCTCGGCGCTGAGCCACCGGGTACCACCGCCCGGAAGGCGTGAGGCATCGAACACGTTGTCGGTAAGTGGGCGCTGGGTCTCGTCGAAGTTGCCCGTCCAGAGCCGAGCGGCACCGGGCGCCGCGTGGAGGTTCACGACGAAGCCAACTGTGGCCGCGCGCTTCGCACCTGCAGCACTGCCTTCACGAGCCGCCAGACGGGTGAGTCTACCCACCAACACCGCATCGGCACCGAACTCCTGGGCAACCACGGTCGCCACCTGACGTGCGAGTAGGCGCCCCCCGGTTGCCCCGGCCGCCTCGAGTGCAATCGCCACATCGGAAGGCGGAACCACCCGGACGCCCCGTGCTGCGATCGCCTCCGCGAATCGATTGGCGAGCAGCTCCGCCGCAACCGCGGTATCGAGATCGCCGGTC
>JAAELW010000481.1 GCA_024226235.1 bacterium
CGTGTGGTGTTCGTGCCCAGGACTGCGCCAGGCGATCAGGTTCTCGTGCGGCTCCGGGAGGAGCGCAAGCGCTTCGCTCGCGGTGCGGTCACGGAGCTGTTGCGTCCTGGTCCGGACCGTCGGTCCCCAGCTTGTCCGGTTGCCGACCGATGCGGCGGCTGTGCATGGCAACACATCACGTACGCGGCACAGCTCGCCGCCAAGGTGGGAATCCTGCGAGACGCGATCGAACGCATCGCCGGGTTCGAGCCCCCTGCCGAGATTCCGATCCGATCCGCCGACGAGTTCGGCTATCGAAGCCGCGCCCGGGTGTTTGCCCAGAAAGGAGAAGTGGGTTTCCGGCGCACGCGTTCCCACGAGGTATGTGGAACCCGCTCCTGTCCGGTGCTCGTGCCTGAGCTTGACGCCGTGCTGGGCAATCTGGCGAGCGCTCCGCCAGAGGACGAGGTCGAGTGGTTGCTGGCGTATGGCGATGGGGGTGAGGTTTCCATTCGAGTCGATCGCCCCGGCGCCAAGGCCAGCGCGATCCATCTACGGATCGGAGATGACCGTTTGCGCATCGGTCCGGGCGTGTTCTTTCAAGCCAATGCGGCCCTTCGGACACTGTTGGCCAACGCTGTCAGCGAGGCCAGCGGCCGGGGCAACCGGGTGCTCGAGCTCTACGCAGGAGCAGGTTTCTTCACGCTGGGCCTCGCCCGTGCGTTCGCCCATGTCACGGCCGTCGAGTCCAACAGACGAGCTGCCCGCGATCTGGTTCACAATCTCAGCGCCGCCGCAGTGCCCGCCGAAGTGGCCGTACACCCGATCCCGGCCGAGAACTATCTCGCGGATCCGCGCGAGCCGCGACCCGATTTCGTGTTCCTCGATCCGCCCCGCACCGGTCTCCCCAAGAACGCCGCCGAAGCCGTCGCTGCACTCGGCGCTGACCGCATCGCCTACCTCTCCTGCGACCCCGCGACATTGGCCCGCGATCTCCGCATTCTCTCAGCCCGCGGCTATCAGCTCTCGGCCCTCACCGCCTTCGATCTCTTTCCCCAGACCCCCCACATCGAAGCCCTGGCACTACTGAGCTAACAAGCAGCCGCCAAGATGGC
>JAAELW010000482.1 GCA_024226235.1 bacterium
GTCGAGGGATCGCGGGTGAAGGCCACACCGGTCGCGCAGGCCTCCCCCATGTTCCCGAACACCATCGCCTGCACGTTGACCGCCGTGCCCCACTCTTCAGGGATGTCGTGAATGGCCCGGTAGCGTCGCGCCCGATCGTTCCCCCAGGAGCGGAACACGGCGTCCACGGCACCCCACAACTGCCGGTGGGGATCCTGCGGAAACGGCTTCCCCGTATGCTCCTGGACGATCTCGAGGTAGTCGAGGACCAGCGCCCGCCAATCCTCGGCACCCAATTCAGTATCGAGATCGACACCGCGGGCATCCTTGCGCGCCTCGAGGCGATCCTCGAATCGGTCGTGAGGGATCTCGAGCACCACATCGCCATACATCTGGATGAAACGCCGATAGGTGTCGTAGGCGAAGCGCTCGTCGGCCGCGGCCGCCAGACCTTGGACCGTCGCGTCGTTCAGACCCAGGTTCAGCACCGTATCCATCATGCCGGGCATCGAGGCCCGAGCGCCGGAGCGCACCGAGAGCAGCAGCGGCGCGGCGGCATCGCCGAACTTCTGGCCCATCCCCTTCTCCAGCTTCGAAAGAGCAGCCAGCGACGTCTTGCGCACATCGGCGGGCAAACGCCCCCGGCCCCGGTTGTACTCGGCACAGACGGCCGTGGAGATGGTGAAGCCGGGCGGAACCGGCACACCCAGCCGGGACATCTCCGCCAGATTGGCACCCTTGCCACCGAGCAGGTCCTTCATTTCAGCGCGGCCGTCGGCCTTGCCTTCCCCAAAGAAGAAGACCTTGCGAGAGACGGGACGCTTGCGCGCAGTCGTCTTCTTCCGCGCCGAGCGCTGCGATGAAGCAGCCTTCTTCCGCGCCGAGCGCCGGGATGAAGCAGCCTTTTTCCGGGCGGTCATGATCCGGTCTCCAGCCTCTCCTGGATGTAGGCCACGAGCCGTTCGGCGGGGATCCGCTCCTGGGTCATGCCATCACGTTCTCGAACCGTGACCTGGTGGTCGGTCTCCGAATCGAAGTCGTAGGTGATGCAGAGCGGGGTCCCGACCTCGTCCATGCGCCGGTAGCGCCTTCCGATGTTGCCGGCATCGTCGTAGAAGGCATTCCAGTGTTTCCGGAGATCCGCAGCGATCTTGCGGGCAGGCTCCTTCAGCTTCTTCGAGAGCGGAAGTACGGCTGCCTTGATCGGAGCGACCTGGGGCGAGAGCCGAAGCACGTGTCGCGTCTCGCCGCCCTCCAACGTCTCTTCAGCATAGGCGGCGCACAGGAGCGCCAACGCCGTGCGGTCCATCCCGACCGATGTCTCGATGACCGCGGGGGTGAATCGCTCCTTCGTCTCCTCGTCCATCACCACCAGATCCTTGCCGGAGAATTCCGTGTGCTGTGTGAGGTCGTAGTTTCCGCGGTCGTGAATCCCCTCGATCTCTTGCCAGCCGAAGGGGAACAGGAACTCGATATCGACGGCGCGGCTACAGTAGTGGGCGAGTTCATCCTCTCCATGAGGACGGGTTCTCAGGTTGGACTCGTTGAAGCCGAGAGCATGGTGGAAGCGCAGGCGCTGCTCCTGCCAATGCTCGAACCACTCGGTGCTGCTGCTCGGATGGATGAAGAACTCCATTTCCGCCTGCTCGAATTCCCGACTGCGGAAGGTGAAGTTGCGCGGGTTGATCTCGTTGCGAAAAGCCTTGCCGATCTGGGCGATTCCGAACGGAATCTTCTGGCGAGCGACCTCTCGCACACGCCGGAAATCCGTGAAGATCGAGCCGCAGGTCTCAGCCCGCAGGAAGGCCGTTGCCGACGCATCCGCCTGGGCACCGATCTGGGTGCTCATCATCAGGTTGAAGTCACGCGCCTCCGTGAGATCGCAATCCGTGAGCCGGCGCTTCTTCGGTGCCTCGGGGCACGGATTGTCGAGTTGGTCGGCCCGGAAGCGGCGCTTGCAGGTGCGGCAATCGACCATCGGATCGCTGAAGTGCTCGACGTGGCCGGAGGCCTCCCAGGTGCGGGGGTGCGTGATGATCGCACTGTCGATGCCCTCGACATCATCCCGATCGCGCACGGTGCGCTGCCACCAGAAGGCCTTCAGGTTGTTCTTCAGCTCGACCCCGAGCGGGCCATAGTCCCAGAACCCGTTGATCCCGCCGTAGATTTCTCCGGACGGAAAGATGAAGCCTCGGCGTGCGCAAAGGGACACGATGTCCTCCATGCGCACGCTCGCGTCCGACGCGCTCGGCGGGGTCTCTCGGTTCTTCTCGCTCATCGGGCTCCGCCAGTCGAAATCGGTTTGGGAAGGCGAGGCGGGAGTCTTCCGCTCGGCTCCATGGGTGTCAATTGCGCGTCCAGGAACCCGACACTGCGTAGATCCAGACCCAGATGGAAACGCAGGAAGCGGGCGATCAGGACGCGGGCCTCCTCCAGCACAGCCCCACGCAGGGCCAGCCGCCCGAGCTGCCCCGTGGCCAGGCTGCGACTCTGTTGCAGTGCCCGCAGCGTGCCCACATGCACTGACAGCAGGTGCTGGCCCTCAGAGAGACATCGGGAGCAACAGGGGCCGCCATCGCCCACGTGAAATCCGACGGGCCCCGCATTCCCGTCCGGCACCTCGCCGCAGCGCACGCAGTGGGCAAGCTCGGGACCGAGGCCCAGGACGTCGAGAGCTCGAACTTCGAGCAGCACGCGAAGGCCCGCATCCGGGCTTCGCTGATCGATCAGCTCGAGAGATCCGAGGCCGAATGCAAACAACCGATGGTGATCGATCCGTGCGCCCCCCTCGGGCGCCAGCCGGTCGAGCAGCTCCAGCAGGTAGCAGCCAAGGGCGAAGCGCCGCGGATCGGAGCGGAGCCCGAGAAGCGTCCGGCGCAGCCGCGCGTGCTCGAGCCGCGCCATCGAGGTCGGCCGGCGGCGCCCGATCTGGACGTCGAGGTGGTTGAAGAAATCCAGGGTGCCCGGAAAGCGCTTCTTCGAGCGCCTGGCTCCGTTGGCAATCACCGTCAATCTGCCGGTATCGGGCGTCAACAGGTGAAGGATGAGATCCGACTCCCCGAAGTCGACACTCCGCAGAATGAGCGCCTCGGTATGCAGGGTCGGCACGGAAGCAAGGGTACAGCCCCCGGGCGGGGACGTCCCCGGTTACTCCTCGGCCAGGGCCCGTACGGGATCCCGTCGGATGAGATCGGGTGTGACGACTTCTGCCGGGGCGGACGGGCCGGACGGGTCGGATGGAGCGGTGGGCTCGAGGCGAGCCGTCACCACGGCTCCGATCGCGGCCAGCATTCCGAGGCCCACCGCGATCGCAATCAGCACGGGAGCCCTGGGCCAGCGGCGCCGAGGGTCGAACTCCGGCTCGACCAGCAGGCGAGCCACGGCCTCGTCGGGATCGAGTCCGATCGCCTGCGCCACGGTGCGCACGAAGCCCCGCACGAACCCATCCGAGAGGCCGTCGAAGGCCCCGCTCTCCAGCCGTTCCAGGGATCGGCGGGGAATCCGCGTGACGGCGACGAGTTCGTCCAGATCCATCCCGCGCAACTTGCGCTGGCGGGAGAGATAGCGACCGATGGAAGGCGCCTTCGGAGCGTCGGCGTCATCCGATCCGCCGCTCAGCGGAGACGATCCAGATACTCCTCGGATCGCTTGCCCCATGGTCCGCTAGGCCTCTGTGCCGCCGAAGCCGTCAAATACTCGACGGCCCGATCACGGTTTCCCTGCGCAATGAAGATTTCGGCGAGCCGGTAGTTCGCCTCGGCCTCGGCAAGTGGGCCCGGACCGAGTTCGACGACTCGTTCGAAGCGCTCGATCGCACGTTCGCGGTTTCCGCGCGCCGCTTCGATGATGCCGAGAGTGAGAAGCGGCCGCCAGTAGCCAGTGTGGTACTCGGTCGCCATCTCGAGGGACTCGGTAGCCTTCGCGAGCTGGCCCAGCTTGTAGTAGGCCCAGCCCTGGTTGGTCAGAGCTGCCCAGGGCAGCGGAAACGTCGGGTCATCGATGAGCATTTCCGTCAACGCGATGGCTTCGCCGTAGCGCTCGAGTTGGATGTAGATCGCGGAAAGAGTGAGGCTGGCCTGCTGGAACTCGGGGTCGACGGCCAACCCCTTCAGCAGGTGCTTCTCCGCATCGGCATAGTGCCCCTTGCGCCGGTAGGCATCGGCCAATGCGAGCTGGGTCCATTTGTCTCGAGGATTCATCTCCTCCGAGAGGCGCAGCTCGCGAATCGCGATCGCCACACGGCCTTCCCGCAGATGGCCCGTGCCGACGTTGTAGTGGGCCGCCGCCCGCTGTTCTTTCTGAGCGGAAGTCGGCGCCTGTTCGGCTGCTCGGGAACCTCGACTGGGCTCGGACGAGCTTCCGCCGGACGTGGCGCAACCCGCCGACAAGGCCGAAATGGCCATCAACGCAATTACGAGCGACGGGACTCGAGGGTTTCGGTCGTGACTCATCACGGAGAGTCCTCCTTCAAAACGCGGAGAGGATGCGTGCCAACCATTGCCGACGATCCTCGTCGGAGGCGGGTTTGCGTTTCTTCACCAGTCGCAGCCGCCCGAGGGCGGTCTTGCGAAGCGAACGTCCCTTCGACTCCGGAGGTGTCGCGACGCGATCGGGATCTGCCACGTGCAGCGCAGGCGCGTCGTCCTCCGCGGGGATGTCGTGGGACGGATTCTCGTCGGTGTCTCCAGCGGGCATGATTGCGGGCGGAGGCGGAGCCGACCGGAATTTCGTCAACGGGGTCCCGGTCTGCTGGGAGAGGCTGGGCTCCGCGCTGCCGGGAGCCTGATCGGCCGCCAGTGCATCCTCCACCATCGAGGTGA
>JAAELW010000483.1 GCA_024226235.1 bacterium
CCCCCTTTCAACAAGTGAATTCTTAACTCCGGCCCCGCTTCTTAATTAGTCCGATTCTTCATCCAGGTTGCTACTGCTTGCCCGATCTCGTCTGGCGAGTCCTCTTGGATGAAGTGGATGCCCTTCACCGTGACCTCGGTCGTATTCCGCCAGCTTCGGCAGAATTCACGAGCCTCGCCGCGCAAGATGGCGCCTGGCTCCGCATTCACGAACAGCTTCGGGACGTCGCACTCCGCGAGCCAGGCTCCGTAGCTGCGGACGATTTCCACCACGTCTTCCGGTTCCCCCTCGAGCGGGATCTGCCGGGGCCAGGTGAGGGTTGGGCGACGGTCTTCGCCGGCCACCCGGAACGGCCGACGGTAGACCTCCATCTCTTCGTCGGTGAGATCGCGCAGTACCGATGTCGGTAGGACCTGCTCGATGAACAAGTTCTTCTCCAGGATCAGTTCTTCGCCAGCGGGCGAGCGGAAGCCCCGGAAGGGTGGGGTCGCGGCCTTCGGCCATTGGTCCCAGCCGAGAGGCATCACGATGCTCTCCATGTACGCGATGCCGCGTACTGCATCCCGGTGGCGATTCGCCCAATCGAAGCCCAGCGCCGAGCCCCAGTCGTGGATGACGAGGGTCACGTTCTCTTCGACGCCGAGCTGCTCCAGCAACGCGTCCAGATATCGGCGATGCTCGACGAAGCGGTAGCTGTCAGGTCCCGGGTTCTGGAGCTTCTCTGAATCCCCCATGCCGATCAGATCCGGCGCGATGCAACGCCCGAGGCCCTCCAGGTGCGGGATGATATTGCGCCAGAGATAGGAGGAGGTCGGGTTGCCATGAAGCAATACGATCGGATCGCCGCTCCCGACTTCGAGATAGGCCATCGTCTTGTCCAGGGCCGCGACTGTCTTTTTCTCGTAGCGTTCTTCAGCCGAGATCACAGCAGAACCTCCATACCGGGGGGCATCAATGAACCGCGTGGGTGAGGTTCTGTCAATTCCCGACGGACTGTCCACTGCCATGATGGCACCGTCGCTGGATCAGAAGGGAAGGAAGGGGCAACCGTCGCCGATGCCATTACCGTCCAGGTCAGTCTGCTCCGGATTCCAACGGAAGGGACAGTTGTCTTCGGGTTCCGCGATGGAGTCGCAGTCCGGGTCGAGTGAAACGTTGCAAGCCGGGAGTTCGACGCTGGCCCAGATCGGCAGGTGGTCCGAGAGCCCGCCACAGGTGGATGCCGGGCAGACTCCAGGCGAGTGAACCGCGGCGCCGCGAACCAGTACGAAATCGATGATCATCGGCATCGGGTCGAAGTTGGTCATTCGATCCGATAGCGGCAGCGCGAGGTGAGGATCCGAGAACCCCTGGTCGATAAACGCCCGGACCGGGAGATCGTGAATTCCGGAGGGGAGCGTCAAGACTTCGACGTACGCGTTCAGGTCGCCGCCGGCGATCACCGGGTAGAAGACCAGAGCGGAGTCGGCCTCCACCTCGGCGGCCTGCTGGTCGCGCTTTGCCATCGCCCCAAGGGTCGATTCGAGGTGCATCGAATACAGGCGGACCAGCCGGTCGCCCACGCGCATGTCGGCGGCCACCGCGATCCGCCCACCGAGGCGCGGCTCGTCCGGATCGGGGTCACCCGGGGGTGTGTACCAGTCGTGCTGGGCTGCGTGACGGATCTGGCGAACGTTGCCGAGCGGGTAGCGCGCCACGATCGCGTTTCCATGCTCACAGAGCGGGGGGTCGTAGGGGCCCTCGAATCCCCGGTCGGATGGAAGCTCGACGAACTCGGTGGCGAACACGTAGTAGAAGCCGAGAGCTTCGGCGTAGTCGCGTGCGATGTTGCGGAAGCCAGTCCGGCGGCAACCGCGGTCGGCTTCCGACAGCAGGATCACATCCGGTGTCGGGATGTCCGGGTCGTTCAGGATGGCATTCAGCTGCGCGTCCGCTTCGAAGCCACGCTCGATGTTGTAGGCCATCACGACCAGGGTTTCGCGTGGGGCAGGCGTTGCGGTCGCAAAGCTGGCCCCTTCCACCCGGCAGCGGATGAAGGTGGTCTCGGTGAAGCTGTCCGGATCATCCGCCTCGGCACACAGGCGTTCGGTGCGCACATCGGGCTCAACAGCCGAGCCTTCGAACTCGCGAAAGCAGGAGATGATCGACAGCATGCAGAGCGCCAGGAGCAGCGGAGCGTGGCCACGCATCCGCGCATTCTGCTTGGACGGCCCTGCCGGCGCAAGCGGATACCTCCGCCCCAGGGGGGGGGCGGGCAACCTGCCCCGGGTGATCCCTGGGCCGACTGGCCGTTTCCACTTCGGGCTGTTTCGCCGCAGTCTGGCCCGCAACCACGGCGCGGGCGGATCAGGCCTAGCGGTCGACTTCATCCGGTGGGCTCGTCCCGTCGCTCCCGAGCGTCCGTGCAAGAGCCAATGCAGCGTCATGCCAGAATGGCGGGGGCTGGCCCGCTGCGTCCGGGAGCTGGCCCGCTGCGTCCTGGGCCTGGCCCGCTGCGTCGAGCGCTCGCTTCAGCGCATCCCGCGCGCGTCCCTTCGGACCGCCGTGCGCCAGCGCTTCAGCCTGGATGTAGAGCAGGTGCGCACGCGTCTCTTCTCGGGCCCCGGGCGTTCCGCGCTCGGCGATTTCCAGGGCCTGTTCCCAGTCGCCTCGCTGGAGCCGCACCGTCGCCAACGTGTCGAGGAGCTCGGGAACGGCACCGTGTTGCCCGACAGCGCCCTCGGCCAGGCTGAGGGCGCGATCCAGGTCCTGGCCGAGCCGCGCCAAAGACCAGGCGACGTCGTTGCGGGCGGCCAGATCCTTTGGCGCCAGCACGAGCGCTCGCTCCCGTGCCGCGAGTGCTCGCTCTAGCGAGCCACCGGCTTCGAGCAGGCGGCCATGTTCCAGGGCGAGATCCGCGTTTCGGGGGTGGGCCCGACGCGCCCCCCAGATTCGTTTCAATGCATCGGGTAGGCGCCCACCGCGCCGCTCTGCGGTGGCCAGGTGAACCGCGATGTTCGCGGGTGCGAGCTCGCTATCAGGAATCCCGGCGAGCAGGGCGTCGGCTTCTTCGCCACGGCCCTGCTCCATCCACACCGCGGCCAGGCGCCAACCCGCCTCGGCCTCTGGAGCGTGGGATTCCCAGGCTCGAGCGTAGAATTCACCCGCCTCGGTGGTCCGCCCCCGGGCTTCTGCGATGCGACCGAGGCCCAGCAGCGATTCGCACAGCCCGGGAGCGATTCGAACCGCCTCCTGGTGAGCCTCTTCCGCTTCCGTCAGTCGTTCTTGACGCTCGAGGGCCATGCCGAGGTAGGAATGGCCCTTGGCGCTGTCTGGTGTCGAATCGATCGCAGCCCGGGCCTCGCGCTCAGTCAGGGATGAATCGCCGGCGGCCAGCGCCGCGGTGATGCGAGCCAGTCGGACAGCGAAGCCATCACCCGCATCCTCGAGGATTGCCAGCGCCTCCTTGGGGCGCTTCTCGTCGATGAGGCCATAGGCATTTCCCAACGCAGTGAGGGATCCCATCTCATCTTTCGGGTCGATTCCTCCCGTGACGCCGAGAGCCTCGCTGGAGGCAGGTTCCGTCGAGAGCACATAGCCAAGGCTCTCCAGCTGGGCCTTCTTCTGATCGCTCGGTGTGAGATTGGGTCGCGCAGGTCGTGCGTCGGCGAGCCTGGTCTCGAGGATCGCATCGAATTCCTGGGTCAGCCCCTCAGCGTCCGCGGCCAGGTTGCGGGTTTCGCTGGGGTCGTGCAGCAGATCGTAGAGCTCGGGCCGCGGAGCGCGGATGTACTTGTGTCGCTCGGTTCGGATTCCGAATAGCGGGCTCCATCCCATGTCGAGCTGGGTACCGAGTGTCTCCAGATACGCGATCCGGTTCGGTTCCGGCACGCCTTCGACCAGTGGCAGCAGGCTGTGACCGGCCGCGCCCGGGAGTGATTCGGCGTTGCTCAGGGCCAGCACGGTTGGCGCCACGTCGATCAGGCGCACCAACTCCTTCACGACGCGGCCCTGCGGTAGCCCAGGTCCTTGCATCAGCAGCGGAACCCATTGGGTGCTGTCATAGATTCCGTAGGAGTGGGTTGGCTCGCCGTGGTCGAACATGCTCTCGCCATGGTCGCTCGTCACCGCCACCAGGGTGCGCTCGTCGGGCCAACGCTCGTTCATTCGCTCCAGCAAGCGTCCAAGCTCAGCGTCGACGAAGGCGATCTCTCCGGCATACGGGTCGCTTGGGAATTCGCGGGCATATTGGGGTGGGGGGTCGTACGGAGCGTGTGGATCGTAGAGATGCACCCAAAGGAAGAAGCGATCGGGAGCGGTGTTCATCCAGGCGTCGACCGCGTCCACTACGGCTGTCGCGCTTCTTTCGGCTCGTCGCAGGGCGCTCTTTCCCCACCGCGGCGGCATCTGGTCATCGTAGGTGTCGAAGCCGCGGGCCAACCCGGATTCCCGTTCCAGCACGACGGTACCCACGAAGGCTGCTGTCTCGAACCCGGCGCTGCGCATC
>JAAELW010000484.1 GCA_024226235.1 bacterium
CCGCAAGCCTTGGAGTAGACAGGCAAAGCGCGATCACGAGGCAACGAAGAGCGAAACACATGGATGTTTCGCCTTATCGATATGTAGATGGTTTCACTTAGGCGAACTTGCGCTGTTTCTTGCCGCCTCAGGGTCAATATCGGTTTCCCCACCTCTCGAACGATTTGGACGGTGGCAATTCCCCTCGATCGTTCTCAAATGCGAGTCGCAATGCAGGCGGCCCTCCATCTTCTCGATGCCCGGCCGATGGACCAGCAGGAGGCTCCGGAATTTGCGTTGGTTTCACTCCCTTTCCGATAGGCACGTCCTCGCGACCCTGGTTGGACTTGGCCTGCTGTTCGGGGGATGCGACGCAGCGGTGGAAACGCCTGAGTCCCAGGTACGACGCGCTCTCGACGAGCTCGAGGTGGCTGCCGAAGAGGGCGATGTCGCCGGATTCAAACGGCTGGTATCCGAGCGTTACACCGATGCCCAGGGACACGACAAGCAGGCCCTCGGTAGCTACGTCGCGTTCCATGTCATGCGCAATCGCAACCGTCACATCGTGCTGCGCGTACGCGATGTCCTTGTCGTCTCACCGGGCAGTGCGGAAGTCACATTGATTGCGGGCATCGGCGGGACCCGTGATTCGGGCGGCGCGCTCTCAGCGCATGGCGACGTCTACCAGATCGATCTCGACCTCGAGGAGGAGGGCCAGGGAACTTGGCGGATGGTCTGGGCTCAGTGGAAGCCGACCGCGGCAACAGATCTCCTGTAGTCGTGCTGCCTGCGAACACCTTTGTCGGAACGACACCATCTGGTGGTAGACTGTCGAAAGATGTCCGCTACTCATCCGGAAGACCCCCGTACGATACGCTGGCGGCTGATTCGAGACCTGCTGGTCTTCGTCTCGAAAGCCGGCTTGGAGGCCCTGCGAGATCTGGCCCTGATCCCCGCGGCGCTGATCGCCGGTGTAGCGGGCCTGCTGATCTCGCCCTCCCGACCCGAGCGCTACTTCCACAAAATCCTGAAGGTCGGCGACGAATTCGACGATTTCGTGGACTTATTCGGAAAGCAGGCGCGCGGCCGTCGAGGGCTGGCCACCGAGGTCAGCCAGGACCTCGACAACGAAGCCAATGGTCTGCGTGCAGATGACATCTTCGACCGCATCGAGGGTCTGTTGGTCGACGAGTACCGCCGGGGTGGCGTAACCACACACGTCAAGGAAGCCATCGACAGGGGGCTCGACGCCGTGCATGAAGCCGTCGCCGACAGCACCCCTGCACTCGCCGCCATCGAGGCCAAGCGACAGGAGGACCGCAACGAGTAACAGCTTGTTAAGAGGGGGGCCAGGCACTTTGGTTTAGGAGAGTTCTGCATGTCCGATAATCCCTACGCGCCGCCGTCGGCAGATGTCGAGGCGCCGACAGACGGCCTGGTCCAAGGAACCGGTGACTTCGGAGTGGGCCAGTGCGTTTCCGATGCCTGGTCCGCCACCTGGGCCGGATTCCCCGTCTGGTTGGGGGCCGGCATCATGGCCACTCTCATGTTGTTGGGATCTGCGGTCACCGTGATCGGCATCTTCCTCGTCTGGCCGGTGCTGTTCTATGGAGTCGGGGTGTTCCTGCTCGGCGTCCAGGATGGGCGGGCGGATTCCAGCGACCTCTGGGCGGGCTTCCGCAACTACGGATCGACTCTCGGAAACGGACTCGCGTTCTTCGGACTGATGGCAGCCCTGTCCTACCTCGGCCAGATTCCGATCTTCGTCGGCATGTTGTCGGATTCGGTTGCCCTGACGGTCGCCGGCCAACTCATCAACATCATCTGGGCATTCGTACTGGTCCGCTTCTATTTCGCGTTCTTCATCTGGGTCGAGCATCGGGCGGGGCCCGTGGAGGCCATCGGCCAGTCATGGGCGATGACACGGCCGGTGATGTGGAAGATGATCGGATTGATGTTCGTGATGGGAGCCATCTACGCGGTCCCGATCATTCCGCTGGCAGCGCTCATGATCCCGGCAATTGCAAGTGATTCAGCCGCGTTATTGGGCCTCGGAGCCATCCTCACCATCGTATTGATGACCCCGACCATGATGATCGGCTACCTGCTCTGGGCCTCTGCCTATCGCCAGGTAGCAGGACGTCCCGAGGCCACACGCTGACCGACTCCGTGGACACCCGCTTCCGGGTCGAAACACCGGAAGGGATCGAACTCGCCTTTTCCGTAGCCGGCGCTGTTCCGCGGGGGCTGGCCTTCCTCGTCGACGTGTCGATCCGAAGCGTGATCTACACCGTCTCTGCACTGGCCTTCTTCCTTTGGCTCGGGGAGGCCGCAACTGGCCCCACACTGCTCGTCGTCTTCGCCACGGAGTGGTTCTACCCGGTGGTCTTCGAAGTACTGTGGAGAGGTCAAACTCCCGGAAAGGCGGGTCTGGGCCTGCGTGTCGTACACATGGACGGAACTCCCATTCGCTTGCCGGCATCTCTTCTGAGAAACCTCCTGATTGCCGCAGACTTCCTGCCCTTAGCCTACGGGTTTGGAATCGTGTCGATGCTATGTGATCGTCATTTCCGGCGTCTTGGCGACATGGCCGCAGGAACCCTGGTCATCCATACGCGTCACGAAGGCCTCCCCGACCACGTCGAACTCGGAGCCGCGCCCGTTCCACCCCCGATCGCGCTCGATGCCGAAGAAGAGCAAGCAGTCGTCGCGTTCGCGGAGCGCGCGCCGAGTCTGACTGCCGCGAGAGCCGATGAGTTGGCGCGGCTGGCGGCTCCACTGGGAGGCACGCGGAAGGCACTTGAAGGAATCGCCGCACATCTGCTTGGACGAGAGGGATCTGGTCCAGGATCGCAGGGATCGGCCTCGTGAAGCAGGAGGCCTTTCAGCGCGAGCGCAAGGATCGCTGGCGAAGCTTCGAAATGGCGCTGCTTGCGCTCGAGGAGGGAGAGCCGGCAGCAGCTGATTTCGCCGGAGCGTATCGGGCGATCTGTCAGGATCTGGCTCTCGCAAGGGAACGGGGTTTCGGGACGGGATTGGTTTCCCGGCTCGAGGGGTTTGCCATGCGCGGCCACCAGCAGCTCTACGGAGCGCGTCCGCTGAAGGGCCTGCGCTGGCTCGAGGGATTGCTCGAGTTTCCGGCAGCCCTCCGCCGCGAGTGGAAATTGCTCGCGGCTACAGCACTTCTCTTCTATGGAACTGGCGCCGCCAGCTACCTCGCGGTCCGCATTCATCCGGACGTCGTCTACTCGGTCGTGGGTAGCGCGGGAGCTTCAGGCATCGAGCAGATGTACGATCCGGAAGCGCCCCATATGGGGGCACCGCGAGAGACCTCTGGCGACCTTGCCGCGTTCGGCCACTACATCAGCAACAACGTCTCGATCGGCTTCCGTTGCTTTGCGAGCGGCATCCTGTTCGGATTGGGCAGCATATTCCTCGTCGGGTTCAACGGCGTGCTGCTGGGTGGTGTCGCGGGGCACATCGTGAACGTCGGCTACGGGGAGACGTTCTGGCCGTTCGTGATCGGCCACGGCGCATTCGAGCTCAACGCGATCGTCGTGTGTGGAATGTGCGGTCTACGCATCGGGCTTGCGGTCACCGCACCCGGACGCCGGCGACGCGGCGATGCCTTGCGGACGGCAGCCCGCGGAGTCTTGCCGCTCCTCTACGGTGGCACTGCCATGCTGGTCGTCGCTGCCGTCATCGAGGCCTTCTGGTCGTCGAATCACGACGTCTGGCCGACACCGCTACTCTACGCGGTGGGAACCGGGCTCTGGATCTTCGTGCTGGCTGCGCTGGTCTTCGGGGGACGACGACGTGCAGGCTGAAGAGCTTCGCATCGCGGCTCATCCCCGTTCCGGCTGGGAGGCCGTCGATCTCGGATTCGCGATGGCACGCGCCTGGTGGCGACCCATCTGGGGTGCGTGGTTCCTGATCGTCATTCCGATCGCAGCTGCGCTGATCGTGGGACTCCGCGGCCACCCGTGGTGGACACTCTTCATCCTGTGGTGGCTGCGCCCCGTGGCGGGTCGTATCGTATTGCATGTACTGGGAAGGGCCTTGTTCTCGGATCCGCCGTCTCCAGTTGCCACGCTGAGAGCGCTACCCGAGATCTTTCGAAACGGCGTGCTCGCCTCACTCACTGTGGCTCGCTTCAGCCCGACCCGTTGCTATGCGTTGCCGATTCTTCAGCTCGAAGGCCTGCAGGGAGATGCGAGGCGGGAGCGGACCCGAATCCTCACTCGCGCCGAGCTGGGCCCTGCAGCCTCTCTCCATTCGATCTGTGCCCATCTCAATGGTGCGCTGATCCTCGCACTCCTGGTGTTCACACTCTGGTTGGCACCGGAGGCGCTGGCCGAACAGGTCTTCTTGTTGTTCCAGAACTGGTTCGACGGCGATACGACCGCGGGGGGCCTGCTGGTCGCCTTCCTCTACCTGATCGGAACGAGCGTTGTAGAGCCGTTCTTGATCGCTGGGGGATTCGGTTTGTACGTGAACCGCAGGATGTGGCTCGAGGGTTGGGACGTGGAGATCGCGCTGCGCCGGTTGACGAGGCGATACGAACAGCGCGCACCGAGTCGGTTCGTGGAGAACGCTCGTCGCGATGTCGGCGCGACCCTGCTTCTGCTGACACTATTCACTTCGACGCCAGCCCGTGCGGAGCCCGTCTGTGTGCCGGATGATCCTTCGAGCGCGGGCGCCTGCAGCGGCGAGGTCCTGGCGGGTGAGGAGTTTGGTCGCTGGGAGGACGTGGACAGGTGGATGCTTCGCGAGTTCGAATGGGATATGGACTGGGACTGGCCAGAGTGGAAATTTGGCGACCGCTTCGGAGCGATCGTGGCCGGAATCGCAGAGGTCCTGTTGTGGGTGGCTCTGGCCGTGGGCCTCATTCTGCTCGTCGCGCGAGTGATCCGGGATCCTCCCTGGGAAGATGCGTCCGGGGATCCGGTTTCGCCGATCACGCTATTCGGCCTCGATCTCGATCCAAAGGCTCTTCCTGCGGACGTGATCGGCGCGGCTCGCGAAGCGTTCGCGTCCGGAGATGCGACCCGGGCGATCAGCCTTTTGTACCGGGGAGCGCTCGTCCTGCTGATCGAAAGACGTGAGCTGGAGATTCCAGCCAGTGCGACCGAAGGCGACTGTGCGCGCATCGTCCGGACCACCTCGGACATGCTCCTCGTCGACGACTTCGGCGCGTTGAATGATGCCTGGATCCTCTCACGCTATGCGCGGGCACCGATCGGGGCGGAGACGTTCAAGGATCTCTGCCAGCGCTGGGCACCGCGGCTGCTCGAGCCCGCCTCGTGACGCGCCAGCGCTGGACATGGGTCGTGGCAGGCGTGTCGTTGGCCGTCACTACAGGCATCTTCTTCACGTGTTTCGAGCGCCGGACGGAGTCCGAGTACCGAGGCGCAAGCTTGGAAGCGCAGAGCAATCCCTACCTGGCCTGGCAGTTGCTTCTGGAGCGCATGGGGCATGAAGTCGAGATATTCGACGGACCCGCGGAGCTGTCGGGCGCGCTACCCGAGGTAGGCGCCACGATCTTCTATCCGGCCAACCGGGTCACATTGGGCGAGCAGCGCTCCTTGCGGCTACTCGACTGGGTCGAGGCCGGCGGACACCTCTGGGTGACGACCTGGACCCTTTGGGAAGACGAGGATCGCCGCCCGGATTTCTTGTTGGACCCACTCGGCGTTCGGCAATTCATGACTCCTGAGCCGGAAGAAACTGAAGAGTCGAAGGACACGGAAGAGGGCGAAGAGGTCGAGGTGGATGGAGTGACTGCACCCGATCCGATGGAGAATGCCTGGCCCGGTGTCCAATGGGATGAGGTCGAGCTGACATTCACTCAGCAGAAGCAGCCGTTGACGGTCTACTTCGATCGAAACTTCTGGATCGAAGCGCCGGAGGTCGAACTCCTTGCAGAAATCCGGGGGCAAACCGGTGCGCATCTGGTTCGCATCGCCCACGGCTTGGGTGTCGTCACCGTCGTGACGGATGACTACATGATGCGCAACGATGGCCTTGGGAATGCGGACCACGCGGAGGTTGCCCTGCGGCTGTTGCTCCGAAAGGATCTGGGCCCACAGAAGGTCTGGCTCCTTCCGGTCGAAAACTGGCCAGGCTTCTTGGGGCTGGTCCGTCAACACGGGCGGGCGGCTCTCGTTGCGGGTGCCTTCTGGCTGCTTGCCTGGGCGTGGCGTGCGGGCCGACGTTTTGGCCCGTTGATCAGCGAGAAGCCTCCTGTGAGCCGAAGCCTGCTCGAGCACGTCGAAGCAGCGGGTCACTTGCTCGCTCGGGGCCGTCGCGGGGTACTCGTCGGATCGGCAAGGGACGCGCTCAGCGATGAGCTGCGCGCTCGACGACCGGGTTGGCTCCAGATGCGACCAGACGAGCTCACGCAGCACCTTGCGTCCTCTGCTGCCCTACCTCCAGCCGCGGTTACGGAGGCCCTCCTTGCGGAGGATGTCGCCTCGTCGCGCGCCGCATTCACCCAGACGATTGCAACTCTCGAGAGGATTCGACACACGCTATGAGTTCAACTCCCGATGCGACCCGTACTGCTGCCATCGAGGCCGGAGCTGCGCTACTGGCGCGGCTTCGAACACAGATCGGAAACGCGATCGTCGGCCAGGCCCGGGTCGTGGACGAAGTGCTGATCACGGTCGCTGCGGGGGGACACGCTCTCCTCGAAGGCGTGCCGGGGATCGGGAAGACCCTGCTGGCCCGCGCCCTCGCCCGTGCGTTCCGCGGCGAGACCTCCCGTGTGCAGTTCACACCGGATCTGATGCCGGCCGACATCGTCGGCCACATGCTCTATGAAGCGCGATCCGGCGAGATGAAACTGCGACGGGGGCCGATCTTCACGCATGTCTTCCTGGCCGATGAGATCAACCGCTCACCGGCAAAGACGCAGGCCGCATTGCTCGAGGCCATGCAAGAACGACAGGTGACGATCGAGGGAGAATCCCTGGCGCTTCCCGCTCCTTTCGTCGTGTTGGCCACGCAGAATCCGATCGAGATGGAGGGAACCTACCCGCTTCCCGAAGCCCAGCTCGACCGATTCCTGCTGAAGATCCGGGTGGACTACCCAAGCGAACGCGAAGAGGTGGAGCTCACCCGATTCGTGACGAACGGACGGGTTGGTGATGCATTTGCATTGGATGACGTGGAAGCAGTGGCGACCCGCGCGGATGTAGTGGAGATCCAGGAAGCCACAGCGGGAGTCTTCGTAGACGAGAGCGTGGTGGAGTACGCCGTGCGAATCACCCGGGCCACGCGTTCCCGCTCCGGCCTCTCGATGGGATCCGGCCCGCGGGGCGGGTTGGCGTTGGTCCGTGCGGCGCGAGCCAGCGCTTTGCTCGACGGCCGTTCGTTCGTCACACCGGACGACATCAAGGACGTCGCACCGGCTGCGCTGCGCCATCGGGTCCAGCTGGAGGCCAGCGCCGACCTGGAAGGCCGGTCCACCGACGACGTCGTGGGGGACGTTCTCGCGGAGGTCGAGGCACCGCGAGAATGATTCCGGGCTTTCGCGCACTCGTGGCGCTCGCCGTGTGGACGACGCTCGGTGGGATCGTGGCCTTCCTTCCCAGCGCAGAGCCCCTTTGGGTGGCTCTCGGCGCGCTCGGGCTGGTGGTGTTCTTGGGCGATGCCTGGCTCGGCTGGACGACACCCGCCCCCGATGTGACCCGCGACATGCCGTCAGTGCTCTCGATGCAGGCCCATACGAGCGTGATGCTCCGGATGACCAATCGCCATCGGCGCACCCTCCAGATCGAACTCTTCGATCATGTCCCCGACGAGCTCGAAACCCAGGACCTCCCGCACTCGTTCCGGATCCCATCGGGCACTGAGGCGGTATTCGAGTACCGCATCCACCCCGTGACGCGCGGAACCGCGCGCTTCGGGCCGGTGGAGATGCGTATCGCATCACCGCTGGGGCTGTTCGATCGAATCCATCGCTCAGATATCGAAACCCGCGTACGCATCTACCCGAATTTTGATGCGGTGCGACGCTACGAGCTTCTCGCCGCCGAGCACCGGACGAGCCAGCTGGGAGTACACCGAAGGCCGCGCCGCGGTGTCGGCCTCGAGTTCCAACAGCTCCGCGAGTATCGGCCCGGCGACGCTTTGCGGCAGGTGGACTGGAAGGCGACGAGCCGTTTTCAGCGGGCGATCTCCCGCGAATACCAGGATGAACGAGACCAGCAGATCATCCTGGTCCTGGATTGCGGCCGCCGGATGCGCGCGCAGGACGGCGAACTCTCTCATCTCGATGCGTCATTGGATGCCGCGCTCCTCGTCGCCCATGTCGCCCTTCGTCAAGGCGATGCGGTCGGCTTCTCGACCCTCGGAGGCGAGCAGCGCTGGCTGGCGCCCAGAAAGGGCCCGGGCCAGATCGGTGCGCTTCTCGATGGCGTGTTCGACCTTCACGCGCAACCGCGTGCCTCCGACCATCTGAGTGCCGCAGCACAGCTGATGGCCCGCGTCCGAAAACGCAGCCTGATCGTCTGGATTTCCAACCTGCGCGATGAAGACGGAAGCGAACTAAGCGCCGCGATGAAGCTCATGACCAGGCGCCACCTCGTGATGTTGGCGAGTCTGCGCGAGACCGTACTGGACACACAGCTCGAACACCCTGTGCACAACATCGAGGACGCCACCCGCACAGCCGCCATTCACCACTACCTGCACAGTCGACGCCAGGCCCATCGAATCCTCGAAACCGGCGGCGCCCTCCTACTCGACGCAACCCCCGAAAAACTCCCCGTCGCCCTGGTAAACGGCTACCTGGACATCAAATCCGCAGGCCTCCTATAGTCATCAAGACACAGGTTGCCAAGATGGAAGTTGTTAAGACAGGGGCCGGTTCCATTTGTTAAGTTGCCGATTTCCCCTTC
>JAAELW010000485.1 GCA_024226235.1 bacterium
CAGCTTCGCCAGCGCATCGTGTTGCGTCATAGGCTCCGCCCGTTCACCAAGCAGGAGTGCGCTGACTACATCGAAGAGCGCCTCCGCCTGGCCGGCTACACAGGCAAGGGTATTTTCGACAAGGCGGCACTGCGGGAAATCCACCGGGTCACCGGTGGGACACCGCGGCTGATCAACATCGTATGCGACGGGGCCTTGTTGGCGGGCTTCGGGCGCGATCTCCAGAAACTTGGCGCGGGCGCGATCCGCGAGGTCGCCAAGGATCTGGAGCTCACTCCCGGGCCGGAGGGCCCCGCCGCGAATGATGAACCCACCCAGGCGCCTGACAAGCGAAGCGGCCTCTTCGGCTGGCTGCGCACGCGCCAAACAGGGGGACTGTAATGGGAAAGGTCTACGACGCTCTCCGACGTGCGGAAGAGCAGCGAACTCGCAATGTAAGCGAGGTTTCAGGGGCTCCGGCTGCGCCGATCGCCCGGGAGCCTGCGCCCCAGAATCTGGCGGCTCCGCTGGCGGCGAAATCACCTCCGATGCCCGCCGTTCCGAAGCCGCCGGCCCGGGCGGGTCTTCTGGCTCGTTGGTTCCGCCGTTCGAAGCCTGGCGAGGATACGGCAGCCGACTTCAACAAACGGCGCATCGCCCTGCTGCAGCCCGAATCCTTCGTGACGGAGCAGTTCCGAACGCTTCGCGCGCGACTCGATTCGATCGCGGCCACGACCCCGATCCGCACGCTCGCCGTCACCAGCACCCGTTCGGGCGAGGGAAAGACGCTCTCGTCTCTGTCTCTGGCCATCGTCAGCTCGATGAACCTGGATTCCCGGGTGTTGCTCGTGGATTGCGACCTTCGTCTGCCGACCGTTCACAAATCCCTGGGCGTCAGGCCCGACGCCGGCTTGGCAGAAGTGCTGATGGATCAGGCTTCGCCCGAGGAAGCCATCCTTCGAGTCGAGGGTACCGAGCTGGACGTACTTCCGGTTCGAGCGGTTCCCGCGAATCCCGCAGAGCTGCTGGCCTCCGACAAGATGAAGACGCTTCTCGAGAGTCTTGCGCAACGCTATGACCGCGTGATCCTGGACCTGCCCTGCACGCTCGGGCTGCCCGATGCGAAGACTGTCAGCGAACTCTGCGATGGAGTCGTATTCGTCGTGCGGGCGGACCGCACGCCCCAGGATGACGTGATGGCTGCGATCGAGATCCTGGACCGTCGTCGGATTCTTGGTGTGGTGCTGAACGGGGCGGAGGCAGGTGAGCCCTATGGTCCCTACGCCCGCCCGACGGTCTGACCCCAGCTGATCCCCTCCA
>JAAELW010000486.1 GCA_024226235.1 bacterium
AGGAGGGCTGAGGATGCTGAAACGACTCTTTCCGAGCAGATGGGCTCGCATCGTGGCCTGGACGGCAGCCGCCGTCGCCTGGGGCACCTCGATCCTCACGGTGCAGGCCGCCCGCCAGCCCGCAGCGGCTGCGCCAGAGCTCGTTCCCGAGCCGGAGCCCGAGGTACAGGAAGCTCCCGAGCAACTGGCTGCCGTCCCGGCGATGCCGGAGGAGGGTTTGGTGGTGATTCGCTACACACCCGTGCCCCCGCCTCCGCCCGAGGTCGTCACACGGACCGTTACGGTCGGTGGTGGTGGTGGTGGTGGAGGAGGCGGATCCACTGCGGCAAGCGGTGGTGGAGGTGGCTCGACGAGCCGACCTTCCATCAACGCGGTGAGCTCAGGTTCATGAATCGCACGTCCTTCCGAGCCATGGGGACCGAGATCGTTGCCTTCGGCAGCGATGGCTCCGGTGTCGCCGAGTTCTTCGCCGAGGCTGAAGCGGTGTTCAGCCGATTCGATCCCGACAGTCAATTGTCAACGCTGAATGCGGATCCTCGCTCCAGCGTTGACGTGACACCGGAGATGGCAGCCTGCTTGCGGGCGGCAGCGGAATTGAGGCTCCGCACTGGTGGACTCGTCGATCCCGCGGTTGGGAATTCCGTTGCAGCATGGGGATACGATCGTTCG
>JAAELW010000487.1 GCA_024226235.1 bacterium
CGGAGGGCAGCGCTGAACTGGGACTGTCCGCCGGGGCGGTGCAGGAACATGACGAGGATGCGTGCGACTTCGAGCGCGAGATCGGGTCCGAGGTCCTCTTCGACGAGTGCCAACGCGAGATCGATGCCGGCCGTGATCCCGGCGGAGGTATAGACACGGCCATCCTTCACGTAGAGTGCGTCGCGTTCGACCGTGGCGTCCGGAACGATCTGGCCCAGCCGCTCGAGCTCGCGCCAATGAGTCGTCACGCGCCGTCCGGCGAGTACACCCGCGTCGGCGAGGATGAAGGCGCCGCTGCAGATGGATACGACACGGCGAATTCTTTGCCAGCGTCGACGGATCCAGGCGGTGGCGCGCGGATCGAGGTCCGCTTCGCCGAAGTCCATTCCGCCGGGAACCACGAGCGTGTCGATCGCTCCGCGAATCTGATTCAGGCTGCCCACTCGAAGGCTCACGCCGGTCGCGGTGTCCGGGTTTGCTTCGGGGCCGACGAAGCTGACGCGGTAGGCCGGCTTCTTTCCGCGGTCGCACCAGCATTGGTTCGCAGCCATGAAGACGTCCGCCGGGCCGGCGAGATCGAGGAGCTGAGTCCCGGGAAGGATCAGGAAGACGACATGCTTGGTCATGCACGAGAGTATGGCGCAAAATGAGGGGCTTTTGTCATTTACGCCAAATCGGTTCGAGGCGATTCTATGGGTCGGAGGAAGCCATGGCCATCGTAAATCGACCCAAGAGCGAGCTGCCGAGCAAGCTGAAAGGGCTCCACTTGTTCCACTACGGTGGAGCGCCCTGTGCCCAGCGAGTGCGATTCGTGCTTGCCGAGAAGGGGATCCGGCGTGGCCCAGACGTGCCGTGGAGCTCGGACGCCGCCAAACATCTCACGGCACCGGCGGGTACCTACATCGGTCGCCCGATCTCCTTGCCTCGGCAGGTGAATCTGAGTGAGGAATACGCCGCGATCCATCCCCACCTGGTGGTTCCTGCGCTCGTGCACGATGGTGTGCTCCACATCGAGTCGGTCGACATCATGAACTACGTCGATCAAGAACTCACAGGCCCCGCGCTCGTGCCTGAGGGCGAACGTGGTGAGGAATGCCGCGCGCTCGTCAAGCGCGCGTCGGAACTTCAACCCGCTGTTCGCCACGTGACCTACAGGTGGAGCCTGGGCGGCCTGGCGAAGCTAAGCCCGCGCAAGCAGGCAGAGCTCCAGCGCATCGATTCACCCGACTCGCCCGAACAGCTGGCCGACTTCTATCGCCGCTTCAGTAACGGGGAGATCTCCGAGGATGCGTTCGCCGGCCACGTTGCGAGTTTGACCGAGGGATTTCGAGAGGTCGAAGCCCTGCTGGCCGATGGCCGCACCTGGCTTTGTGGTGAGACGTTCGCGATGGCCGACATCATCTGGGCTGTGAAGGTCCAGCGAATCGACGAGGCCGGCTATCCCTTCGCGACATCCTTCCCGC
>JAAELW010000488.1 GCA_024226235.1 bacterium
CGGGTCGTACTTCTCGTTGCCTTGCCCGCTCGAGCAAAACGCGCCCATAAAAAAAAGCGGACGCGCGTCCACTTTCACGGCCTTGCTCGACACTCGTGCCTACTCCGAAACTCCGAAACCGCCGTCCGCACCCTCGGAGGGACGCAAGGCGCCTGTCTCGAAACCGCGTAAGCCCGCCGAGATTAATGGAAAATCCTGCGGATGGCAATGTGGCGCAATGGCTCTGGAGTGCCCTCAGGACAGATCGAGTGCCCCAGTGAGATCGGCCGTCCGTGCGAACCCGTGGTCGCGGGCATATTGCTCGATTCCGGCCGCGACCTCGGCCGACGCCATTGGATTTACGTAGTTGGCCGTCCCGACCTGAACGGCTGAAGCCCCACACAGGAGGAACTTGACCGCATCTGCTGGCTCCATGATTCCCCCGATCCCGCAGACCGAGATCTTCACCGCCTGGCACGCCTGCCAGACCATACGCAGGGCGATCGGCAGGATCGCAGGGCCCGAGAACCCACCGAGGACGTTCTTCAGCACTGGCCGCCGGGTCTTCACATCCACATCCATCGCCTGCACGGCGTTGATCAGGCTGATGCCATCGGCCCCTTCGCCTTCACAGACGCGGGCCATCTCGGCGATGCTCGTGACGTTGGGCGAGAGCTTCACGAGCAGCGGCGCGTCGGTAACCGCCCGCACCGTCCGCACGAGCTCTGCAAGCAGGCGGGGATCCTGGCCGAATTCGATCCCGCCACTCTTCACATGGGGGCACGAGGCATTGACCTCGAGTCCTGCCACCTTCGGGACGCCGCCAAGACGCTTCGCCACCTCGGCGTAGGCCGCGATCTCGGTCCCGAACAGGCTCGCAACTACGGGCACACCTTCGGGAATCTCCGGAAGCTTGTCCGCGATGAAGGCATCCACGCCCACGTTTTCGAGACTGATGGCGTTGAGCATGCCGGCGCGAACTTCGCCGATGCGCGGAGGCGGGTTCCCGAAGCGAGGCTCGAGCGTGAGGCTCTTGGCCACGAAGCCGCCGATCTTGCGCAGATCCATGAAAGCCTTGAATTCGGTGCCGTAGCCGAAGGTTCCAGAAGCGGTGAGCACCGGGTTGCGAAGGGTCATTCCGGCGAGTTCGGTCGTCGTATCGACGAGCTTTGCTTCTCCCACGCCCATCAGGGAATCCCCGCCCAATCGAGTTCGCTCGCGTCGTAGACCGGCCCTTGGCTGCACACGAGTGAAAAGCCGCCGCGAGCCATCGGAACCGCGCATCCCAGGCAGGCGCCAAAGCCGCAGGCCATCCGGTTCTCGAGTGCGACGCGGCAGGGTACCGAGACCTTGGCGGCGAGTTCGCTGCAGGCGCGCATCATCGCGGTCGGCCCGCAGGCATAGACGATCGCGCCCGCGGACTCGGCCGACGCAGCGGCGAGCACCTGCCTCAGGACGTCGGTCACGAGGCCCCGCGTGCCGCGGCTTCCGTCTTCGGTGGCGATCTGCAGGTCGACACCGAGCTTGGAGAAATCCTCCTCCGCCATCAGGAGATCCGCCTGCCGCGCACCGAGGATCACGGTCACGGGCCCGCGCGCCGCGACATCGCGCGCCAGCGTGAACAGCGAGGCCGTGCCCGTGCCTCCACCGACCAGCACCGCATGGTGGCGCTCCGGCGGAACGCCAAAGCCGTGGCCGAGAGGCCCCACAACGCGAACGTGTTCGCCGGGTGCGGCCGAGGCGAGCAGCCGGGTTCCGCGACCTTCGACCTTGTAGAGGACCGTGATGCGCTGGTCCTCGCCATCCCCATCGCTCGAGAAGATCGCCATGGGGCGGGGGAGCAGCGGGTCGTAGCGCGGGGCAGAAGCCTCGGCGCCCGGAGCCAGCATCACGAACTGCCCGGGTTGCCAGCGGGGCCAAGCCCCGACCCCGAAGACAATGCGCCGGTTCACCTCACCATCAGGTGCGTTTGAAATGACGCTCGCCCGAACCCGGATCGGCTCGGATCGACTCGAGCCGTTCCCTTCCGCCTGGGCGCTCGCCACTCGCTCACTCCTGCTCAAAGTGTGTGCTTTAGCCAACGAATCGATCGGTGAGTCGGATGCAGCAAAGGCGGCAACCCACTGGGATTCTCGCCGCCGAGGTGTACCACGAACGGCGGAGTCGTGGAAGCCGTCTTGGACGCGGGTCTGTCCGCCTACGGTCGGGGGGAGACACCCCCGGCTTTCGACCTAACTCATTGAAAAGATTCACCATTGGAATTCAGCAACCGGCAATTCGGGGTCAAGAAGCACACGAGTGCCGTCGATACGGCCTCCGGGCAATCCCGGAGACCGGAGCCCGCAAGGGGGAGGCGTGAGCGGGATCGCAGAGCAAAACAAGACCAGTTTCGAGCGAGATCCTTCCAACACCCAGGCGTTCGC
>JAAELW010000489.1 GCA_024226235.1 bacterium
TCCACATCGCGCGACGGAAACTCATGGATCCCGACGATCGCAGCATCTCGTGTTTGTCCCGACTTCACTGCTCTACCATTCTCCGACGTTCGGCATCGATTCCCAGGGCTCCTTCACGGGAAGGGCATTGCCTTGCTGCAGCAGCTCGATCGAGATGCCGTCCGGCGAACGCACGAAAGCCATATGCCCATCCCGCGGCGGCCGATGGATCGTGACTCCGGCATCCATCAGGCGCTGACAGAGCGCGTAGATATCCTCGACCGCATAGGCAAGATGCCCGAAGTTGCGCCCGCCCTCCAGGCTCTCCGGATCCCAGTTCCAGGTCATTTCCAACTGGGCATCGGGCTGTCCTGGTGGATGCAGGAAGACCAGGCTGAATCGCCCCGTCTCGATATCGATTCGGCGTGCCAGCTCGAGACCCAGCTTGTCGCAGTAGAAGTCGAGGGACGCATCGAGATCAACGACACGCACCATGGTGTGCAGATACTTCATTCCGCCTTCCTCAAAGATCGGCGAGTTCGGCCATCGCCTCGAACAAATTGCCCGGGGCGAGTGATCCATCCCCCGAAAATTCGCGATAGAGCGTGTTCACATTGACCGCAATCCGCTCCGCATCTCCCCAGCTGGAGAAATCCCCGAGTTCGATGTCTCTTGCGGCCTCCAATGCGCCAAGCCCCGCATCGTAGCGCTTGCGCGCCTCATTCCGGATGAATTCCAGGTACGCCTTCACCGCCTCCACGCCGCGCGCGTCCGTGATCGGGCCGTGACCAGGCACGATCACCTCGGGTTCGAGCTCGAGGATGCGATCACATGCGGCGATCCAGTTGCCGACCGGCCCGGCCCAGATGATCGGCGTTCCCTCGATAAAGAGGATATCGCCGGTAAACACCGTCCGATCCGCGGGTACGTGCACGAGCACGTCGCCTCGAGTATGGGCAGGGCCCACTTCGTAGAGGTCGATCCGCTTGTCGCCTACCCGGAGGCTGAGTTCCTTCTCGAAAGTACGGTTGGGAGGCGTGTGCTGGATGCCCTCGAACTGAAACGGGCCGAACGCGTGCTGAATGAAGCGGGCCAGCTTCGTATCCTGGCCGCGCGTGGCGGAGACAAACGCCGCAAGCCCGCTCGGCGGCAGCGCTTCCATCTCCTCCGCGGCTGCCTTCGACGCGATGATCTCCGCCTGGGCAACCAGCTCGTTTCCGTGGCAATGATCGCCGTTGGCGTGGGTGTTCACGACGGTGCCGATCCGAGCGGCAGCGGCGGGCTCAGCATCCCGCATCGCGTCGAGCATCTGCTGGGTGAGAGGGACGTCGAAGAGTGTGTCGACCAACAGTGACTCGTCGCCATCGACCACCAACCCGGCGTTGCTCCAGCCCCAGGACCCATCCGGCTGGAGATAGGCGTAGACGCCATTGCCGATGTCGGTGAGTCCCTTTGTGAACGCCCACTTCGGAACGCCCAGGTTTTCCCATGCCATTGCGCGGTCTCCTCTACCCGTCGGTCCCTTCGCCGTCCTCGGCCCAGGCTCGCAGCAACTGGTGCGCGATCGCCATCGGCGGCGGTACCCCGAGCTCCGAGCCATCTCCGGCCAGAGCGGCATTCACCTGTTCCCGGGTAAACCAGCAGGCATCCTCCAACTCTTCCTTGTCGACCTGGATCGTTGTCGAAAGACCCTCGGCCAGACATCCGATCATCAGCGAGGCCGGAAACGGCCACGGCTGGGAGGCGAGATAGCGGACCCGCCCCACATCGATGCCCGCCTCCTCCTGCACCTCTCGACGCACGGCCTCCTCCAACGTCTCGCCCGGCTCGACGAAGCCCGCCAGCGCGGAAAAAAAGGAATGGGGCCAGCCCCCCTGGCGGCCGAGCAGGCAGCGATCGCCGTGGGTGACGAGCATGATGGCCACTGGGTCGGTGCGCGGAAAATGTTCCGTGGCACACGCGGCGGATGAACACAGCCGTGCGTAGCCTCCATCTTTCGAACGGGTCGGCTCGCCACAGCCGGGGCAGAAGCGGTGGCGTGAATGCCAATCCACGAGGTGGCGGGCATGGGCTGCCATTCCGGCATCACCAGCAGGGAGCTGCGACGCCACGGCCCGGAGGTCTGGGAAAGATGCGGCGCCCTCGAGGCCGAGGCTCTCGATCGGATCCTCCAGGCTGGACACGTCCAACGCGAAATGGGCAATGTCATCCTGCAGACCCAGGAAGATCGGCTCGACCCCCGGATCGATCTCGTCGCGAACCGCGTTCGTCGCCCAGGCGAGGCCGGGCTCACCCTCCCGAACCAGAACGGAGAGCCGCCAGACGGGCAGGATGCGCGCGGATTCATCGGCAAGGCGGGCTTCCAGCCAAGCCGCATCGCGGCGACGGAAATCCGCCCGATCGAGGGGGCTTCCAGAGAAGACGATGGGATCTTGCACCCGGGAACGCTACCTCAAGTCTTGGAGGCTTGGACATCTTGCGACGAACGGCCGCTCGGAACGCCTGGACCAGCCGAACGGTTTCATGTGTGTTTCTCCGCCCCCGCACTCCGTGGACGGGAGGCGCCTTCTGGCCTTCATGAACCCCGTCGTTCGACCGACCGATAACCACAGGAATCCGAGGTGGCCTGGGTCACCGACGGATCCGTGAGCCTCGTTACACTCTTGCCCTTCAGGCCGGACGCTGGATCGCCCAGGACCGGCAGCACAACCGCAACGACCCCTCCCAGGAGCGACTCCGTGGCCCTATTCGATCGCAGTGACCGTCGGCGCCCGAGCGAGGAAAGTACCCAGAAGCCCGCACAGCAGGCTCCGCCGCAAACGGCACCGGAAGAGCCCGCGAAGCCCGAGCCGACCCAACCGAAGTATCCGTCGAGCGGGGCTCCGCTGGCAGCGGAATCTGCCCGGATCGGTCCGGGGCTCGCGATCGAGGGCGATATCCACGGCGACGAGGATCTGATCCTGGACGGAAAGATCCGCGGCTCCCTCTCCCTGGGGCGCCATCAGCTGCTGATTGGCGAAGCGGGCAGTGCTCAGGCGGATCTCAGCGCAAGGAAGATCGTGGTGTTCGGTGACGTGGTCGGCAACATCAAGGCCAGCGAGACCGTCGAGCTCCGACGCACCGCAACCGTGAAGGGCAACATCCGAGCAGCAAGCCTCTGCATCGAGGAAGGCGCAACGCTGAACGGGCGGGTCGAAATGGGTGGCCAGGAGAAGCCGAAGTCGAAAGCCAAGGGTGCGAAGCCGCCGAAGCCGAACGGCGAACCGGCCTCCGCACCTGCGTAGACCTCGTCCTGTGAAGAGAGGGGCCAGGCACGATTGTTAA
>JAAELW010000490.1 GCA_024226235.1 bacterium
GAGGCTCGATCCAGCCACAACCGAGACTTCGCGGACGAGCACGGTTTTCTCTCCTGTGCAACCGACTGGCTCGGAATGGCGGAGGATGACTACGGCCACATCGCTGCCGCCATCCTGCCCGAGTTCTCCAAATTTTCAGCTCTCCCGGATCGGATGCAGCAGGGATTCCTCAACACGCTCTTCCTGGGGCGACTGCTGGTTCACGAGCAAGGCTTCGCTTCTCATTGCGCCTTTCAGGCAGTCGACTGGGCCCCCACCCCGGAGGATCCCTGCCCCGCGAGCGGGGAACCGCTCTTCGATCGGAGTGATCTCTTCTACGACGGAAACAGCCAGGGGGCGATCGCCGGGGGCGGTGTCACCGCCTTTGCCCAGGATTGGACGCGTGCGGTGCTAGGCGTCCCCGGCATGAACTACAGCACGCTACTTCACCGCAGCGTCGACTTCGCACCGTTCCACGTGATCCTCGAAGCGGTCTACGTCCCCCGGATCGACCAACTGCTGGTTCTCGGTGTTGCGCAGATGCTCTGGGATCGAACGGAGGCCAGCGGGCATGCGAACCACCTCACGCATGACCCCTACCCGGGTACGCCGGAGCACAAGATCCTGCTGCACGTGGCCTACGGCGATCACCAGGTTGCTCCGGTGAGCGCCGAGGTCGAGGCCCGTACGATCGGCGCCAGCATTCACCTCCCGGCCAGAGCCACCGCCGGCCCGGGGGAGGTCGAGCCCTACTTCGATATCCCCGCAATCGGAGCCTATCCGTTCGATGGTTCGGCGATCGTGATCTGGGACAGTGGCACCGCTACCCCGCCACTCGAGAACATCCCTCCCGACGTCGGACAGGACCCGCACGAAACGCCGCGCCGCGACGCCCAGGCCAAGCAGCAGAAGTCCGACTTCCTCAGGACCGATGGTGTCGTGACCGACGTCTGCGGGGGAGCAGCCTGCACAGCCGTCGATCCCTGAGCGTTTCCCGCCGGGTCGACTGAAGCCGATTGGCCGAGAGCGTTCGGCCTGGCGCCCCGCGAAAGTTCGCCTGTCTGATGGCATGGCCTACCGGCCCTTGCCTCCCAAGAATCGGGCACGCACACC
>JAAELW010000491.1 GCA_024226235.1 bacterium
CCCGATTCGCATCGGCTTCGCCCCGCTGTCCGGGCGGCTGAGCCGGGCCGGGCTATCGTGACGCCTTGGAAGATCTGCACCCTCGCCGTGCTGGGGCTCGGCACGTTCGCGGGTCCGGTGGGCTGGATCGTCAGTGATCGCCTCGAACGGGACAACGATTTCTGTGTTTCATGCCATCTCGACCCGGACACGCCGCTTCACGCCGACAACCACGCGGATTTCGATGCCCGCCCCCCCGAAGCCATGGCTGCAGCCCACGCCGCCGCAGGCCACCCGGACGACCGCAGCTTCCGTTGCATCGATTGCCACGGGGGTTCGGGTTTCCTCGGCCGAAGCCAGGTGAAGCTGCTCTCGATCAAGGATGCCTTCTGGTACGTTGTGGGCCGGTTCGAGGAGCCGGAGGGGATGCACTGGCCTATCGAGGACGAGGATTGTGTGAAGTGCCACGACGCCTTCGAGCCGCCGGTACAGGAGGCATGGCAAGCCCCCGCCTTCCATGCGCTGGACGTACACAATCACGCGTTGGGCGTGGCCTGTGTCACCTGCCATGGTGCTCACGAGCGCGGCGGGCTGGTCGATTCCCATTTTCTGCATCCGGCGCCCGTACGCGCTGCGTGCGCGACATGTCATCCGGAATACGAAGAGGAGCTGCATCCATGACAGTTGGGGTCCGCATCGCAACGATCGCTCTTATTGTGTTGACTCTCGGCCTCCCGCTCGTGGCCGGGGCCTATCCTGGGGGGACACCAAACTTCCAGACCGATGCAGCCCCCTTCTGTGCAGGCTGCCATTCGTCTCGCCAGGAATCCGCGTTCGCGGGTGCGCCTCCTGGGATGGCGGCCAAGCAGCTCGTGGAGAACAAACACCTCGCGGTGATCCGAGCCGGGCAGGGTGGCTACGAGTTGCTCACCCCGGCGCAACGCGAAGAGCTCATCGGCCACATCCAGGCGCTTGACGCGGCGTCGACCGTCAAGCTGAATACGCTTCCCAGCGCGAAGCCAGGCGAGGTGGTTACGGTGACCGTGGACGTGACTGGCGGGGCCGGGCCCGTGGTCGGCATTGCGCTGGTCGACATGGCTCATCGGACGTTGGCTCGCCCGATCGCCGGCGCTGGCTGGCAGGTGGTCGATGAGCCCACCGTGCTCGGTCAGGATTTCAAGGAGCAGACGGAGTGGCTGCACCTGCGCCCCGCCGAGGCCATGCGCAACCTTTCCTTCGTCAACGTGAAGGGCATTCGCTCCGATCCGGTCGCAGGTGAATGGGGGCGGGCCCAGATCGTGTGGAAGCTCCGAGCACCGGCCGCACCAGGTACCTACCCGCTGGTTGCGGCGTATTGGTACGGCAGCGAAAAGGCGTCGCCCCTGGGCATCATCGAGGATCCGATTCGCGGCAAGCTGCTGCGAGGCGGTTATGCGGGAGGCTCGGGTCGGGTCTTGTTCAGCGATGCGATCGGAGTACAGGTGCGTTGAAGGTCCGGATCCTCTTCTCGCTCGTCGCAGCCTTTCTGGCGGCCTGCGCTCTTCTTCCGATGGGCGGTGGACCGCCGAGACACCCGGGCGCGGGCCAGGTCGACGACGCCAGGCTCCTGGCGGCGGCGGACGAAAACAGCGCATGGCTGAGCTACGGGCGAACCCACAACGAGCAACGCTACAGCCCACTGGCCCGGATCGACGAGACCAACGTCAGCCGGATGGGTCTGCACTGGGCATTCGAGCCGGGTACCCGGCGTGGCCTCGAGGCGACGCCGCTTCTTGTCGATGGCGTGTTCTACACGACCGGCACCTGGAGCGTGGTGTTCGCGATCGATGCCCGCACCGGTGACCTCAAGTGGCGCCATGACCCGAGGGTGCCACGAAAAACCGCAGCGATTGCGTGCTGTGATGTGGTGAACCGGGGCGTGGCGGTCTATCGCGGCCGTGTCTTCGTCGGCACGCTGGATGGTCGGTTGCTCTCGCTGGACGCGGAGACCGGTGAGCCGATCTACGAGGTCGTCACGACCGATCCGACACGCCCCTACACCATCACGATGGCCCCACGGGTGGTGAACGGAAAGGTGATCCTCGGTAACGGTGGCGCGGAGTTCGGCGTGCGCGGTTATGTGAGCGCGTATGATTGGGAGACCGGCGAACTCGTCTGGCGCTTCTACACCGTGCCCGGCGATCCGTCCCAGCCCTTCGAACATCCGGAGTTGGAAGAGGCGGCGAAGACCTGGACCGGCGAATGGTGGAAGGTCGGCGGCGGCGGCACGGTCTGGGATTCGATCGCCTACGATCCGGAGCTCGACCTTCTCTATGTCGGTA
>JAAELW010000492.1 GCA_024226235.1 bacterium
ATCTCGATGGGTACGCCGACCGGGCGCGTGCTGGGTGATGGAGAGGAGCTCGCTTCCGTGAGCCCACTCGATCTGGGCATGGCGGTGACCCGCGGTACGGAGGCAATCGACAACATCGCCACGCTGGCGGAGAACGTGAACCGCGTGGTCGACGAGTTCGGCACTTCGATGGGCGGCAAGAAGGTCGCCGAAGCGACCGGCTCCCTGACCGCGATTGTCTCTGAGATCCAGGAAGGCGATGGTCTGCTCCACGGCCTGATCTATGACAGCTACGAAGGTGGCGGGGTCGAGAGTCTGGAACGCTCCCTCGCCAGCGTGGCCGACATCCTGGACCAGATCACCAATGGTGACGGAACTCTGCACGAACTGATCTACGGAGGCTCGGAGGAGGGGGATGTGTTGAAGGAAGCGCTGGAGGCGACGGCGCGCTTGAATGCGATCCTGGGCAAGATCGATGCCGGTGACGGAACGCTAGGCTTGTTGGTCAACGACCCCGGATTGTATTCCGATCTTCAAGAGCTGGTCGGCGGCGCACAGCGCAGTCTCGTGGTGCGTTCGCTGATCCGCCTGTCGACCGACGAAGAGTAGGAAGAGCAGCGAGGGTGGCGAAGCAATGGACGCTGGCTTCCGCGGAGGCGCTGTTTCCGGATGTCCGGGAGCGCACGGCCCGGGCGGTCGTGAAGACCGATGCACTCGTTGCGCAACGCGACGAGCTGCCTGTGGATTCGGTGGAGCGCGCGGCCGTGGAAGAGGAGATCGAAGCGGAGCTTTCGCGTTGGATGCGTGAAATGGAGGCTCTCGGTCTCGACATCGCGGGCATCTGGCACGTGGATTTCGATACCGGAAGCGGTTACCTGTGCTGGAAGTGGCCGGAAGAGCGGCTGGCCTACTTCCATACGCGCGAAGACGGCTTTGCGGGGCGAACTCCCATTCAGTAGCCGGCGCATCCCCTGGCGGATCGGCCGGCGCATCCCCTGGCGGATTGGAAGTGCTTCGATCGGCTCACTTCGGAGCGTAGAGGTCGAGGCGAAATGGAGCATTCGTATCGATTGCGATACGGCAAGCGCCGTGTTCGGCCTCGATCTGTCGAGCCACCTGCTGGGCGAGCGAGAACAGCGCGGCGAGCAGATCCGTCGGTGCATCCGGGAACCGGGGGCCGGGCAACACGGGTTCGACGATCAGGTGCGTCGGTGCGCAGGGGCGAGCAGGTCGCACCACGCGCACGGCGCCGTGGGTCTCGAGAATCTCATCCCGGTCTCCGGTGTCGGCCCGAGTGTGGTCGCCGACCGGAGCCAGCTTCGTTTGACCCGGAACCAGCTCCGTTCGACCTCCTGAGAGATCGAGAACCATCTGGTCTCGGATTTCGCTGCCGAGCTCGGTCCGGGCCCTGTAGCTCCTGTGGTCGATTTCGACGGCCGCGGGAATGTCAGGCCTTGCCAGAGCAGCGGACGCCTCGGGTGGAACGGTCACCCGTACGTAGTGGACCGCGGAAATGTGATCTTGGTTCGTCTGCTTTTCGTCGAAGCGAGCCGGCAGGACGTCTTGTCCGATCCGCAGGGCGAGACACTCGTCGATGCCCAGCAGCTGATCCAGCCCGAGGCGGATCTCGGCCGGTTCGGTGATCTCGATGAACAGCGTCGCAGAGAGTTCGCCTTCGGCCGGGATGAGTTTGTTGTAGGTGTCGAGCTCGTGTTGGATGGCCTCGGGATCACGCAGGCCTTCGACCCGGCACATTTCGAGTACCTGCCAGCGCACGGTTTCGCGGTCTTCGAAGAGCAGCATCATCTGGTTGCCGACGGCCAGTCGTCGCGCGTTCTTGTGGGCCAGGATGGCTTTGCGCAGCATTGGGCGCAGATGCTTGAAGCTGGCCTGCGAGGGCAGTTCGGCGAGGGTCAGGGGTTTCACTCGCAGGGGATCCCGTAGGCTTGGCGCAGCAATACGACGGGGTGTACGGCATTGCGCCCGAGCCCTTCCTGGATGCGCAGAGCCGAGAGCGGGCAATCGGTGGCGATCTGGTCGGCTCCCGCTGCGTCGATTCCGCCGAGCATCTTCTCGGCTACTTTCAGGGATGCATCGTGGAAGCGAGCCTGCATGCCCCAGGTTCCATCGACACCCGAGCATGCGTCGATCAGCACCACTTCTTCCGCGGCCAGGGTCAACAGAGCTCGGGAGCGGTAGCCGATGTTCTGGGCCCGGAGATGGCACGGCGCGTGGTAGGCGACCTTGCCCAGGGGTACGGAGAAGTCGCGCAGCATCCTTTTTTCCCGTGCCAGGTCGTAGAGGAATTCCATCAGATCCTGGGTGTTCCGGGCGACCCTGCTGGCGGCGTCGGTGCCGAGGAGCTTCGGGTACTCGTGCTTCAGCATCAGCGAGCAGGAGGGCCCGGGCACGACGATCTTTGCGCCGGCGTCGACATGCGGAAGCAGCCCGGCGACGACGTGCTGGGCGTTGCGGCGAGCCGAATCCAGGTCGCCTGTATCCGTGAACGGCATTCCGCAACAGCGGTCGTAGGCGAGTTCGACGCTGACGTCACTGTGCTCGAGCACGAGGACGGCCGAGCGTCCGGCGAGTGGATCGCTGTAGTTCACGGAGCAGGTGGTGAAGAGCACGGCATGGCCATTCGTTCCCTCCGCCTTCGTGCCGCCGCGCTTCTTGAACCAACGGTCCACGGTCTCGAAGCTGAAGCTCGGCTGGACCCAATCGCGGTGGATGCCGAGCGTCTTCTCCATCCACACACGCGAGGCCCGGTTGGTATTCGCATAGTTCATCAGCGGAGCCACCCGTGAGCCGAGCTTGCCGATCAGGTCGGTCTGGGTGGTGAGCCTGCGGGCCAGCGGTACGCCATCGCGTTTCGTCCGTGCGAGCTGGTGGCGGCGCATCAGCGCGGGAAAATCGACGTCCCATTCGTGCGGTGGGTGGTAGGGACAGTGATTGAAACAGAGCTTGCAGTGGAAGCACAGCTCGTTCACCCGGTCGAAGCCGTCCATCGAGACGCCGTCGACCTCTTGATCCGTGGCGTCGACCAGATCGAAGAGCGCCGGGAATGACGGACAGAGTGGGAGACAACGCCGGCATTGGTGGCAGATGTCACCGATCCGGCGCAGCTCTCGCTCGATCTTGTCCGGGTCGAGGTAGTCCGGGTGGTCGTAGCCGATCGCGCTCGGATGTTCGGGGAGCTCGACCTTCATGGGGGCCCCGGAGGCGTGGAAGGAGCGGGTGCCGCCGGCTGGACCG
>JAAELW010000493.1 GCA_024226235.1 bacterium
CAGGGCGGACGCCACTGGCCGTCGAGCACGTTCCAGGAGGAAGCGCTGGACTGGTTCTTCAGCGAAGACTGGAAAGCACGCAGCTAGAAGCCTCTGAGGGGAGCCCACCGCGGTACGGAAACGGGTTGCCACGGACCCCACCTACGCCCATGATGGAGATCAGGAGGTGCCCCAATGTCAGAGAACCCGACGATTCCCGATGGTCCCCCCGCAGTCCAGCGGAATTTCCAGGATCGTGTCATCGGCGCGTTGATGCTCGACGCCACGGTGTTCGAGGAGGTGGAGCACGACGAATCCTCCCTGGGGCAGGCTGCGACAGTGGTGGCGATCGCAGCCGTCGCGGGTGGTATCGGCGCTCTGGGAAGCGGCGGGGTGACCGGCCTGATCGGAGGTGTGGTGCTGGCAGGCCTGGCCTGGGTGATCGGCGCAGCGGTCGTCTGGTTGGTCGGTGTCCAGATGATGGGACATTCGTCCGATCTGCCGCAGCTTCTACGCACATTGGGCTTTGCGTCTGCACCCGGCGTGCTGCGGGTCCTCGGTATCATTCCGCTGCTCGGGTGGATCGCAGCCCTCGCGGCAGCGATCCTCTCGTTGATCGCTTGGGTGATCGCAGTCCGCCAGGCACTGGACGTGGATACCGGCCAGGCCGTTCTCGTCTGCGTTCTCGCATTCTTCGCTCAGCTCGCCATCGGGGTGGTGCTGGCCTTCATGGGCTTCGGAATGCTGGCCACCGCCGGATAGCATCGACTGCGGTAGACTCCGTCGCCCGAGCCGGACACCCACTCCGGGTGCCGGGAAGCGGCGGAGGAAGCATGGCCGAGAAGATCGACATCACGGACGAAATGCGGGCCGCGGTAGGCGTAGAGAGCCCGCCGTGGGAGTATGAAGTGACGACCACGAGCGTTCGCGCGTTTGCCCGAGGCGTGGGTTACCTGGATCGGGTCTACTTCGACAAAGCCGCAGCCAAGGCAGCGGGCTACTCGAGCCTGCCCTGCCCACCGACCTATCTGGGCACACCCGTGTTCATCCCCGGCGAGAGCAATGACACGTTCAGCGGGCCGAAGAACTCCGGGCCGGGCGTGAAGCACGGGCTCAAGAACGTCCTCGATGGCGGCACGGAAACCGACTACTTCGCTGACATCTGCGCCGGTGACACTCTCACGGTCACCTCGAAAGTGTCGGACCTCACGATCCGTGAGAGCAAGACGACCGGCCAGATGCTGATCGTCACGAACGAAACCACCTACGTGAACCAGAATGGCACGGTCGTCGCGAAGCAGCGTGGCCAGGGCCTGTTCTACTAGGCCAAGGAGACGAAATGCCTCTGCAATACGACAGCTTCAAGGAAGGCGATGCGCTGCCTGAACTCAAGAAGGCCCCGGGTGTGACCCAACTGGTGAAGTACGCGGGCGGCGGCGGCGACTTCAACCCGCTGCACCATGACTTTGCCTTCCCGCAGAGCAAGGCCCTGGGATCGATCATCATCCACGGGCGCTTCAAGTATGCCGCCCTCGGTGAGCTCGTCTCGAACTGGCTCGACCACGGAGGCCGAATCCGGAAGCTCTCCTGCCAATACCGCGGCATGGACCTGCCCGAAGCCGAAATGATCCTCGGAGGGACGGTCAAGCGGAAGTGGGAAGAAAACGGCGAGAAACTCGCAGAACTCGAACTCTACGTGAACAACGCCAAAGGCAAGAACACCACACCAGGCACCGCAACCGTCATACTCAGCCGTTAGTACAGCTGTCGAG
>JAAELW010000494.1 GCA_024226235.1 bacterium
CTGCACCTGCTGGACGTCGTTGGTGTTGCGGGTGATGAGCGACGGGGCACCGAACCGGGCGACTTCCCGGCTGGAGAACGAGGCGACCCGGCGGAAGAGGGCAGAGCGCATGTCCCGGCCGAAGCCCATCGCCGAGCGGGATCCCAGATAGACGGCGATGATCGTGCAGGTGATCTGCACCAGCGAGACGAGCAGCATCCAGCCACCCATCCGCACGATGTATCCCGTGTCGCCGAGCACGACACCGTTGTCGATGATGTCCGCATTCAGGCTGGGCAGCAGCAGCGACGCAATCGAGGCGACGAGCTGCAGGCCAATGACGTATGTGATCTCGCGCCTGTAAGGGCGAAGGTATTGGCGGATGAGCTGGCCCAGCATCAGTTCGTCTCCGGGCTGACGATTCCGAAACACAGCGCCGACACCATCTGCTCTGGAGAGATCTTCTCCTCGGGTGAGAGATGAGGAAGGGCATTGGTGAAGGCCATGTTGCGGAGCATGAGAGCAGCCTGTGCCGGGTCGACCTGGAGGCGATCTTGGTGTCTGGCGAAGAGCCCCGTCAGGGCGGCGGCGACAGCACTGGTGGATTGTTTGGCGATCCTGTGAACTTCGTCATGTCCTTCATGGGAGTGGGGAAGCGAGCGCAGCATGCTCAGCAGCGAAGCGACGCTCTCGAATCGTGCGATCAGGATGTCCGTCGCCGCGGCAACTTGGCCTTCGACCGGGAGGCTGTCATCGATTGCGCCAACGGCAGTGCAGATCGGAGCAGGGTCCATCGCCGTTTCGATGGCAGCATGGATGAGTGCGTTCTTGTCGGGGAAGACTCGAAAAATGGTTCCCTCGGCGATGCCGGCGGCTTC
>JAAELW010000495.1 GCA_024226235.1 bacterium
GCTTCCGATTGCTCGGGCGTGGTGAAGACGAACATCTCCGTCTTCGTAAACTGATGCACGCGGTAGAGGCCCTTGCTCTCGCGGCCTGCAGCGCCGGCTTCGGTGCGGAAGCAGTGGGAAACGCCCGCCAGCTTGATGGGGAGTTCTTCTTCGTCGAAGATCGTGTCCGCGTACATGCCGCCGAGGGTGATCTCGGCTGTTCCGACCAGACACAGGCCGTGACCTTCGAGGGAATAGATCTGGGTTTCTTCGCCGCGCGGATTGAAGCCCAGGCCCTCGATGATCTCGGGGCGTGCGACGTCGGGCGTGGTCACGGGCGTAAAGCCCTCTTCGATCAGCACTTCGAGCGAGAAGCGCTGCAGCGCAATGTCGAGCAGCGTGGCTTCGTTCTTCAGGTAGTACCACTTGGACCCCGCCACTGCGGCCGCACGCTCGAAGTCCACCAGATCCAGCTGCTCGCAGATCTGCAGATGATCCCTGGGCTCGAAATCGAACTGGGGGATCTCGCCCGAGCGGCTGATCTCGCGGAAGTCCTCCTCGCCGCCTTCCGGACTTTCGGGGTGGACGAAATTGGGAAGCGCGCGCATGGCCGTGTGGAGCACGGCCTCGGATTCGCGCAGCTGCCCTTCGATCTCGGCAACCTGCTCCTTGAAGCGGCGACCATCGACCGCGTGCGCCTCGCGCGCGTCTGCCTCCATCTTTCGCTTGCCGGCCTTCTGGTGCTCGTTGCGCTGGCGGTTGGTCTCGCCGAGCTGGGTCAGCAGGGCGTTGTGCTCGCGGTAGACCTCCGCGAGGGCGTCGAGGTCCACGGGGATGCCGCGCTTGCGACAGCTCTCCGCGATCTCGTCGCGACGTTCTACGAGGGTTTTCGGGTCCAACATGATGGGCCGTAGAGAAGCACAGCGGCGCGGCGAGAACCACAATGGGCGCAGGCCGAGCGGGGCCCTTCTCCACGGAATCGCACGGCAGCCCGCAAACATGGGCCGCGGGTTGCTACGTTTTCGCAGCCCGCTCGGGGCCGGGACGGCCGTCGTTGCAAGTGATTGATTTCTGCGCGGATTCCCAGGAGAGGTGGCAGAGCGGTTGAATGCACCGGTCTTGAAAACCGGCAGGGGCTCACGTCCCTCGAGGGTTCGAATCCCTCCCTCTCCGCCACCCGCCCCGATTCTCGCAGCCGGGCCCGCCCGAGGGCCCAAAACCCGAGAAATTCAGCGCACTTCGACCGACCGCGATGCCCAGGTACGTTATGGTCTGCCGCTGCGGAGAGGTGGCTGAGTGGCTGAAAGCGCGCCCCTGCTAAGGGTGTATAGGTTGACGCCTATCGAGGGTTCGAATCCCTCCCTCTCCGCCACACGTGGCTTGGATCGTGGCGGGACCGACGGGCTCTCGGGCCAGCGCCCCCCTATAAAAGGACGACACA
>JAAELW010000496.1 GCA_024226235.1 bacterium
AACACAACCGGAATGACAAACCGCACCTCGGCTGCTGATATTGATGCCGGGACGATTCGGGCTCATTCATTCCGAACTGTCAGGAGGTCCACATGAACATCGACGGCGGCTGTCACTGCGGACGCGTCACCTTCCATGCGGTGGTCGATCCGGAGCGGGTCATGATTTGCAACTGCACGGACTGCCAGACCCTGTCCGGCTCACCCTTCCGGGTGGTGGTGCGAGTCTCGGAGGATGAATTCCATCTCGAGTCCGGGGCGCTGAAGACCTACGTCAAAACCGGCGAGAGCGGCAAGAAGCGAGCGCAGAGGTTCTGCCCCGAATGCGGGACCCACATCTATGCGACCTCGGCGGAAGCCACGGCAGAGGGAGAGCCAAGACGGTTCGGCATCCGAGTCGGCACCATTCGTCAGCGCCGCGACCTGGTGCCCAAGCGTCAGTTTTGGCACCGCTCAGCGCAGCCCTGGCTCGGCGAACTAGCCTCGATCCCCACCGCCGAAACTCAGTAGGCCCGCTCACAACGGGGCGAGCCCGCTGTAGGCCCGCCCATCAATGATCGTCATCGGGGAACTGGGCCTGGAACTCCAAGAGCGTACTCGGGCATCGCATTCGATTGTCCTCCCTGGAACATCAGAATGCACCCGAGCCATGTCACTTCCGGTCACGAGGCGGAGCGAAGGGTATAAGCAGAGGGCATTTAGGCTACGTTTTCGCTCAATGACCGGGGAGTAGATTGTTCGTCGACGTTGCAAGGGTGCCGATCGACTGGGGCCAGTGGGCTATGTACTGCCACATCCTCGAGCATGTAGACGCGGGGATGATGACACTCGAAGAAGTTGGTGATGCCGACTCGAAAGAGGACTCGAAGGAGGAAGGGCCGTGAGCGCACCGAAGATCGACATGAAGGGCAAGAGCGTGATGATCACCGGAGCGACGGCGGGCCTGGGTAGAGCCGCAGCTATCGAGCTGGCCGAGATGGGCGCAGACTTGACGATCGTCTGCCGAAACGCGAGCAAGGGTGAGGCCACGCTGGCCGAAATTCGGGAGAAGGCACCGGATGTCGTGGCTTCGATCCTCGTCGGCGACCTCGGCCTACAGGCTGATGTTCGCCGAGTTGCGAGCGAATTCCTGGCCAGTGAGAAACCCCTGCACGTACTCTTCAACAACGCGGGGGTGGTTCAGCAACGCCGCAGTGAGACGAGCGAGGGATTCGAGACGACCTTTGCGGTGAATCACATCGGCTACTTCCTGCTCACCACGCTGCTGCTCGAACGCCTGCGGGCCTCGGCGCCCTCCCGCGTGGTCTCGACCGCATCCGATGCACACAAGATGTCCGGTGGCGAGCTCGACTTCGACGATCTGCAATCGGAGAAGAAGTACACGACCTTCGGGGCCTACGGTCGTTCGAAGCTCTGCAACATCCTCTTCACGCAGGAGCTCGCGGAACGCGAAGGCGGCAATGGGATTACGGCCAACTGCTTCCATCCCGGTTTCGTCGGCAGCGACTTCGCCAAGAACAACGGCGCGGTCGCACGAGTCGTCATTGCACTGATCTCTCCCTTCGCGCGGTCGACCGCGCGGGGGGCGGAGACAGGCGTATACCTCTGCACCTCTCCCGCCGTCGCGGAACAGACCGGCGGCTACTACTTCAACATGAAGCCCCACAAAGCAGCCTCATCCGCCTACCTGCCGGGCGTGGCAGAGAAGCTCTGGCAGGCCAGCGAGAGGCTTACCGCGACCGGGGATCGCCCTCGCCCGGTAGCGTGACATCGAATCCAGGTCCGGGCGGTCCTTCTGGTCCCCTGCGAAATCGGGTTCGGCTCTCGGCGCATGAGTTGCATTCGATCATGCGGAGCGACCGATCTTCTGTCGCGGAGCGGTCTTGCTTCGATCCAGGGCGCGCTACCGCAGTCGTCTCAAAGCCGCCCACTCCAACCTGATCGTCTTGAAGATCAGGCGCAGCATACCGAGCGGGTACTTCCTGGCCTTGCGGCGGATCAGCCGGAACATGTGGGGCATGCCGTTGTATTCCGCCTCGCGCTGACCGTGGCCCATGTGGGTGCTGAGTGCCGGGACGTCGATGACGTCGAGGTCGACGTGCAACTTGAGCTTCTCGGTCTTGGGGGGGAAACAGCTGTTGTCGTCACACGCCTGGTAGCGGACCCCGACTTCGATCTCGGCATGCTCCATGTCGAGGGGACGGGTCTCGCTCGCGAGTTCCCCGATCGCCATGAAGGGCAGGACGATGTCGACTGTGCCACTCCAGACCGGGAGTTCCATGTCCATGCTCTCGATTCGCAGGGTCTCGGTGGGCGGATAGATCGGATCTTCCAAGACCAGACCCGGGGGTGCTGAAACGCTGATGGACGTCGGGATCATTCCCTCGGGCACGGGTTCGCCGTAGATGTGGACCCCCTCTCCGAGTTCGAAACGCACGATGAGCTGGCGGCGGATTCCCTGGCGGATCGTGCCCTTGCCACCGTGAACCACCGCCGAGATTCGCACCTCTTCGTCACCACCGGAGGCGCTGGGTTCGTCGTCGGAGAGCAGGAGTCGGCCGAGGGCCGCGTCGATCAGCATCTCCGGGCTGTCGCGCTCCTTGTAGCTGTCGTGGAAGAACTTGGCGATCACGACACCCTCTTCGTCCGTGACGTAAACGCCCGGATAGGGGATCCCCTCGAGGAACGCGTCCTCCCGACCTACCTGATCGTTCAAGATGCCGTAGCGGCGGATCACCTCCGAATCGAGATCGGAGAGCAGGCGGAAGGGGATGTTCTGCTTGGCACTGAACTCGGTCAACACCTCCTGATCGTCGTAGGAAATCGCGTAGAGTTCGATCCCCGCTGCCTGGAACTTCGGGTATGCGTCGCGCAGCTCACCGAGCTGCGTCCAACAAGGGGGTCACCAGACCGCAGATCGATAGAAGACCACGACCGACTTCGCTCCACCCCGGCTCTCGTGGTAACGCACGAGGTTTCCGTGGGCGTCGGGGAGCTCGAAATCCGGAAGCGTCTCTCCGACCTCGGGCCCAGTCGGTTGCCCATCAGGCAGGCTCGCTCGCGCCGGGTGTCCGAGGGGAACGGGGGCATCAAAACCGTGATGATCTCGCTCGATGCTCATTGTTGCACTCTCCGCTTGGTCTCGAATCAGCCCGAAGGAGCCCCGCCGGGGAGATCCCGACCTGATCACTGGCCCTCATGAGGATTGGTTTGGAGTCCGCGGTAGTCCAGGTGCCGTGCGACGACGCGCTCGACGGTATCGACGATCGCCACCGTGCGGGAGTCGAGTTCGATGTTGACCCGGTCACCTGTGCGTCGCGATCCCAGATTGGTGAGGCGCAGCGTCTCGGGGATCAGGTGGATTTTGAAAGCACCCGCTGGATCGATTTCGCCGACAGTCAGGCTGGAGCCGTCGATGGCGATGAAGCCCTTGGGGAGGATGTATCCCATCCAGGGTTTTGGAACCGCGATCTGAAGGTCACATATGTCTCCATCGTGTCGGATGTCCACGATCTCACCGGTTCCGGTCACATGACCCGCAACGTCGTGTCCCCCAATTTCGTCTCCGACACGGCTGCTGCGCTCGACGGCTACCCGGCTGCCCGCGACGAGATCTCCAAGGGTGGTGATCTCGAGTGTCTCCCGGATGGCTTCGAAGGTGACGCGGTGGTCCGAGAGTGAAACCACCGTCTGGCAGACGCCATCGATCGAGACGCTCGCGCCCGGTTCGAGGCCACGCGCGAGCTCCTCGCTGAGCTCCACCTCGTAGGTGAGGAGGTCGGGCCTGCGCTCGACGCTCGCGGTTTCGAAGGTTCCGCGGGTGATCCCGGTGAACATGGAAGAGCCTCCTGGTTACCGGGAGAGGGTAGTGTGGGGCCATCCGTGGCGCGAGCGCGATGCGTTAGGCCAGGCGGCGTGGCGCAAGCTCGTGTCTGGGGAACCGGGTGCGGTACACCCACAGATCCTACCCAGGAGAGCCGTGGGGCAAGCCGCGGACGGCCTCCAGGAAATCCGCGGCGGCTTCGCACTTCGCGGGTCGGTTCTCCGGTGGGCCGCCGATCCAGATCGAGCCGCGCAGGCCTGCGGCGCTTGCAGCTTCTGCATCCCGTGCGCTGTCGCCGATCATCCATGATTCGGAGAGGTCGGCTCCGAGTGCGTCATGCGCCTGCTCGAACAGGCCCGGGGCCGGCTTGCGGCACCGGCAGCCTTCGTCGGGTGCGTGCGGGCAGTGAAACGAGCCTGCGATCGGGATGCCCTGGGCCGCCAGGTCGGAGGTCAGGTGCTTCTGGAAGGCCTCGAACTCGTGCTCAGTGAACATGCCGCGGCCGATGCCGCTCTGGTTGGTGACGATCGCGAGCTTCCAGCCTGCATCTCGCAGCAGGCGAAGGCCCGGGGTGACTCCGGGCAGGAGTTCATAGTCCTGCGTGCGGTGCACGTAGCCCGGGTCGCGAACCAGCGTGCCGTCGCGATCCAGGAAAACGAATCGATTCATGAGCGAAGGCTATCACGCAGATCCTGGAGATCCTGGGACCTGTCTCCCGCGGGAACGCCGGCGAAGCGTTGGTGCAGGTAGGCCTCCGTGATGCGAACGAAGACGGCCGCGGCAGGCCCGGGGGCCTTGCGTTCGACCTCGCGTGCAAAGCTCCGAGCCGTGCTCTCCGGGGCTCGCTTCAGGCCGTTTCTTTCGAGGAGCCGGAGTGCGCGCGCATAGAAAGCGGGGAGGTCGGGTGCGCGCCGTCGGTGACGCAGCCGGCCGAGCCCAACGGCCGCGATCGCCCCCGCTGCAAGGGCACCCCAGAACCATCCGGGGAGCCCGGGCAACTTGGAGGCCGGAGCTTGCTCAGGAGAAGTGACAGCCGATCGCTGCCCGCTCCTCCAGCCATGCCAGGCCAGCCAGGCCTTGCGCAGAACGCGCCACTGGCTGTTCCGATCGAAATCGACGATCCGGTACCACCAGAGCTCGGCCGCACTGGTCAGGCTCGCCAGCCAGCGCTCGCCGCGCAGGGCTGCCGCACCGGCCATCCTGAGGCCGGCCGGTGTGGGGTCGTAGCGCACCCAGCCGGCGTGTTGGTAGTGGATTTCGACCCAGGTGTGGGCGTCGGATTGAGTGACTTCGAGAAAGCCGCCGATCGGGTTGACCGCGCCACCGGCGAAGCCGTTCACCACCCGTGCCGGGAGCCCCACACTGCGGGCCAGCACGACCATCGAGCTCGCGAAGTACTCGCAGTGGCCTTCGGTCTGCTCCAGCAGGAAGGATTCGACCGGCGAGCGGCCATCTGCGCCATGGGACGGGATGTCGTTGGTGTAGCGACCGTGGGTGCGAAGGTGGTTTTCGAGCGCGGATGCCCTTTGCGCATCGGTGGTGGCCTGGGCCACGAGCTTGCGCGCGAGCTCTGTGATGGCGGGATCGAGTTCGGGGAGCTGGAGGTAGCGCTCGCCGGCCTCGGACGGCAGCCGGGTCGCATCGGCGGCAAGCTCCATGGAACCGGGCGTGCGGATATCGGCGGCGATCTGGTAATCGATCCGGTCGCCGGCCGTGCGCAAGCCGTAGAGCGAGCCGCCGGCGTCGTGCTGCAGCCGGCCTACGTCGCCGCGGACGACGGTGGCCAAGCCCGGCGAAAACAACACGCCCGTTGCGAGCTTCTCGCGGGTGATGCGTTGGCGGATCCGACGCCCCAGACGGCGAGTTCCGAGATCCATTCCGATTTCCGGATCTCCCCTGATCGAGCTCCGCTCGGGAGGCGTGACCGCCCAGCGGCGCCCGTCGAACTCGTCGAAAGCCAGGCCTCGCCAGTATCGATCCTGGGCCGGCGGAAGGGGCTCGTCGATGGGCTCGATCCGCAGCACGACTTCCGGGTCGAGGCGGATGCGCCCGATGTCGCCCAGCTCGACGCTCTCCGAGAAGCCGGAGATTGCGATCGGTGAGCCGATGCCCTTCGAGACCAACGAGCCCGAGCGGATCCGCGGCAGCATCGGGAAGAGGAATACTGCGAGTAGGATCGAGAGCAGGCTGGCTGCCGCGGTAGTCCGCAGCAGCGGGCCGGAGATGGCCTGTTGGGCGGCCTCGGGCTCGCCCATTTCGAGGGCTTCGGCTCGCAAGGTATGCACCGTGAGCGTCCAGACCGTCGCCATCGTGAATACGACCAACAGCGGCGGGAAGGCCAGATGGTCGGTGAGGTTCGCCGCGAGCACGACCTGGAGCACGGACAACGCGACCAGCAGGAACTCGGAGCGTCGGGCGCGGGCATCGAGGAGCTGCAGCCCTTGGGCCAGGACCGCAAAGTGCGCGAGAGCGACGATCGCCAGCCCGGTTCGGAAGGTCTGGGCCGCGACGATGAGGCAGCCGAGCAATCCGGCATTCAACAGCAGGCGGTTCTCCTGCCACGCATGGCGACGCTCCCGCTGCCAGGCGGTGAATACGATGCAGGCCAGCGTTGCGGCCAGGGCCAGCGGCGATACCTGCTCGGTGATGGCGAGCGTGAGCGTGGCAATCGCGACCATCACCACCGCAGCGCGGGGCCGCGGTGAGGTCGTCTGCTCTCGAAACTCGGTGCGGCTCACGCGGCGCGCTCGTCGCTTCCGACGTTCCCACGGGTCCGGCTCTCGTGGGCCTCGGGTTCGATCCGGGCCAGCAACCTCAGCATCTCCACGCGCGCACGCTCATCATCGCGGGGTGGAAGGAAGTGCTCGTCGGTACGCAAGCCGACCCGCCAGCCCTCCGCCAGGTGATGCAGGATCTGCCCTGTCGCTCGGCTCACTTCAGCCTCGAAGGCAGGGCCCGCGGCGACACCGAGCGTATCGAGTGTGACGACGAGTTCGGGCTGATCTTCGTGCTCGCGATCGCGCACCAGCAGGCTGGAAGTTCGCAGGCTATGTGGCCAGTGGACCCGCCGGAAACTGTCGCCCGAGGCATAGCCGCGCACGCCGGCCGCTTCCGGGCTCTCTCCCCGGCGGCTCGAGCTGTGCATTCCCTGGGCGCTGCCGGTATTGCCCGCGGCACTCAGGCCTCGAAGCCCGGGCTCCGGATACACCAGGATCGTCTGGGGATGCTCGAAGACGGCGGCCTTCACGAACAACCCGAACGGAAAGCGCGTCCAGACGCGAAAGCCGGCAAAGCTCATCTCCCCCCGGCTCCCGGGGTTGAAGCGGGCGGTGCGGGACACGCTTGCTCCGGCCGGGATGAAGAAGAAGAATGCGCGCGTGGCAGGGGAGGTCTGGAACAGGTCGAAACCGGCCAGATCCTCGACCACGATCGTGTAGCTGGGGACGCGGCGCTTCTTGTTGCGCACCTCGTAGACGATGGTGGCCGGGGTTCCTGCGAAGACCTCTTTCGGAAACCGCCGGCGCACTGTGAGGTGGCGTAGCGAGGCCTCCGAGAACACGCCGGACAAGACCAGGAACCCGAGCAGGATCGAGAGCACCATGTAGAGCAGGTTGTTGCCGGTGTTCAGTGATGCAAAGCCGACACCGAGGGTCAGCGCGAAGAAGCTCCAGCCCGCTCGGGTGGGCTTCAGTGAGCGCGGCGGGCGAAGGCTGCGGCGCAGTCGCCAACCGAGGCCCGCTCGGCTGGCCGTCACAGCGGTACCGGCACCCGCTCGAGGATCTCCTGCAGGATCCACCGGGCCTCCTCGGAAGACGCACGGGAATGCGCGTGGGCGTCGAAGACCAGGCGGTGGGCGAGCACGTCCGATGCGAGATCCTTCACATCTTCCGGAATCACGAAATCCCGGCCGTCGACCAGCGCATGCGCCTGGGCCGCATGTCGAAGCGCGAGTGCGGCCCGGGTGGAGGCGCCAATGCGCACGGCTTCGTGTTCGCGGGTCTCGGCCACGATCGCCAGCAGGTAGGCGATCAACGCATCGTCGAACTTGACCCGGCCCGCGCAAGCGCGCAGCGCCAACAGCTGTGCCGGGGTGACCACGGCTTCGAGCCGGGGTAGGGCGGTCGCGCCCGGATCGTTGCGCAGCACCGCAGCTTCGTCTTCCGGAGAGGGATAACCGATCGAGATGCGTGCGTGGAAGCGATCGAGCTGAGACTCGGGCAGTGCATGGGTGCCCGCGTGCTCGGCCGGGTTCTGGGTGGCGACCACGAAGAAGGGCTGGGGCAGGGGGTGGAGTTCGCCGTCCACCGTCACGTGTCCCTCGGCCATTGCCTCGAGCAAGGCCGATTGCGTCTTGGGGCTGGCGCGGTTGATCTCGTCGGCCAGCACCACGTTCGCGAACAGGGGCCCCGGGTGGAAGATGAGACTGCCCGTGGGTCGGCCCTCGCTGAGCTCGGGCAGTGCAGCGCCGATCACGTCGCTCGGCAGGAGATCGCTGGTGAACTGGATGCGGCGGAAGCAGCCGGCCACGCTGCGAGCCAGGGCGGCGGCCAGGGTCGTCTTGCCGACACCCGGGACATCCTCCAACAAAAGATGGCCGCCGGCGATCAGCGTCTCGACGGCGCGCGCCACGACCTGGGGCTTGCCACAGAGCGCGCGCTCGCAGTTCTCACGGAGTGCGGCCGCCAACTGCGCGGCCGCAGGGGCTTCCATCTGGTGGGGTCGTGCGTTCTCCAACGGGGCCTCGCGCGCTCTCCGCTATCTTCGGCAGGTTTGAGCGGCTACGTGAGCCTTGTGGTGAGGGGTGGGACCGAGGAGGCCCGCGAGCGCGCCCTTGCGCTCGCGGTGGCCGCCGGGGCGCTCGGTGCCGAAGAGCGCGAAGGCCCGCCGCCCACACTGATCGTGTATTCGAGCGCGGAGCACGGCGACGCGCTGGAGGCGGCTCTACGCAGCGCGCTCGGGGCAGAGCTGGAGATCGAGGCGCCCGCACCCCTGGCGGATATCGCATGGAGCGAGGCCTGGAAGCAGGGGCTCGAGCCCATCGTGGTGAGCCCGCGGCTGGCCGTTACGCCTTCGTTCGTCGCATTCGAACCGCGGCCTGGCCAGACTGCCTTGGTGATCGATCCGGCCCAGGCATTCGGGACGGGAGGCCACGCCTCGACCCGGCTCGCGCTGGAGCTGCTGGATGGCCTGCCCGTGCTGGCGCTTCGCGGGCGGCGGGTGCTCGACGTGGGATGCGGGACCGGCGTGTTGGCGCTGGCGGCCTTGGGCCTGGGCAGTGGGCAGGCCGTGGCGCTGGATCTCGATCCACTGGCCACCGAGGCCACGCAGGAGAACGCGGCTCGCAACGGCCTTGCGGGCGGTTTGCGGGTCTGGACGGGGCCGCTCGAATCGCTCGATGAGGAGCCCTTCGATCTGGTGCTCGCCAACATGATCCGCGCCGAGCTGTTTCCACTGCTGGAAGGGATCCGCGCCAGCTGCCGGGAGGGGGCTCGCGTGATCCTTTCCGGCCTGCTGGAGGAGGAGCGCGGGAAGGCCGAGGAAGCGCTGGCGCGGACAGGCTTGGAGGTGGTGGCGCGCCGGAGCCAGCGGGACGAGCTGGGGGACCATTGGCTGGCCGTATCTTGCATTACTATATCCGGATATAGTAATGTATAGACATGAACACACATTCGATCGAACTGGTCCCGCGCAGTGAGGCCTCGCTCCAAGCCGATCTGAACCGGATCCGCGAGTGCCTGCCCGGCTTCGGCACGGTCAACATCCCCGACCTCACCCGCTTCCCGCTGCGAAGCTGGGAAGCCTGCCAGCTGGCTCGTGGCCAGGTGAGCCGGGCCATCCCGCACCTTCGTGCGATGGATGTCGATCTTCTGGGTGGCCAGAGTCTGGGTGGCCAGAGTCTGGGTGGTCAGAGGCCGGGTGGCCAGAGCGCCCCTCTTTCGTTGGAACTGCTGAAGCAGCATCTCGTGCTGGCCGAGCTCGACGAGGTGATCGTCGTGCAGGGTGACACCCCGGACGGCTGTGCGGCGGGAGGCGTGACCACGACTGTCGAGCTGATCCGCGCTCTGCGCCAGGCACTTCCGCAGCTCACGATCTACGCCGCTCTCGACCCCTACCGGGCGAGTCCGGCGCGCGAATGCGCCTACGCGCAGGAGAAGCGCCAGGCTGGAGCAGACGGCTTCTTCACCCAGCCATTCTTCGATCTCCGCTATCAAGACGTCTGGGCCGATCTGCTCGCCGGCGAGCGCGTCTATTGGGGCGTCTCCCCTGTGTTGGCCGCTTCCACGCGGCGCTACTGGGAGCAGCGCAACCGCGCCTTCCTGCCCCGCGACTTCGAGCCTACTCTCGCGTGGAACCGATGCTATGCCGAGCGAGCCCTTGCCTGGGCGGATGAGCGAAACGCCTCGCTCTACTTCATGCCGCTTCGCGTCGACGTGGTCGAGATCCTCGGTGGGCTCACCGAAGGCGGCTGACCCTTCCGTCTGAGAAAAGGCGAGTGCGTCTAGGAAGAGGCGAGTGCGCGTCGCCAGCCTTCGAGCAGACGGCCCAGCGTGTCATCCAGATCGCAGCGAGGCGCCCAGCCTGTAGCCGCGCGCAGTCGATCGGCACAGCCGACACTCCGGTCGGAGGCATCTTGCGCGTGCTCGGGAAACGCGAGTTCTGCCTCCGCGGTGCTTTGGGCCAGCAGCCGCTCGAAGATCTCGCGAATGCTCGAGCCGTGGCCGCTCGCGATGTTGTACACCCCCGCCGGCACCCTGGGCGAGAGCAACCGGACGTACGCGTCGACGACATCCTCGACATCCAGGAAATCGCGCGTGCCCGCCACGTTCCACGCCTCGACCACCGGCTCCTGAAGGCCGCGCTCGATCGCTGCAAGCTGCCGGGCCAGCTTCGCCTCGACGAAATCTTCCCGGCGGCCCGGCCCTGTGTGGTTGAACGGCCGAGCCCGAACGACATCCAGCCCATGCTCCGCAGCCTGGAACGCGGCCAGCCGATCCCCAGCCGCCTTGCTCCAACCGTAGGCCCCGTGCGGCCGAAGCGGCGCCGATTCATCGAACGTCTCGCCCTCGGCAGCCCTCGTGCCATAGATGAGACCCGAAGTGACGAGCAGCAGCCGCGCTTCGGGTGCATGTGCCCTCATCGCTCCGAGCACACACCCGACGCCCCCGTAGTTGATCCGAAAGAGCTCGACCGGATCGTCCTCCGGGTTTCGCGTCGCCGAAATTGCCGCGAGATGGACGATCGCTTCGGGCCCGACCTCGGCCACGAGCCCGCCAAACGCAGCCGCATCTGCCACATCGGTCTCGAGATCGCAGCCGATGGTCTCATGCCCCTCGGCCTGCAGCCGCGGCAGAAGCTGCCGACCGACCAAGCCGCCGGCACCGGTGATGAGAATGCGCATCCGGCGTAGGCTGACAGAGGGAAGGCTGCCGGGCTACTGGACCGGTGGTAGAGGTCTACCGCGGCACACGCTACTCATCCTGGGCAACTCTTCACTCTTCGTCGATCGACTCATTGTGATCTACCGCTTCCTCAACTTCGAGCTGGATGACTCCAAGCTCCAACTCCGTCGCGACGACGCTGTGGTTGCGGTGGAGCCCCTTGTTCTGGCTCTGATCATCTACCTGGTCGAAAACCGGAGCCGGACCGTGGCCCGGGATGAACTCCTGGAAGCGGTGTGGAAAGGGGTTCACGTCTCCGACCACGTTCTTTCTCAGTCTCTCTACGCGGCGCGGCGCCTGCTTGGCGATACGGCGAAAGCCCCCAGGCTGATCAAGACCGTGCGAGGAAAGGGAGTGGAATTCGTTGCGGCTGTGACCCTGGACCCCGGGGCAGCGGCTCTGAATTCGCCTTTTGTCGGGCGAACCTCGGAGATGGCAACCCTTCAGTCCCTGCTTCGCGATGCGCGCAACGGTCGCCCCCAGTTCGCCCTGGTTCGCGGTGAACCCGGTGTCGGCAAGACCCGCCTTTGGAGTGAGTTTGCGAGAAACGCTCGCGAACTCGGAAACTCGGTTCTGGTGGGCCGGTGCTCGGAGGCGCCCGGAGCGCCCGCACTGTGGCCCTGGATTCAGCTTGTCAGGGGTCTTCGGGATTCCGCTACTGCACGACAAGAAGACCAGCTATCTGAAACCGCTGACGCATGGCTTCGCCAGCCTGGTCAGCCGAGTGGAGTGGCGAGCGGGCTGGAACCTACACATTTTGGTGCAATGGATATGACCGCTGAGCTTTGGAAGCAGGCGGCCGGCAGGATTCCGCTGGCGTTGGTGATCGACGATCTCCATAGAGCGGATGAGGCTTCCTTTCGGCAGTTGGCGTTCCTGTGCGAAGAGATGAGCCCGTGCCCAATCTTCATACTGGCGGCGTATCGCGCAAGCGAGACCGAATGGCCTCCGGGCCAGTTCGATGCCCTGCATCGATTGGAGAGCCAGGCGACGGTCCTCGATGTCAAGCCGCTCGACGTTCGAGCAGCAAAGGAGCTGGCGGACAAGATGTCCACTGCGATCGACACCGCGCGATTCGATCGGATCTTTCGGTTGTCGGGTGGAAATCCGTTCTTTTTGACCCAGCTCCTCTCGCAGCCCGGATCCGATGGCGATCCGGAACTTCCTGCCAACGCAGTCGCTGCTGCGAATGCGCGGGTCGAACTCCTTCCCGACGGTTGTCAGGAGGTGCTCGAGGTGGCATCCGTCTTCGGACGTGAGTTTCGGATCGCGCTGCTGTCGTCCGTGCTGGGATGCTCCGAGAATGAGACCCGAAGGAATCTCGAGCTGGCTGCTGAGGCGGCGCTGATCCATCCGGAGGTTTCGTCAAGCGGGCCCGTGCATTTCGCTCATGCTTTGGTTCGTGACGCCATCTATGCGCGCCTTGGCCCACAGCGAAAGGCAGAGCTTCACTGCTCTGTTGCGAAAACGCTCGAGAAGCAAGTTGGCGGAGAGCATCGATCATCTGAACTCGCCCACCATTACGTCGCGGGCCTCTCACTCGCAGGGCCCGAGTCGGGTACGAAGCACTCCGTGCTGGCCGGACACGAGGCACTTGCGAGAGGCGCTTTTGCTGACGCGTTGTTTCATTGTGAACGTGCGCTCTCTCTGA
>JAAELW010000497.1 GCA_024226235.1 bacterium
CAGCTTGCCCGCGCGCGGATCGTCGCACCATTTGCCGGCATCGTCGTCGCCGGGGATCTCAGCCAGGAGATTGGCGGCGCCGTGCGTCGCGGTGAGCCACTGTTCGAGATCGCGCCCCTGGATGAGTACCGCGTCATCCTCAAGGTCGACGAGGCCCAGATTGCCGATCTCGAGGTCGGACAGCGGGGCGAGCTGCTCGCCACCGCCCTGCCTGGCACACCGTTTCCGCTGGTCGTGACGCGCATCACCCCGGTCGCGGAGACCCACGATGGCCTCAATACCTTCCGGGTCGAGGCCGAACTCGAGCAGGCATCGACCCGACTGCGCCCGGGCATGGAAGGAGTGGGTAAGATCGATATCGGCCAACGCAGGCTGGTATGGATCTGGTCGCGCTCGTTGATCGAGTGGTTCAGGCTCTGGTCCTGGCGCTGGCTGTCATAGTGAAGAGTGATATCGCGTGAGCACCTCATTTTTCAGCCCTTCCTGGTATCGCGTCGCGGATCTCAAACCACGCCTGCGCAGTCACGCCCAGATTCACCGGCAGCGGTTCCGCGGACAGGTCTGGTACATCCTGCAGGACCACCAGACGGGACACTTCCACCGTGTCTCCCCCGCCGCCCACCTCATGATCAACCTGCTGAACGGGCAACGCAGCGTCGACGAAGTCTGGCAGATCGTCGGCAAACAGCTCGGCGACGATCAGCCGACCCAGGACGAAACCATCCAGCTGTTGACCCAGCTGCATCAGGCCGATCTGTTGCGCGGCGAGTTGCCGCCGGACCTTGATGAACTCGCGCGCCGCTCGGACAAGCAAAAAAGGCGCAAGCTGCTCACACGCATGCGCAATCCGCTCGCGCTGCGCTTCCCGCTGATCGATCCGGAGCGTTTCCTGCGGGCGACCGCACCGCTGGTTGCACCGGTGTTCAGCGTGACAGGCTTCATCGCATGGCTGGCGCTGGTGGGCTGGGGTCTGGCGCTCGCGGTTACCCACTGGTCCGGGCTCACCGGCAACATTGCCGATCGGGTGCTGGCCGGCGAAAACATCCTGCTGATGCTGCTCGTCTACCCGCTCATCAAGGCGGTCCACGAGTTTGGCCACGCCTACGCGGCCAAGCGCTGGGGTGGCGAGGTCCACGAGATGGGCATCATGTTTCTGGTGCTGATGCCCGTTCCCTATGTAGACGCCTCGACCTCCGCCGCCTTCCGCTCCCGTTGGCAGCGCGCCGTGGTCGGTGCGGCGGGCATCATGACGGAGATGGCCATCGCCGCGCTCGCCATGTTGCTCTGGGTCAATCTGGAGGAAGGCGTCGCGCGCTCGATGGCGTTCAACGCCATGCTGATCGCCGGCGTCTCCACCCTGTTCTTCAACGGCAACCCACTGCTGCGCTTCGACGGCTACTGGGTGTTGTGCGATCTGGTTGAGATCCCCAACCTCGGCTCCCGCGCGAACCGCTACATATTTTATCTGATACAGCGCTATCTGCTGGGCATCAGCGACGCGCAATCGCCGGCCTCAGCCCCGGGAGAGCCTGGCTGGTTCGTCGGTTACGGGCTTGCCGCCTTCGCCTACCGGCTCTTCATCATGTATGGCATCTCGCTGTTTCTTGCCACCAACTTCCTGGCACTGGGCGTACTGCTCGCGCTCTGGGCCATTGCCGTCATGTTCCTGCTGCCGCTCGGCAAGGGGGTGAAGTTTCTCGCCACCAGCCCCAAACTTCACAACCGGCGCAAGCGTGCCTTCGCGACCGTCTTCGGTGCGAGCGCACTGCTGATTACACCTTTCGCGCTCATCCCGGTGCCCTATGCCACCATCGCCGAGGGCGTGGTCTGGCTGCCCGAACGAGCCAGCGTTCGGGCGGCCACCGAGGGCACGATCAAGACGCTGCTCGCCACACCCAACACCGAGGTCGATGCCGGCGCCCCGCTGATCGCGCTCGAGGATCCGATACTTGCTGCGCAGATAACGATACTCGAGACCGAGCACCGCGAACTGAAACTGCGTCTGGACCAACTCAAGCTCGTCGACCGTGTACAGGCGGACATGATCAAGGAGCAGATCCGGCACATCGATGCGTCGCTGGCACTGGCACGTCAGCGGATGGAGTCATTGACGGTCCGGACCCCGGAAGCGGGACGCTTCGTGATATCGATGCCGGAGGATCTCCCCGGCCGATTCGTCCAGCGGGGCACGTTGCTTGGCTATGTCATCGGCGACCACGATCCGGTCGTGCGGGTGGTGGTCGATCAGGACGACGTGGATCTCATACGCAGCCGAACCCGATCGGTCCAGGTGCGCTTCGTTGAAGCACTTGCCAGTGTTGCGGCCGCGACCATCGAACGCGAGGTGCCGGCCGCCAGCCAGGAGCTGCCCGGCAGCGCCCTGAGCACCGCCGGCGGGGGCACCCAACAACTCGATCCGACGGCCCCGGAGAATCTCCGGGTTCTCGAGAGTATCTTCGAATTCGATCTGCGGGTATCTAGTGCGTTGCCGGACAACGCCATTGGCGGCCGGGCCTATGCACGCTTCGACCATGGCAGCGAGCCGCTCGTGTGGCAGACGCTGCGCGCGTTGCGCCAGCTGTTCCTGAGCCTGTTCAATGTCTGAAGCAAGCCCATCGGCTCAGACCGTCGAACTACCAGCGCTGGAACGCTGCCCCGAGCGGCGGCTGACACGCGAACAGCCGATCAACCGCTGGGCTACGGCACTGGTCGGACACGCCGTGAGCCACGGCGGATGGCTGCGCGCCGCGGCGCTCGGGCGCATCGTCCACAGCGTCGAATCACACACGGACAGGATGGCGGGACTCAGCGACGATGCACTGAAACAACAGGCCATGGAACTACGCCTGGTACTGCGGCGCAGCGGCGGGTTCGAGCACGACATCGTTGCCCGCAGCTTTGCCTTGATCCGCGAGACCGCGTCGCGGGTCATTGGTATGCGCCACTACCCGGTCCAGCTCGTCGGCGGCTACTCACTGCTCAAGGGCATGCTGGCCGAGATGGAAACCGGCGAGGGGAAGACTTTGACCGCGACCCTCGCCGCCGGCACTGCGGCACTCGCCGGACTCCCGGTTCACATCATTACCGTGAACGACTACCTTGCACAGCGCGATGCCAGATGGATGGCACCGGTGTACGCGTTTCTCGGTCTCTCGATTGGCGTCGTCGTAAGCGGACGATCGGCGGACGAAAAGCGCCACGCCTACGACTGTGATATCACCTATTGCACCAACAAGGATATCGCCTTCGACTACATGCGCGACTGTCTGGAACCGGGCCGCGTACACAGCAACCTGCAGTTCCAGACCGAGCGACTGGTCACCGGGGCCGGCCGTGCGCGCAAGCTGCTGTTGCGGGGGTTGAGTTTTGCCATCGTCGACGAGGCGGACAGCGTGCTGGTGGACGAGGCGCGCACGCCGCTGATCATCTCCGGCGAGGTGGACCCGCCGTTCGATGCAGGAATACTCGAGCAGGCGCTCGCTACCGCTACCGTCCTCGACCCGGCGGCCGACTTTCGGCGCTACGCCGATGAACGCCGCATAGAGCTGACCGGGAAAGGTTCGAGACGACTGGCGGCGCTGGCCGAATCCCTCGGCGATCCCTGGGGAATCCGTGCACTCCGCGAGGAGTTGATGCGCCAGGCGTTGGCGGCGATTCACCTCTTCCAACGCGACGAAGACTATCTGCTGCAGGACGGTAAGGTGGCGATTATCGACGAATACACCGGCCGCGTCATGCCGGACCGTCAGTGGAGCCAGGGGCTGCATCAGCTCATCGAGCTCAAGGAGGGGTGTGAGATGACGGGACAACGCATCACCCGGGCGCGCATGACCTATCAGCGGTTCGTCCGGCGCTACAAACATCTTGCCGGTATGACG
>JAAELW010000498.1 GCA_024226235.1 bacterium
CCCCGGGACAGATAGTATCGATCCCGGGTTCGCTCCATCCGCGCGTAATGCCCCGTGGCCACGAAGTCGAAGCCGGCGGCCTCCGCTTCCTCCACCAGACGTGGAAAGCGCACGGCTGCGTTGCAGCGCACGCAAGGATTCGGTGTTCGTCCCGCGGCATACTCCCGCTCGAAGTCTTCCACCACCTCGACGCGAAAGCGCTCGGTCTCGTCCACCACGCGATGCTCGATGCCCAGATGGCGGCAGACGGCCAGGGCGTCGGCCACCGCGTCCACCGAGCAGCAGGAGCGGCCGGGGAGTTCATCCGAATCGGTGAAGCAGAAATTCTTGTAGGTGGCGCCGACCACATCGGCGCCTTGCTCGGCGAGCAGGGCCGCGGCCACGGAGGAATCCACGCCTCCGCTCATGGCGACGAGGACACGTCGGCCGGCCAGGCCGCTGGCCTTCATCGGATCACGTAACCCCGGGAGCGGGCCAGCTCCTCCTTGGCCTGGTCCAGAAGCGTCTCCCACTCGGAGCTGCCGTGCTCGATCTTGCGCGAATAGCTCTCGAGCCG
>JAAELW010000499.1 GCA_024226235.1 bacterium
AAGTCGGCATCTTAACAATCGTGCCTGGCCCCTCTCTTAACTGGACCGATCGCGGGTGGCGAGGTAGATCACGTGGCGCCGGCCACCGCGGCCGGGTCGTTCGTGCCTGGTCTCGAAGCCGGCGTTGCGCAGCCCTTTTTCGAAGGTTGGATCAGGATCCTCTGCCCAGATCGCAAACACACCCCCTGGCGCCAGAGCGCGATGGGCATGGGCCAGCGCACGCTCTCCGAAATGAGGGTCACGGCGGGATCGCGCGCCGGGCGGTGGCCCCTCGTAGAGATCCAACACCAATGCATCGAAGGTCCCGGCCGGCGTCTGTCGGATGAGATCCGTCACATCGCCGAGTTCCACGGTCACCCGGGGATCGCAGATGGCCGCATCCGTCAGCTCCGCCAGGGGCCCGCGGCACCAGTCGACGATCCCCTCGTGAAGCTCCGCAACCACGACTTCGGCGTCCGCGGGCAGGGCGTCCAGTACCGCGCGCAACGTACACGCCATGCCGAGCCCACCGATCAGGACTCGTGGCCGGGGACGAGACGCGACTTCCGTGGCGGCCCGCTCACCGAGGGCCTGCTCCGAACGACTCGCCTGGGAGTTCATCAGCACTCGACCAGCCACGGTGATCAGGAAGTCACGAGGCCCCCGACGTCGAAGCTCGAGCTCACCCTCCGAGGTCTCGAAACGGCCTAACGTATTCCACGGACGGCTCAAACCTCGAACTGCGCCTCGAGGAACCGGACCATCCGGTCGATCGCGGGGCGTGCCGACGGAAGAAACTCCATCTGTGCGTAGCCATGGGGCATGCCTTCGTCTTCGAAGTACTCGTGCGGCACACCGGCCGCCTCGAGCCCTGTCTTGAGGGCCCGAGCCTGGGCCACCAACGGGTCGCTGGTTCCGCACACCACGTGACAGGGCGGAAGCTTGGCGGCGGCGTGCACCGGGCTCACCCGCGGGTCGCGCAGCAGTCCATCGCTGCGTTCCTGCCCCAGATAGGAGCCAACCATCAGGTCGATCATTTGCTCCCCGAACCCACCCGGCAGCGCCGGGATCGCTGCGGCCACTTCCGGCGGAAGCTCGGCACTGATCGTCGCGAAGTCGAACACGCCGTAGATCAGCAGCGCCGCGCGAAGTGCGGGGCCGGACGGGTCGGCGGCCAGCGCTGCGGCAACCGCGGCCGACAGATTTCCCCCAGCCGAGTCGCCGCCGATCGCGATGCGCGCCGGATCGCCTCCGTAGGCTGCCACTTCGCGGGCCGCCCAACGCACCGCCTCCACACAATCATCGAAAGGTGTGGGGAAGGGATGCTCAGGCGCCATCCGGTAGTCCACGTTCACCACCAGGTTGCCAGCCTCGGCAAAGCGATGGGCAAGCTTGGCATGGGTGGCCGGACTTCCGCAGATCCACCCTCCCCCGTGGAGATACACGAGCACCGGATGAGGCCCCTCGCCCTTCGGCACGATCACATCCGCAGAGAAGGCCCCGATCGGAACCGCCGGATGAAAGGCCCCGACTTCGGGGAGATCGGTGTTCAGGAAGCCGGCGAAGCCATCGAGCAGGCTTCTCATGTCTTCGACCGTCTCCGGCGGATTCATTTGAAGGAGCTGGGTGATGACGTCGGCGGGAATCGGGTCGGCCACGAGGAACCTCGGATGGAGGGGAAGCCGGAGGGTAGCGCCCGCTTGCGGGCGAGGCGGCTTTCGTTATCTGCTTGGCATGGACGAGACCCTCGCCGACCTGCTCGCACTCCTCGACCTCGAGCGCATCGAAGTCAATCTCTTTCGGGGCCTCTCGCCCCAGACCGGCTGGCAGCGGGTATTCGGGGGCCAGGTCCTCGGGCAAGCGCTGGTGGCCGCGCTCCGCACGGTCGAAGGCCGTGGTGTGCATTCCTTTCACGGCTACTTCTTGCGGCCAGGGGACCCGAAGGTACCCATCCTCTACGACGTGGATCGTATTCGCGACGGCCGGAGCTTCACCACCCGGCGGGTCGTAGCAATCCAGCACGGGCACGCGATCTTCAACATGGCGGCATCGTTCCAGGTGGCCGAGGGTGGCTTCGACCACCAGGAAACCATGCCGGACGTGCCCGGCCCGGAAGGCCTTCCCACCGAGGCGGAACTGCGGGGACGTCACGCCGACAAGCTCCCCAAAGAGCTACGCGATGCACTCACCCGCGAACGACCGATCGAGACCCGGCCCGTCGATCCGGTGGACGAGTTCCAGCCGGAGAAGATGCCGCCGCACCAGAGCATCTGGTTCCGCACCGCGGCGGCGATGCCCGACGACCCTGCCATCCACCAGTGCGTGCTCGCCTACGCCTCGGACATGAACCTTCTCGATACCTGTCTTCGCCCCCATGCCGTGCTGTGGATGAACCCGAAGTTCCAGTCGGCAAGTCTCGACCACGCGATGTGGTTCCACCGCCCCTTCCGGACGGACGAGTGGCTTCTCTACCATACCGACAGCCCCAGCGCGTCAGGAGCACGAGGGTTCAACCGCGGCAGCGTCTTCACCCAGGAGGGCACCCTGGTCGCCTCCTGCACCCAGGAGGGGCTGATCCGGATGCACGACAAGTAGAGAGCAGAGGCGTTCCCGTCGGAACTACTCGCGAGCGCGCTCGACTGCGTCGTCGATGGCGGATTCGAGAACCGACGCCATCTCCTCGATGTGATCTTCAGTGATCGTGAACGGGGGGCCAAAGCAAACAACGTCGCGGGCTGGATCGCTGCCGCCCGGGTAGAAGAAGACGCCGCGGGCGAGGCCCGCAGCGACGACCTTGGAAATCAAGCCGACCTCGGTCGAGAAGGGTTCCAGCGTGTCGCGATCCTTCACCAGCTCGACCGCGCGCATCAACCCCAGACCGCGCGTATGGGCGACATGGGGATGGGCATCCAACTGCGCCAGGCGTTTGCCTAGCCGCTCCCCGAGGTCGGCAGCACGTTCGACCAGGTTCTCGCGGTCGAGGATTTCGAGCACCTTGTTGGCCGCGGCACAGGCCATCGGATGCGCGCTGTAGGTGAAGAACATCAGCTCGTCACCCGCTTCGGCGATCGGCGCAACGACCGCCTCGGTGGTGAACACGGCCCCGATCGGCGCGTATCCAGCAGCCAGCCCCTTGCCGCCCACCAGCACGTCGGGAACCACGTTCCAATGGTCCACAGCGAAGCGTCGACCCGTCCGCCCGAAACCACACATCACCTCGTCGGCGACCAGCAGGATTCCGTAGTGGTCGCAGATCTCCCGAAGCCGCGGCCAGTAGTCGTCCGGCGGAACGATGGCACCGAGCGTCGAGCCGCCGACGGGCTCTGCGATGAAGGCCGCGACCGTTTCCGGGCCTTCCCTCTCGATCACCTCCACCAGCGCGTCGGCCGAATGCTGCGGACCCACCTCGTCATCGTGAAAACCCGGTCGCTTCAGTGGGTACCAGGCCGGAATTTTCGGGTGGTCGACAAAGAGCGGCTCGAAGCCCTTGCGGCGTTTCTCGTGGCCGCCAACACCGAGAGTGGCAAGGGTGGTGCCGTGGTAGGCCCGGTGGCGTCCGATCACCTTCACGCGCTGCGGCTGCCCGGCAGAAACGAAATGCTGCCGCACCAGTCGCAATGCGGAGTCCACCGCCTCACTCCCGCCACTGGTGAACACACAGCGCGTGATGCCCTCGGGAAGCCAATCCCTCCTGAGCCGTTCCACCAATGCCACGCGGTCTTCGGTGGCGAACGGAGGCACGACATACGTGGTGCGCGCCATTGCAGCCGCCGCCGCATCGGCGATCTCCTGTCGCCCGTGACCGACGTTGGCGATGATCGCACCCCCACCGGCGTCGAGCACCGAGTGACCGCCGGCCATCTGCCAACACACGCCTTCGGTGCGCTCGATGACGGGGACACCCTGGCCCGGCGAGCCGACGAAGGGGTAGAGGGAAACGCGCTGGGAATCCATGTCGGCAGGGTGGATCAAATCGGATGACGACACAACCAGGATCCCGGCGCCCGCCCTGATGCTGGGTCAGCTACCGCTCCCGGCCTGTCTTTGCTCGTCAGCCGGCGGCACCGCGACCGGGGAGAGGCGCGGGCCGACCCCCTTTCGTGGTCCGGCCCGCAGCTGCTGCAGATCCTGGAGGATCACGTAGCTGCACGGGACGACGAAGAGTGAAATGCCGGTCGCAAAGATGACCCCGAAGGCCAGGGATGCGGCCATCGGAATCAAGAACTGCGCGCCCATGCTGCGCTCCAGGAGCAGCGGTGAGAGGCCGACGAAAGTAGTCACCGAGGTCAGCACGATCGGCCGGAAGCGCGCCACGCCGGCCTCGCGCACCGCTTCCACGACCTCCAGGCCCGCTGCTCGCCGGCCATTGATGTAATGCACGAGCACGAGGCTCGAATTCACGACCACGCCGGACAATGCCACCACGCCGAAGACCGACATCATGCTGAACCGCAGACCCAGCAACAGGTGTCCTGCAATCGCGCCGACCAACCCGAATGGAATCACGGCCATGATGATCAGCGGTTGACCATAGGAGCGGAGAGGAATCGCAAGAAGCGCGTAGATCAGGACCAGTGCAAATCCGAAATTCTTGATCAGACCGCTCATCGTCTTCTTCTGCTCGCGCTGTTCTCCGGCGAGCGAGTACGAGAGGCCCGGGTTGGCAGCGAGTAGCGACGGAAGGAACTCCACACCCAACGAACCCAGGATCTGATTGGCGTTGGCCTGACTCGAATCGACCTCGGCCGTGACGTCGATGACCCGTTGCCGATCGGATCGCTTGATCGTCGCGTAGCCGCGCCCGGTATCTGCCTCGGCCACCGCGTAGAAGGGCACCTCTCCGCCCGTCGGCGTCCGGATGCGCAATTCGTCCAGATCCGAGAGGGAACGTCTTTCCTGCTTGGGGTAACGGACCATCACCTTCACGTCATCGCGGCCCCGCTGAATGCGCTGGGCTTCCTGGCCATAAAAGGCCTGGCGCACCTGTCTGGCCAGATCGCGCAACGAGAGGCCCAGAGCTTCCGCTGAGGGCAGGATCCGGAGTTGCAGCTCCTGTTTACCGTCGCGCCACGAATCGGTGATGTCGAAGACGCCGGGCATGGAGGCCAGGCGGGTCTTGACCGCTTCACTCGCCCGCTTCAACTGTGTGATGTCAGCGGACTTGAGTTCGAGGAAGATCGGGGCACCTGCACTCATGTAGTCGGCACTGAAGGAGAGCCCTTCGGCACCCGCGATCGGCGAGGTCGCAGCACGCCAGCGATCCCTGACCCACTTCGATGAGAATCCCACCGGCCGATCGTCACTCGCCACGAGCTCCACCACCACGCCGCCCAGATGGGTACCACCGCCCCGCTCCGAGCCCGGCCGGGCTTCGGCGACCGTCGCGTGCTCACCTACCGTCGCCATCTCGTGCTGGATCAGGGAGCGGCCATCGGGAGTCCGGAACTCCAGGTCGAGCGCCTCCTTCATCCGTTTGGCGCTCTCCTCGAGCTCACGGACACCCCTGCGAGTGACATCTGCTGGGGTGCCGAGGGGCATCGTCAAACTGGCGTTGACGTAGTCGCTCTCGACCGAAGGAAAGAACGCAAACGGAAGCCACCCGCTGGCCATGGCCCCCGCGGTGACCATCAGCAACGCCACCGCGACGGAGACCGCGGAATAGCGCCACTCGATGACCCGCTCCAGGAGCGGCCGGTAGCCATTCTGGGCCAGCCGGGTCAGGCTGGATGCGAGCGTCGCCTGCAGGCTTTTCCATTGGGCGCGGATCGTACCCGGGCGCGGCAACGCGGCAGAGGACGAGCGGACGTGGTGGCCCAGATGCGCCGGAAGAATCAATTGCGCCTCCACCAGCGAGAAGACCAGGCACAGGGCCACGACCTTTGCGATCTCCCCGAAGAAATCGGCCATGATGCCCGGCGAGAAGAGCATCGGCATGAACGCGACGATCGTCGTGAGCACTCCGAAGATCACCGGCACGGATACTTCCTGGGTACCGGAAATCGCGGCCTGAAGCGGCGCTTCCTCCCGCTCCTGATGTGTGTGCACGTTCTCCCCGATGACGATTGCATCGTCCACGAGCAGACCGAGCACCAGGATGAACGCAAAAAGCGTCAGAAGATCGATCGACATGCCGGCGACCGGAAAGATCGCGAGCGCGCCGAGAAATGAAATCGGAACCCCGAGCGCGACCCAGAGAGCGAGCCGGAGGCGCAGGAAGAGCGCCAACACGACGAACACGAGAACGAAGCCACCCCGCCCGTTCTTGGTCAGGATCCGGAGGCGGTCCTTCAGGTAGGCGCCCTGGTTCTGCCAGACCGTCAGGTGAAGACCGCTGGGGAGGCGTTGCTCGGCCGTCTGGACGTAGCGAAGCACGGTATCGACCAACTCGAGGACGCGTTGATCGCCAACGCGCGAGACCCGGATCATCACCGAGGGCTCTCCGTTGAAGCGTGCGCTCCGCTCGTCTTCCACGAAGCCATCTTCGACATTAGCGACCTCGCCGAGCAAAAGGCGCGTTCCGTCCTCTCGGGTAAGCAGCACGATCTTCTCGAACTCCTCACCGCGATAGGCCTGGCCCTTGGCCCGCAACAAGATCTCGCCACTCTCGGTGCGAATCGATCCGCCGGGGAGATCCAACGAGGAACGCTGCACAGCCGCCACGACCTGATCGAAGGTCAGCTCATGCCGGCGTAGCGCGTGCTCGGGCACCTCGATCGAAATTTCGTAATCTCGCGCGCCGGTGAGATCCACCTGGGTGACCCCGGGCAAGGCGGCGATCTCATCGCGGACCCGCTCCCCCCAGACCCGCAGCGCGCGCTCGCTGGCGTTTCCCGACACGACGAGCTGCAGCGCATTGCGCTTGATCGAGAAATGACTGATGACCGGTTTCTCGGTCTCTGCCGGAAACGTGCTGATGCCATCGACCGCATTCTTGATCTCGGCCAGTGCCCGATCAGTCGGATAGCCGTCGAGCAGTTCGGCCGCCACGCCACAGACACCCTCGGCAGCGCTCGAGGTGATCCGCTCGACACCCTCGATGCCATGGATCTCCTCTTCGATCCGGATGCAGACGCCCTCCTCCACTTCTTCGGGAGCAGCACCCAGATAGGACACGGCGACCTGGATGACTTCGATATTGATGTCTGGAAAGGTCTTCTGCTGGATGGCGGGAATCGCAGCCAGGCCACCGGCCACGCATAGCATCATCAACAGGTTCGCAGCGACCGTATTCCTGGCGAACCAGGCGATGATGGCCTTCACGTTCCCGCCCTCTCGCTCTCGGCATCGGGCATCTCTCCGACGACACGCACCTGCATCCCGTCGATCGCTCCGGGTAGGGGCGTCACGCAGACCTTGTCGCCCGCTTCGATCCCTCCGCCGATCACGACCTCGTCACGCTCCATGCGCAACACATCGACGGGTCGGATGTTCAACCTTCCCTCTGCATCCAGCACCAGGATCGAGCGATCCTCCTGAAGGGCGCCCCTTGGCAGAACGAACGCATCCGGCACTTCAAGACCGGCGATCTCCGCGCGAACGAACAGACCCACCGCCAGGGGCGGCCGGCCCGTGGCCGGGTCGGCCCCGTAGGGATCCTCGACTCGCGCCACGAGCGTGACCATCCGGCTCTTCGAATCGATTTCCCCTTCGGTGCGAACGATGCGCCCCATCCATTGATGGGTCTGGCCGGCGAACTCCGCAGACAGACGCACGGACGGCCCCTCTTCTTCGGGGGCCGAACTGCCGTTCGGATCCCGGCCGGGGCGGTACGTCAGCGGAAGCTCGAGGTAGCGCAGCTCGCGGTCGGGCACCGGCAGACGCACCTCGGCCCAGTCGACCGCATAGAGCTTCGCAATCGGCATGCCGCGGCTCACGAACTGTCCGACGTCGACGCTTTCGCTGCGTACACGTCCCGCGTAGGACGCTCGGATCTCGGTACGCGCCAGATCGCGGCGTGCGTTTTCGAGGCGCACATTCGCCTCCCGGAGAGATGATTCGGCCACCCGGTAGGCGTTCTCGGCGTCGTCGATACGCGCTTCGCTGGCCACACCCTCTTTGGCCAGGTGGCGTTGGCGATCCCGATGCTTGCCGGCACGGCTCTCTTCGCTCTCGGTGCGAGCCAGTGCGGCCCGCGCGCTCTCGACCGAAGCCCGAAGGTCCGCATCGTCGAGCCGCAGGAGTGGCTGCCCGGCCTCGAAGAAGCCACCGGAAACGAGGGAAGGTGATACCCAGACCACCTCACCCGCCACCTGCGGGATCAAGTCGCTCTCGCTGCGCGGCACCACCGTCCCCTGGGCGCGAACCACGAACGCGAACGGCCGGGGCTCCGCACTGGCGACCTGGATCAACGGTGCCAGCTTCTCGGGCACGATGGTCTCGGGTACCACCCGGCCGGCGAGCTGCAGGCCCACACCCAGCGCGCCGAGCCCAAGGATCCCGATCGGAACGAGGATCTTCTTCGTGGACGTCTTCATGCCGGATGCTCCTGGGCAGCCGCGACCACACCTGCCACCGCATAGCGCACGAGCACCTGACGGACAGCATCGGCATCGCTCGATGAGAGGGAAACCGCCTGGCCATTCAACGCTTGGACCAGCAGCCCCACACTGAGCTCGAGCAGCATCTCGGCACGTGCAGGCCGGATGTGCGGCAATGCCCGAACCAATGCAGCCACGAAACGATCGATCACCTCCCCGAAGAGCTCCACGCGAAGAGCGGCGACGATCTCGGGTGGATCGTGCCAGAGACGGGCGGCCACATTTCGCAGCAGGGCCCGCTGCTCGCCGGAAGCCTCGGCCGCGCGTTCGAAGGGCGGGCGGAAAAAGGCGTCCATCAGCTGCTCGACATCCGGCACCGCCCCGCCTGCCTCGAGACCGTCGAGAAGTTCGAGCCGACGCCGGTTGAACGGCTCGATCCGCCGGCGGAGCGTGGCGCCGAGCAGGGCCTGCTTGGAGCCGAAATGGTAGTTGGCAGCAGAGACGGAGGCGCCAGCCGCCTGGGTCACCGCCCGCATCGAGGTGCCATCGAAACCCCGCTCGGCGAAGAGCTGCTCGGCCGCATCGAGCAGCCGTTGCTTCGTATCCTGGCCGCTGGTCGCGGGGCAATCCTGGGATCGAGGTTCCGTCTCTGAAATCGCTGAAATCGCCGGCTCGCGCACGTCGCCTCTTCTCGGGTGGAGTGTGTTCGGTCGTGGGCGCGCTCGAACGATCGTTTCAAACATACGTTCGACTGGACAAATGGTCAACCTGAGACAGGAGGATGCTGCCTCAGCCGTGGACCCAGGATGACAGCACAGCCAGGGCTCCAACCAGGCAACCCAAGAAGGCCAGGGCCCCGCCACCTGCCCCGACGAAGCAGGGAGGCAAGACCCGATCCAGATCGGCCGCGGCAAGCCGCGGGTGCAGAGCGAAAGGATGGACCCACCAGCGAGCTGGCAACGCGTCGGCCCGGATCAAACAGGCCCTGAGCCGCAGATGGTAGACCAGCGCACCCGGCACTCCGATGGCCAGGCCGACGACCGAGCACAGCCCGGCGATCTGGATCAGCACGATCCACGGAACCCAGGCAAAGGCAGCGAGCGCACCCAGAAGCCCGGCGAAGACGACGATCTCGAGCATGCTCAGAGCAAATCGGCGGGGCCGCGTCCACACTGAAGCAGGGACCGGATTCGCGAGCGGCGACAAGTCCGGATCCGGGATCGACGGCGCGGAAACGAACCGTACGCTCTCGGGTTCACCTCTCCGCTTCGTCCATTCTCTCCTCTGCTACTGGAACCGACCCGATGTCAGCGAGCCCTGATCCCACACGTGCACCGCTACTCCACCGGCTAGGCCGGCTCGTGCCTTGGCTGCTGGCCGGGCTCCTGCTCTACTGGATCTTCAATCAGGTGCCGCTCGATGAGGCGTGGGCCGCCGCCGCGGACGCGGACCTCCGGCTCTTCATTCCCACGACCCTCGTGGCGGTCAGCTACTGGTTCCTGATCGAATCCCGCGCGCTGGCGTTCCTCTTCACGCGTTTGAACGCGCCTGTCCGATGGACCGAAGCGCGATCCCTGCGCGGCGTGACCTACCTGTTGACGCCGGTCAACTGGAACCTGGGAACGGCCGCGATCATCATGCATCTGCGCATCACCAAGGGCGTAGGAGCGCTGGACGCCGGCAGCTC
>JAAELW010000500.1 GCA_024226235.1 bacterium
CGACGACGTGCGCGCTTTGTACCTCGGCGCAAATGCCCTCGTTGCGCTAGGCCATTGGGATCGCGGCCTGGAGTGGACCCGGCGGGCCCTGAGCATCGAGCCCCACGAGCCGATGTTGTTGTACAACGCTGCCTGTATCTTTTGCATTGCAGAAAAGCCGGACGCGGCCATCGGTTTCCTCGAGCAAGCCGTCCGCCGAGGATTCTCCAACACAGGCTGGCTGGAGCACGACGCCGACCTCGATCCCCTCAGGGATTCGCCGCGCTTCCGGGCGTTGTCCGAAGAGATACGGTGACGCCGTCGGGGATTCCTCCGATCATCCGGGCCGGTCTTTTCACGCTCAGGGACCGGAACGCGCTGAGAACCTCCCGCGATGATACAAGTGCTTGAAACTGGGATCGCTTGCGATTCTGGAGCCGACGAGCGGGATCGAACCGCTGACCTGCTGATTGCGAATCAGCCGGTGTTCGGTTACCTCGGACTGGCTGAGATCGGGTGTCTGCGCAAGTCGTATCCCACTTGAACATCAGAATTCTGGAATTCTCCAACCCTTGCGCGCGGCCGGCGGCAGCCAGGACCCACTAGTTAGCCCGACGCCTCGAGCAGCGCAGCGCTCACGCGCTCCCAACTCCATCGCCTGACGACGGCTTGCCGTGCGGAAGCGCGAACTTGCGTTCGCTGCTCGGGACTCAACGCAAGAATGGCCTGAAGCTTGTCCCTCAGATCCGCGACGTCTCCGCGTCGGAAACGGCTGAGGCTACGGAACTCGTCCGGGTATTCGGCGTCTAGCCCGTCCGCGATCTCCGCCAGCCCCGAATGGTCGGCCACGAGAGGGATCGAGCCGGCCGACGCGGCCTCTGCGGCCGCCATCCCGAATGCTTCCGGGAACACGGATGGGACGACGGTGATGTCCGCCAGTGGCAACAAGTTCACGAGATGCCGGTGCTCGAGCGCGCCCGTAAAGAGTACGCGACCGGGCGCGAGCGCACCGGCTGCCGACTC
>JAAELW010000501.1 GCA_024226235.1 bacterium
CAAAGCCCCCCTTCAACAAGTGAATTCTTAACCCCGGCCCCTCTCTTAACTTTCTTCAGAACGTCCATTGTAGGGAGAGGCTTGCGTCCAACCATTCCTCTCCGTCGAAATGTCGGAGCGTCAGGTCTGCGATTGCAGCGGTGCGGACACTGAGTGTCATGCGGCCTGCCAGGCCCGCTTCCAGATGCGATTCTCGATCCCCTGCAACGAAACGTGTGCCACGGGCAAAGAGCTTTGCCTTGAAGCGGTCTTCGGGGGTCGAGGCTTCCATCCCCAGTTCGCCACCCGCCCCAACTGCCCAGTGGTTCCTCCAGCCCCCGCCGATCTCGAGCCGCGTGTCGATCAGCGCGTAGAGCTGGATGGGGCCGGCTCCCGGAGCCACGGTCATTCCGAGGTTGCCTCCGGTTCTCCACACGTGGCGTCGGGCGAAGCGATCCCTTTTGTCGGGGAAGAGGCGCGTGCGAATACCCGTTTCCATGCCCCATGAAAGCCGGGCCGTTCGCGGAAGATGCAGGTGAAGGAATTCGGACTCTCGTCGTGGTCGCCCCGCGGTCTGGCTGCCCAGGGCACGTATCCTCCCATCCGAAAAACGCCCCCTCGTGGTAGTCTTTCGAACCCAGAAGGAGGAATCACCCGATGAAGGCCGAAGGTGGATGCTACTGCGGTGGCTTGCGCTATGAGATCGATGGGGACCCGATGTTCCAGGGGCAATGCCACTGCCGCCAATGCCAGTACATTTCAGGCGGTGGGCCGAACTACCTGGTGGTGCTACCCGAAGCGGGCTTCCGCTACAGCCAAGGTACGTGCAAGGGCTTCAACCGAACCGATCTCGAGGCTCCGGTCACGCGGGAGTTCTGCCCGGAATGCGGAACCCATATCCTGTCCAGAGCACCCAGCATGGAGGGTGTCGTGATCGTCAAGGTCGGCACGCTAGATGATCCGAGCGTCTTCACTCCTGCGCTGGCCATCCACATGCTCGACAGGCAGCCCTTCCACGTGCTGCCGGAGGGGATGGCCGGTCTCGAGCGGGGGCCCGGCTCTGCACCGGTGAGCTAGCGAATCCGGAAACACTCCAGCAGCGGTTCGGCCCACTGATGTGGTCTTCCTTCCGCGTGCTCCACGATCCGAAGCGAGATGATGCCTGAATCCGTCCGGCGACCCACCGCGTTGCTCGTGATGTCACCCGCCCTGACGAAGGGTCTGATGACCGACGCGCATCACCTGCGGCTGGCCGGATCGTGCGATCTGATATCTTCGGAGCCGCTGGAAACTTTCGATGACCCTCGGGCCGACCCGCTGCTGGCCGATGCCGAAGTCCTGCTCACCGCCTGGGGCTGCCCTCCGCTCGATGCGAAAGTCCTGGAGCGTGCTCCAAAGCTTGCGGCGATCATGCACGCGGCGGGGACGGTCAAGAATCACGTCACGGAGGCCGTCTTCGAGCGGGGTATCCGTGTGAGTTCCGCCGCGGCAGCGAACGCGCTGCCGGTCGCGGAGTTTGCTCTTGCGGCGATCCTGTTGGCGAACAAACGCGCCTTCGCATTGCAGCGACGCTACCGGGAGGTGCGCGGTTTTCGTTTCTGGTCTCGAGAGGAGCCCGGGATCGGGAATTTCGGAAAGCGTGTCGGTCTGGTCGGATTGTCCCGGATCGGGCGCCGGCTCGCCCAGCTGCTTCGACCCTTCGACCTCGAGGTCGTCGCATGGGATCCGACGATGGATGCTGCGGCCATTGCAAGCCATGGGGCTACCGCCGTGCCGTTGGACGAACTGCTCGCGAGTTCCGACGTGACGAGCCTCCACGCGCCTCTTCTCCCAGAAACCCACGGCTTGATCGATGCCCGGCGGCTCGCGTTGATGCCCGATGCCGCGACGCTCGTGAACACCGCTCGGGGAGCGCTCGTCGATGACAAGGCCCTGGAGCGCGAGCTCGTGAGTGGCCGGCTCCGAGCCGTGCTCGATACGACCGAACCAGAGGTGTTGCCGGCGAATTCGCCTCTCTACGATCTACCCAACGTATTCCTGACACCGCATATCGCCGGGGCTCTCGGCGCCGAGACCGGCCGAATGGTCGACCTGGCGCTCGATGAGATCGAGCGCTTCGCCCGCGACGAGCCGTTGTTGCACGAAGTGCGACCCGATGACTGGAGCCGCATCGCATGAACTCGTCACAGATCCTCGGTTTCTGCTCGGTCTCGGCCCTCGATCGGCCGCTCGTCGATGCCGCTCAGATGGCTGCAGACGCCGGCTGTGACGTACTCGAGGTGACGGCCCGCCCGCCGCATCTGGATCCTTCGGCTGGGCTCGCGGAAATCGCCGAGCTGGGACGGGCCGTGCGAGACACCGGTGTGGAGGTGGTTGCCTACGGTTCCTATTTCGGACGTGAACGTCCCCTGTTGGAGGCCGACGCTGTGCGCGCGGCCGAGATCGCGGGAGCCCTGGGTGCGCCCCTGCTGCGGGTGTGGGCAGAGTGTGCCGCGGACGAAGATGCGGGGGAGACAGTCCGCCACCTCCAACTCGCTTGTGATGCTGCGACCGATTGCGGTGCCACGGTGGTTGTCGAGCGCCACCAGGGTTCTCTGGCCGATACGCCGGAGCGCGTGGAGGCCTTGCTGGCCGAAGTCGATCGGGCCAACTTCGCCCTCAACTACCAGGTGCTCGATCTACTCCCGCAGGATGCGGCTCCACACCAGCCCGCTGACGCTGCCCGCCTGGTTCGGCACGCCCGTTACTTCCATCTGAAGAACTACCAGGTCAAGTCGGATGGACAGGGCCCGCTGCTCCCCGGTGGATCACTGGAGAACGGCGTACTCGACTACCGGGCCCTGTTGAACGCTGCGTTGGCAGCAGGCTACGAGGGGCCGATGACCGTCGAGTTCCTTTCCTTCGAGGACCGCCCGCTGCAAGAGCGTCTGGCCAGGGATGTCGCCTGGGTGCGCAAGGTGCTGGCAGAAAGTTAAGAAAGGGGGCCGGAGTTAAG
>JAAELW010000502.1 GCA_024226235.1 bacterium
CCCGGTCGCGGACAGCTTGGCGGTGGAAAGACCCCACCTGAAGGCGCTGCCCTCGGCACCGGTTCCGTCGTACACGACGTATTCGCCCAAAGTGCGCTGCTGGAGCACGCTGCGGATCGGCAACCGCTCGTACTCCGTACCGTCGCGCCTGATCGGACACCAGGTGAAGGTTCACCAGCATGCGAATCACCTGGAGGTGTACTACCGGGATCGCCTGGTGGAGACGATGCCTCGGCTACGTGGGGATCAGGACGTGCGCATCGACTACCGGCACGTGATCTGGTCCTTGGTGCGCAAGCCTGGCGCCTTCGCTCGGTACCGCTACCGTGAGGAGCTGTTTCCGACGATGGTGTTTCGGCGTGCCTACGACGCGCTGCGCCGGTGGCGCGGTGAGCGCGCCGATGTGGAGTATGTGCGCATCCTCCACCTCGCCGCGAGCACGTTGGAGTCTGAGGTCGAGCAGGCTTTAGGGCTACTGCTCGAGGCGGGAGATCGCTTCGACTACGCCGCGGTCAAGGCGTTGGCGAAGCCCGAAGAGGTGGTCGTGCCCACGATCCACATTCCTGAGCCGGATCTATCGCTCTATGACGCGCGCTACCTCGGGGGTGTGCGATGACACGGCCGGCGCAGAAGTCGCCGGAGGTCGTGGGCGAGCAGCTGAGTGAGCTAGCGAGGCTCTTCCAGCTGCGCACGGTCGCTGAGGATCTGCTGCATCGGGTCACGCAGGCCGGCCAGGAAGCCGGGCTGCCGCTGCTGCTGGAGGTTTTCGAGCAGGAGCAAGAGGGTCGTCGCCAGCGACGCGTCGAGCGTCTCCTGCGGGCTTCGAAGCTGCCACCCGGCAAGACCTTCAGCACCTTCAAGGAGCAGCGCCTACCACGGCCACTGGCTGCAAGACTGCGCGAGCTCGCCCGCGGAGCCTTCTTGGAGCAGGCGGTCAACGTGTTGGCGTTTGGCCTACCGGGCACCGGCAAGACACACAGTGCCTGTGCTCTGGGTCATGCCCTGATCGAGGCGGGCCAC
>JAAELW010000503.1 GCA_024226235.1 bacterium
ACAATCGTGCCTGGCCCCTCTCTTCACGCAGGCTAGGCGTTCTCTGTGGAGGTTGACTGTTTGCGGGTGCGGGCGAGTTCCCTGCGCACTTGGAGATGGGTTCCGCCGAGCCGGGCGAAGGCCCAGAGGCTGACCAGTGCAGCCGTCAGGATGCCGGCGGTGAAAGCGCCCCAGACGACGAGCCATAGTGAGAGTTCGGAGACGCGTGTGGCGAGCAGGTCGAGGGCGACGACGCTCCGATTGGCCTGGGCGAAGAAGTAGCCGTAGGCGGGTATGCCTACGATGACGATCGCAAGGAAGACGAGTCGGGCTTGCTTCACGGATTCCCTTCGTCCGCGTCGAGCGGATCTTTCGTCCAGGCGAGCCGGCGGCGACGCAGCCGTTCGGCGAGCCCGAATAACAAGATGGACACGGTCAGGAAGCCGGGCAGTGCCCAGCGCGGATCGGTTCCCAGTTCCTCGCCGATGGCAGTCGCCAGCACCCACAGGATGTCGTCTGCGGTCTGGGTCGAAACGAGGGGCAGGCCGGTGGCTTCGGCGATGCTGCCGAGAGAACTGTGCAGGGCATCCTCGTGGTTCATGCCGATGGTCATGATCCCTACGCCTCCAGCGGGTCGCTCGTCCGGAGTGCGGTGCATGACCTTGAGCACGCCACCCGGCGCCGGGTTTGCCGCGCCGTCGCCGCGCACCACCACGTGATAGACGCCCGACGGAACCTTCGCGTGCACGGTGATTCCGCCCAGGACGCTGGCGAGGATTTCGGGCATTCCCTCGGTCGGTCGGGCCGGGAGCAGTTCGACTCTGTGACCCCCCGGGCCTCCTTCGAGCCGCGCCAGAAGGACGCCTTCTCCGGAGGTCTCGACCTGGAACCAGTGCTCGAGCTGGACTGGATTTTCCGCCAGAACCACTGCGGAGTCGGGGGCAAGCGGGAAGGCATCGGCCGCCGAAGCGTTGCGAGCCTCTCCAGCGTCTGCCGCGCTCTCGGGCTCGCGTCGGGGTGCGGTCAGGATCTTCAAGAGCAGGGGTTCGAGTGGCGGTTGCTCTGGAGTGATCGCGATCTGGTAGCGACCCGCGGCGAGCAGCGGACGCCCTCGCGTGGAAACCCTGCTGCCGTTCTCGTCTCGGACCTCCCAGCTCATTCGCACCGGCGAGAGCACGCTCCGGATCGTCACGTGGCGCGGCTCGTTCAACTCGAATGCGAATTGCGCCGGCTCATTCGGAAGAGCGCCCTCGATCTCCAGCAGTACGTCGGTCTCGCGCAGCGCGAGCGGTGGACTATCGGCCCCAGGGGTCGAAGGGGAACAGGCGACCGCAATGGCCCACGCGAAGGCCAGAGTGGCTCGCGCGGGCCGGGAAGTCTGCTGCGCAAGAAGGCCCATGGTCGGAGCCTACGTATCGGAGCACCTTGCGCCAAGAACCGGGGACGGCGCCCTGTCGGCCGCCTCTCGAGGGTCGCAGCCCAATGGATCGCCCTCTCGTGATTGATTTGCGAGATTCCGAGGCACGGGGGTGAGCTGATGAAGAGCCGGGGGCGCATAGCGCTCGGGCTGATCGTACTGGCGGTCGGTGCGGCGATCGCGGGGTGGTGGCTGCTGCGCGTTGCGCCGATCGCGGGGTGGTGGCTGCTGCGCCCAGCGCCGCGCTCCGTGTTCTTCGCAGAGATCCGCTTCGACCAGGGCTTTGCAGCCCTTTCTCCGGATGCCGCACCCTTCTCGCCGGGCCTCGTCAACGGCTTCCGATTCCAGTTGGAGGAGAGCAGGCTCCATTCGGCGAACGGTGAGGCGCAGGCCCGCGGTGATCTGGCGGTGGGTCTCGGTTGGTACCGCCCCGATGCGCACCCGCCCCGACAGCTTGGCCAGATGCTCGTCGTGACGGAGGGTCCGACTTTCAGCTGGACCGAGCCCGGCGGTGCGCTGCGCGCCAAGAGCGATCGTTTTTCTTGGCTCGCCGAGCCCCGGGTCGTCGAACTGGTGCGTCGGCCCGAGGGCTGCACGGTTTCCGTGGGTGACGAATCGCTGCTCGTTCCGATCGGTGCCAGCGCACGGTCGAAGCCGCGGGTGCGCGAACTGACGGTCGATTCGGCGCTTCGAACCCTGAGGGCCGCGATGCCGGGCCTTCCGGAGCCGTCGGCGGCCATGCGCACGGTTCTGGAACTGCGCCTCGACCCCGATGGCGATGGCCGGGTCGAGGTTCACGAGGCCTACACGATCACCTGCCATGGCCAGGTAGACCTGCATCCCGACGACCTGCTCATCCAGTTGCGCCGTGCTGAGGCTGCCCTTTCCGAGGGGGATGCCGAGACTGCAGCGACCCTGCACGCTGCGCTGGCGGCGATCGATCCGCGGGATCCGGTCGTTCGCGCCCTCGAGAGGTGGATCGCGCCCGCTCCGGAGGACCAGCGTGAGCTGTTGACTGGCATCGTCGAGCTGCCGACGTCGGCCTCCCCTGACCTGATCGCCGAGGTCACTCTCTGGCCGGCGGGGAAGGGGCCCGAGGCGGCCATGGCCCAGGTCCCGGCAATCGGGGGGGATTTCCAGGTACTGCTTCCCCGAGGTGAGTACCAGCTCCAATGTCGGATTCCCGGTCATGAACCTGTCCGGGTCCGCACGAAGGTTCCGCCCGAAGCCGAGGTGCGTTGTGCGCTTCGTTAGTCGATTCGTCGCGATTGCCGCTGCGCTCTTGCAGATGGAAGCCACCGCTGCATTTGCCCAACCGGCTGCCAACACGCCCCGAATCGATCAGGCCACCTACGAGATCGTCCAGGATCCGAGTTCGGAATCCCCGGTCACGGTCCGGCGCTTCATCTGGTCGACCGGGGATCCTTTCGATTTCATGGCCGTGATCGGCTCCGATCTCCATACGCGTGGCGGATCGATCCGGCACATCGATAGCTTTGGTCTGCCCGTGCTCGTTCCGCGGGAGCTGGTGGCTGCGCGCGAAGGTCTGCTCGCTGCCAAGGCCTACACCGATGCGGCACGCCTGGCGGTTCCAATCAGCCCGCGTGATCAGATGCCCGTATTCCTCGACACGGACCTCACGAGCAACACACTCGGCTCGGCATCCTGGGCGGAGATCAATTTCAACGCGAAGTACTCGCCGGAGGAGCTCTTCTCGACCGCCCTTCACGAGTGGTTCCATGTGGTGCAGAGGCAATCGTTGCTGCTGCTCTATTCCTCTGACAACGAGCTGCGGATGGCGATCGAGGGCACCGCCGCCTGGTTCGAGGACCAGCCGATTCCGCTCGGCCCTGCGGCTCGGCGTCTGGCCGGGGGGACGACACCCGACGACGTCAATGCCTACTACAGGATGCGCTCCTTCCCGTGGTTCGTCTCGCTGTCGCGCGGGCTCTTCCAGACCGGTGGCAGGCGCTTCGACCCCTATCGGACGGTCTTCTTCTGGAAACACTTCTCCGATCGGGTGGCTGGTGCGGATCCAGATGCCCAGTTTCGTGCGATCCTGGCCGCGTTGAAGGCGCTCCACCCCGAGCCGCTCGGCAATGCCAGGCAACGCCAGCAGCGCTTCAAGGCCGTCGTGACGGGCGCCCTTCCCAGCGGCCGCAGAAGCCTTCGCAGCCACTGGGCGAACTTCCTCCAGACCCAGATCCAGCAGGCCGCCACCGGGCCGCGGGGTTTCGGTGACGAGGGCGTGACGGGCTACTGCTGCAAAGACGATGGAGTCGAGAC
>JAAELW010000504.1 GCA_024226235.1 bacterium
GAGCTTCTACAAACAGGACGAGAAGCGCCCGGAGGGCCAGATGGACAGGCTGTCGCTGGCGACCTTCGCGCAGCAGGGCGGGCCGGAGAGCTACTACGTGAGTCACTGGACCTCGCGTCCCCGCACCGCGGAGAATGACGGGGGTGACGTCCCGTTCTGATTGAGATACGCGAGCTCCGATTCTTTCCTTTCTCGGGGCGAGCTAGTGCGTAGCGACCATCTGTCTACCTTGCTGGCGTTGCGTGCGGGGCAGCCCCTCCCGGGCGATCGGGAGGGGCTGGTTTAATTGAGCGAGGGGGTTGGCGATGAGAGTGACGACGACGATCAGATTGCAGTGCGGAGCGGACGAGGGAGACGTGGAGATGGAGGTGGACGCGACCGTCCGAGTGACGGACTTCCGTGCGGGCTGTGCGTCCTCTCTGCACGATCCGGGCGAGAGCGCGGAGGTGCAGTGGCAGGCTCACCTGGTGCATGCGGTGACGTCGGCAGGCGTGGTGGTGCTGCCGCCGGGGTCACCCATCGAGCTCGATCCTGTCGATCGGGAGCGCATCGAGCACGCGCTGCTGCGGGAGGTGGGCTGATGCCGGTCTATCGCATTACGATCGTCGGTGCCGAGGCCGGCGAGGGCGAGCTCTCGGGCACGGTCGAGCGCATCAGCGATCGGGATACCGGGGCCAGCTTCGAAGGGGTGGAAGTGCAGGGACACGTCTCGCTGGGCGGGCTGCTGCAGACCGCTGGTAGGATCATCCACGAGTGGAGCCTGCGTCCGGCGGTGAAGCCGCGCCACCGCAAGCGCTAGCGCTGCGAGCGCAGCCATGGAAGCGCGCGTTGCTGCTCGCGTACC
>JAAELW010000505.1 GCA_024226235.1 bacterium
ATGAAGGCGATGACCGGCGAAGAGGCGCGGGGGGTGCTGCTGGGGGTGTAGCTGGACGGCATCGATTCGGGCGTCAACTTGACGCAACTGACGCTCCACGCTTACATTGATTGTGTCAGGAGGTGACATGGAAACTCCAACGGAATCCGGTCGAAGAGGTCGCCAAGCTCACGGACTCGATGACCGAAACCGAGCTCAAGGAGACGTTGGGCCTGCTCGCCGAGCGAGTCGCAGAGAGGCTACCGCAACCGCAATGGATCGATCTCGCGGCTCGGATGGCAACGGATCAGGTCGGTAAGAGGCCTGATCACCGGGCCTTCCCGCACCACGCGGGATCCAGCGCGGAGCGCGGTATGAGGTAGCCTGGGGTGAGTCCTCGAACCCCAGGAACGCAGATTCCGAAATCTCCAGCCCCGCAGGGGCGACATACCGTCGTCGGAGGGCTCGGTGTACCGTATGCCGCCCCTCCGGGGCTCGGGTCCTTGCCGGCCATGACCTGGGGTTCGGCGGCCTCACCCCAGGCTACCGGATGTCGCGCTCCGCGCTGCTGCCTCTTGCCGCCGAGCCCTGCCGCTCGACCGGACGGGA
>JAAELW010000506.1 GCA_024226235.1 bacterium
AGCGGGCGATCAGATCGGTAGCGAGATCGGCCCGCGCGACAGGCAACGCCGCGAACCACGCAACCATGACCACGAGAGCCGGCGCCCAGCGCATCCATGGACGCGCAGCGAGCCGCGATAGGGGTTCGACTTCCCGGTTTGGCGTATGCATGGCGACCTCCTGTTCAGCGCCTTGAGTCGCTCAGGGCCTTCAGCCATGGAGACTCCACCGACGTTCGAACGACTCTGCTCCGCGGGGTCGCCTCGGGAGCATGGCGGTCGCATTTGTGGAGATCGGAAGGGGGGCGGTGCCTCAGGAACCCTCGGCCAACGAATCGTGAACCCGCAACTTCTCCATGGCGTGGAACAGCCGGGACTTGACCAGCTTTTCTTCCAGCCCCAGAACCTCGGCTATCTCTGCCCGGGAGAGGCCCTCGGCGTAACGCAACTGCAGCACCTCGCGCTGGTCGTCCGGCAACTCGTCGACGAGGCGGTGCAGGTGTTCCCATTGCTCGCCCCGGACCAGCCCGGTCAGCTGTCCGGTCATCCTCTCGCCGAGAAGCGATCCCGAGGGCAGCGTGCGGTCGTCCCTTCGCCTGCCGCGCGAGCGGATCACGTCCAGGCAGCGATTGCGGCAAATCTTGTAGATCCAGGATCGGAAGCTC
>JAAELW010000507.1 GCA_024226235.1 bacterium
GCGCCCGCGAAGCCCGCGGAAGATCTCGAGGCGCAGATCCCCGCCAACGAGAACAAACCGTTCGACATGCGTGAGGTCATCGAGCGTCTGGTCGACGCGGACTCGGTCTTCGAGATCAAGCGACTCTTTGCCGGCGAATTGCTGACGTTGCTGGCGCGTATCGATGGGCATCCCGTCGGTGTGATCGCGAACCAGCCGAAGGCGAAGGGCGGCGTGCTGTTCGTCGACTCTGCAGACAAGGCTGCCCGCTTCATCGGATTGTGCGAGGCATTTGGCCTGCCGCTGCTGTATCTGGCCGATGTACCCGGCTTCATGATCGGCAAGCAGGTCGAGCGACAGGGCATCATCCGTGCCGGTGCGAAGATGGTCCAGGCGATGAGCAGCGCGACCGTTCCGCGCGTTTCGGTGGTAGTCCGGAAGGCCTACGGCGCGGGCCTCTACGCAATGTGCGGCCCGGGCTTCGAGCCCGATGCCTGCCTCGCGTTGCCCTCGGCAATGATCGCGGTGATGGGCCCCGAAGCGGCGGTGAACGCCGTCTACTTCAACAAGCTCCAGGCGATCGAAGACGAGACCGAGCGTCAGGCCGAAGTGGAACGCCTGCGCGCGGAGTACCGCGAGGACGTCGACATCGCGCGCCTGGCCAGCGAACTGGTCGTGGATGCGATCGTTCCCCCGGCCGCGCTGCGCGACGAGATCGTCCGGCGCTTCGACGCAGCACGAGACCGACGCGACCCACTTCCAGTGAAACGGCGCTCTGTCATACCGATGTAGACCCGGTGTCGCTGGTGGCCTTGGGGCGAGCGTTGTTCGCTCGCTTGGCTCCTGCCGCCTGCGGGCGGATCGGTTGGCCAGCGTGGTCTTCGCGGGGTTGGGAGGGGGAACGGTCCTGGGGGCAAGGGGGTTCCTCTTCTCCTGTGAGCACCTGGGCTTGCCACCGTCGTGGGCGCGGTGCTTTAGCCGGCATGGGTGGATACGAGGCCGGCTCGGAATCGCGGCTCCGTCAAGCGGCGCTTGGGACCTCGGCCGGATCGAGAAGTGGCCCCGCCTTGCGCCAACCCTCAGCCAAGAGCCATGTGTGGGGCCTGGCGATGGCCACCACCTCTGCCCCAGGTCGCTCCCGCGCCTGGGCCACCAGCCCCGAGGTGGAGCGCCTCCAGCCCTCGAACCAGCGCCCTGAAGACGCAGGATCAATCCTCGTCGTGCAAGGCTTCTTCTTCAGATGCCTACGAGCATTCAGAAGCACGTAGCGCAACGTATTCCGCACCTGAGTGGGAGTCCGGAGCACCCGGTGGTGGAAGCGGTCGAGCAATACACTCCCCCTCCTCCCGAACACCCGGTTCACGGCCCGCGCCAGGCGAGCCCCCAGTGCATTCATCCCCCTGCCGAGCGCATCCGCATCCTGGGCCTCGACAATCAAATGCAAGTGGTTCGACTGGATCGAGTAGTGAACGAGCCGGAAGCCTTCCCGCTCCAGCACCTGAGCAAAGGACCGCTCGATCTCCCGCACCAGCCGCGCATTGCGTAGCGACGGCACATCGGGCCGGACCTTCAGGGTCACATGGCAGGGAAACCGCGAAGCCAGCGGCGCCCGCTGAAGGTGGGCAACCCGCGAATCCGGAGTGCGCCTACGCCCGGCCCCTTCACGCCTTCCACCCCAGCCGCAAGCGACGCGAAGGGGAAGTTCTTGTTGTATTGAGCGACACTCCATCGTGTTGAAAGTAGCGAGGTTATATGGTCTGTCAAGAACGAAATCAAACAAACCCGAAATCCCAGCCCAGCCGTCGGTCCGGCCAAGACCCCGCACGCCGCTCTGCTACCCGCGCCCAGGAGCCGGCCTCGTCTCCGCCAATGCCGGCAAAAGCATCGCGCCCACGACGGTGGCAGGCCCAGGTGCTCACTGGAGAAGAGGAACCCCCTTGCCCCCAGGACCGTTCCCCCTCCCAACCCCGCGAAGACCACGCTGGCCAACCAACCCGCCCGCAGGCGTCGACACCCCGCATTCGGACCCCGGCCCAGCGGAGACCTTTCCGACTACGCCAGTGCTCGCCGGATATGCTGCAGCCGAAGCGGATCCGGCCCCAACAGCGTGAGCGTGCGAGCGATGTGCAGCACCGCGAGTCGATCGTTTAGCCGAGGGTGCGCGAACAGCTCGGGATAGGCATCGCGCAGCCAACCCGGCACTTTGCGGTAGTCGCCGCCACGCGCGAGGTGCTCGTAGTCTTCGGACACGAACAGCTCGGGGTGATCGCACACCGACAGCAGGATCTCCAGGTCCACCTCGAGCCAGGACCGACGCGACCACTCGAGGTCCAGTAGCCACAAGGTGTCTCCATCCCACAATACGTTTTCGAGGTGCGGGTCGCCGTGGACGAGCCCCGTCCCGCGATCGTCGAAGGCAGGCCACCGGTCCACCAGGAAGGCCTCGATCTCGCCCGCAAAGCCCGGGTCGAGTGGAGTGGCTTGGGCCGCTCGGTGCAGCAAGCCAAGCAGGCGATCGAGGGGCAGCACATGAGGCGGTGCCAGATCGCGGTCGACCGGGAGGTTTGGCGCATCGGTCGAGTGAAGGGCTCGGAGTGCTTTGGCCAGTGCGTGGATTGCGCGCTCACGCTCATCGCTCTTCAGGCCACACCACGCGCGTCCGAGCTGCGCGCCGCCGACCCGCCGGGTCAGGATCCACTCGATCTGCCCGTCGTTTCCGTGACCCGACACGCCGGGGTACCGAGCCTCAGGGGCCAACGCTTCGGCCACGAGAGCCTCACGCGCAAGACGGCCCAGGTCCCCGCGCCAGTTCACGCGCAGCGCGAAGTCGGGCCCGAGCCATGCGTCGTTGGCGTGGCTGGCAGCCCGTTCGAGAGGGGTGTGGGGGTCCAGACCAGCGCCCACGAGCGCTTGTTTCGCCTGGGCGACGGGGTCTCGGGGGTGGTCGGGCACGGTCTGGCTCCGGCTGGTGACTCGAAGTCATTTTGCTATCTTCGCCACTTCACGTCAACTGGCAAAAGGCCGATGGTTCCCCATGGCGAATTCTCAGCTTCTCTCGATTGGCGCGGTCTGCCGCGCCACCGGGCTGTCTGCTCGGACGGTCCGTTACTACGAAGAGCTCGGCTTGCTGCCGGGCGTTCGGCGGCGTGAGGGCGCGCGTCGGGTCTATGGGGAGGATGAGCTCGAGCGGCTCCATTTCATCCAGCGGCTGAAGACACTGGGTCTCTCGCTGGCGGAAATCGGCGAGCTCAACGCGGTCTATGCGATCGACGGCTCGACTGGAGCGATGTTGGAGCGACTCGACGAGCTGCTCGACCGGCACCTGACCGGGCTGGCACAGCGCATCGAGGAGCTGGGGAGCTTACGGGACGATATCCAGAAGTATCGCGACCACGTCGGGGCGCGAGCGGACGCGTTGGTTCAGGAGGGTTCGGAATGAACGCTACTGCGGAAGTCACACCGATCCAGCCCGCACCTCTGCGGGTTCGGGTGGTGACGGCGGCGTCGCTCTTCGATGGCCACGATGCGGCCATCAACATCATGCGGCGCATCCTGCAGACCCAGGGCGCGGAGGTCATTCATCTGGGGCATGACCGCTCGGTCGCCGAGATCGTCAAGGCGGCGATCGAGGAAGACGCACATGCCGTCGCGATCTCGTCATATCAAGGCGGCCACGTGGAATTCTTCCGCTACCTGGTCGACGAGCTCAGGGCTCGTGGCTCAGGACATATCCGCGTGTACGGCGGCGGGGGCGGCACGATCGTGCCCGACGAAATGGCCGAGCTTCACGCCCATGGGGTGGCTCGGATCTTCAGCCCCGAAGATGGCCGGACACTTGGTCTCGAGGGGATGATCCGGTGCATCATCGAAGAGTGCGTTGCACTTCCTGCGCCGGCAGGGGACGAAGATCTGTCCACGGATCAGCCGGGCCATGTGGCCCGGGCCATATCCCGGCTGGAGGCATCTGCCGATGGTGCGGCCGCGGAGGAATTGCGCGCGCGGTGGACGGCCAGGCGCACTCGCCCGGCCGCGCCGGTGGTGGGCTTCACCGGTACCGGAGGTGCGGGCAAATCGAGTGTCGTCGATGAGCTGGTGAGACGATTCCGACTCGATCTTCCCGAGCTGCGGATCGGCCTGTTGTTGGTCGATCCGTCCCGACGCCGAACTGGGGGCGCGCTGCTCGGCGATCGCATCCGGATGAACGCGATTGCTGGAGAGGGCATCTACGTACGCTCGCTCGCCACCCGC
>JAAELW010000508.1 GCA_024226235.1 bacterium
ATGAGTCGAAACAGGCGTACTGAGGCGGGGGCTGAAAGCCTCCGCGTGACCGCCCGATCCCTGCAAGACGGTAAAAGCAACTAGCGCGGAGTCGCGGGCGGACCCCTCCTACTCGAGACCCGCAAGCTTCGCTTCACGTTGGACACGTTTCGCCTGAGAACAAGGGCGGTTAGGGCGTCGGAGTTCTCTCGGCTATATCCACCGACCGACGCAGCCCCGGCAACAAAGAGCTATTCGGATCGAACCGTTCGAGGTCGTCCAGTTCGTCCCTCGCCCGCATCAGGTCACCCTTGTCGATAAAGGTCTCGACCAGCGCCGCGAGCGGACGGACGTCGAAGGGATGGTCCAGCTTTGCGCCTTCCAGAGCCTCCACTGCCTGATCCCACTTCTCCAGGCGCCTCGCGACGCGAGCGAACTCCAGAGCATGTCCGATCTCAGTAGGCGCTTCCCAGCGTAGCTCCCGCAGGAACTCCAGAGCCTGACCCGGGCGGCCGGCCCGCTCTGCTGCCAGGGCCAAGCGGCTCAGGGAAAGCAGGGTAAAATTCGGGTGCTCCATCGCGGACAGCAGATGACCGCTTCCCCCGTCGTAGTCGTCCTGGGCCAGGAGGGCCAGCCCGAGGTGGTAGCTTGCTTCCGCTCGATCGACCCGACTGGCACGGCCATCCAACGCCTGGCGCAGGGCCTCGGCGGCCCGGGCGTGATCACCTCGGCGCCGTTCGAGTCGCCCGAGATCGATCAAGTGATCGGTGGGGTGAAGCAGGCTGCGGCCCACCATTTCCCAGGAAGCTTCCGCAAAAACATCCAGCATCCAATCCGGCACGTCGGGACTTCGACTGAATCGGTGGGGCCAGAACAGCGGCAACGCCAGGGCCGAATCCCGGATCGAAACGCGAGATTCCTCCAGCAATCCGTAATCCCACATTGTCATCGCCAACCGGTCGTGCACCGCGAACCAGTTCGGTGCCCGAGCCGCCGCCTGGCGCATCATGCCGAGCGCTACCCGCCCGGAGCGTCCGATACGATTCCAGGGGCTCTCGATCGGGCTGATCCCCTGCTCGGCTCGTCGCTCGCGATCGATCCATTCCAGGCTGTCGTAGACGTCGCCGAATCCTTCCCAGGTACTCTTCGAGGCCGGCGCCCTGCAAAGACACTCGAGGAAACCGGCTGCCGCGGCGACCAGCAGCTCAGGGTCGGCGGATGGGGCGCCTCCCAGCCAGGCTTGCTCCTCCCACAGGTCGACTCTCGCTTCCGCCTCGAGCCGGGTCGACTTGAAGCTCTTCAACGATCGAGACGCGAGGTGGAGCTTTGGAATCGCATCCTCGAACTCCCCCTCGTCGAGCAACACCTGGGCCTGGTCCAGCGCCACGCCACCGACGACGCCGGTCACAGCCCGGTAGCCGTAGATCCCGACCAGGGCGACGATCACCAGAGCTTGGAGAACTCGGCGGATCACGACGGGTCGCCCTCCCCTTCAGGGTCCGCCGGCACGAGCATGGCGCACATCGCCACGAACGCGAGGGCGTTCGCGGGGATCTGATGGTTGAAATCGGCTACGGCGTGCAGCATGAGAGCGGCCACACCGAGAACAAGCCCCACGCGGCTCAGTGACAGCCGGGAGTTGCTCCCCCGGACGAAGCGGATCGCGTGATACCCGAAGGCCAGGAGCAACCACAGGAACAACACCGCAGCCACAGCACCACCGGTCACCAGCAATTCCATATAGTCGTTGTGCGCCCGACCGAATCTCCCTCGCTCGCCGGCGGGGCGATAGTACGGGAATAACTCCCGGAACGTGCCGAACCCCGATCCTGTGAGCGTGAAATCGTTGACGATCGGAAGGCTGGCCCGAACGATGTCCCCGCGTTCTTCAAGTGGATTGGAAACACTCGCCCGATCGAGGTAGTTGTCCAGCCGTTCTCCCAGGGCGGTCCCTTCGAGAAACGGGCCGGAAAGTGCGACCAGCACAACCGCCGCCAAGATCAGCGCGATCCGGCCCCGGAACGTGCGAATCCCGATGAAACAGAGCACACACAGCGTCAGCGCCAGTAGAACCGCCACGACCTTGGCCGCGCTGGCCAGGGCAGCCACCGTGCAGAGGATGGCGGCCACCGCAGTTCCCACGGCCCCGGGTTGGTACAAGGCGCCCCGTCCCGACCGCCTGAACCTGGACCAGGAAAAGCCGGCCAGCCACGGAACCGCCAGCTCCATCAATCCGCCGAAATGAGGTCGACTGAAATAGGGCCCCAGCGGATGTGCGTCACTGAGTACCGGCCGAAGCCAGTAGAGCTTCCCGTTCCATCCCTGGGCTTGAAGCAAGGCGAAGGCTGCCAGGGCGCCGAAGTTCAGTAGCAGTGCTGCGCGATACAGCCGGTATCGACTGGGATCGGAGACTCGCTGGCGAAGCATCAGGAATCCCAGCAGCAGGGCGATGTACCAGAACAGCCGTTCCGCAGTCCGGGCCGGTTGCAGCGATAACGGCTTGAGACTCGAATCGCAGCTCAGAGTACCCTCGGGGAGATTCAGCTCCATCGCCGATGTCGGCGGTTCGGCTCGGGCCTCGGGGACCCGTGCCAGTGCCCGCTCCTCCAGAACCTGCAGGGCTGCCGATGCGCCGGGTCCCGGATATCCGGGAAATGTCTCGGAATAGATCCGGTGAGCCTCCGGGCTCAAAACGCGGATCCAGCTCGATGGAAGCGGAACCAGCTGCGCACACCCCCAGGCCGCGAGTAACAACGCGGGGGCCAACCACAGGCTCCTCCGCTGCCAACCGAGACCTCGGAAACCCTCCCGGGCCAGGGCTACGCAGGCGGCGGCGACCAGCAGGAAGGAAGCGGTCCTGGACGCCCAGGCATCCACTCCGCCAAACGCCCAGGGCAGAGCCAGGACGGCGGCCAGGAGCAGGTAGTCCTGGAGTTCGATTCGGCCTTTTGATTCCATCCGGGTCCGGCCTGTGAGGGTCGAAAGTACAGCCAATTCGAGGCGGAGGGAGGATACAACCGCAGGCCGGGCGTCAGCAATGTCTGCGTGCGGGTTGCCGGGCGGCGATACCGTCTAATACCTTATCCTCTGTCGCGTTCCGGGCCACGAACTCACGGGGTCTTCGATCGGCGAATGAGGCTGGAATGAGAATCATTGTTTGCTGTGTCGTTGTGGGTGCAGTCGCCGTTGCGGTCGGCTGCGGAGACTTCGAACACCGGGCAGCCCGGGGTGGCGACCCCGAGGCCCAGTACAACCTGGGTGGGCTCTACGAAACCACCGAGGACTACGAAAAGGCGGTGGACTGGTACCGCAAGGCCGCCGAGCAAGGTCATTCCGAAGCCCAGTACAACCTGGGAGTGCTCTACAACGATGGGAGAGGGACCGCCAAGGACACGGTCGAGGCCGGCAAGTGGTTCCTCCAGGCCGCCGAAGGCGGGATCGCCGAGGCGGCCTACGCCCTGGGCGTGATGTACGACACCGGTGACGGCGTACCTCAGGATCTGGTCCAGGCGATCGGCTGGTACAAGCAGGCTGCGGAAAACGAGAACGGCAACGCCGCATTCAACCTCGGCGTGATTTACGCAGCCGGTGAGGGCGTCCCCCAGGACGACGTCGAAGCCGGCAAGTGGTTTCGCATGGCTGCCGAGTCCGGGGACGCAGACAACCAATTCCACTTCGGCATGATCTGCGCCAGAGGGCAGGGAGTCCCCCAGGATCCCATCGAAGCGTACAGGTGGTTTGCCCGATCCGCGGCCCGCGGAAATGAAGAGGCAGCTCAGGTTCGCGACAGGGCGGCACGAGAAATGACCGTCGAGCAACTGGCCACCGCCGTACTGACCGTCGAGGACGGCGAGGTACCCGACGACCAGGAGGACCTGGCCGATTGGTACACACGTGGGACCGACGGAAACGAGGCCGAGGCGCAGTACAACATCGGTGCAGCGCTGCTCGAAGGAAAGCCGGTGCGCAAGAATACCGTCGAGGCGGCGAACTGGATGCGCAAGGCCGCCGAAGGCGACTTTCCCGACGCGCAGTACCAGCTGGGAAGCATGTTCGCCGACGGGATCGGCATGAACCGCGATGACGCGGAGGCAGCTCGATGGCTGGAAACCGCGGCCAAGCGTGGCCAGGCCGACGCGGCAAAACGGCTCGGCGACTTCTACGCCGAAGGCCGCGGCGTCTCTCAGAACAACGTGATGGCCTACGTCTGGTACCGCCGATCGATCGATCAGGAAAACATCGACGCCCGCGACTCGCTGGAACGGATCAAAGCCAAGATGAATCGTGACGAGCTCGACGAGGCCGAACGTCTGGTGCGGGACTGGTAGTCGACGCTCAGATGTTCGCCGCCAGTCGAATGCCGGCAAACTGCCAACGGCAGTGCGGGTAAAAGAAGTTTCGATAGGTCGGTCGGATGTGCGAAAGCGGGGTCACGCAAGATCCGCCCCGGAGCACCTGCTGGTTGCACATGAATTTCCCGTTGTATTCGCCGACCGCTCCTTCGGGCGCCTTGAATCCGGGATAGGGCACGTAGGGGCTGCAGGTCCATTCCCAGACGTCCCCGTACAGTTGGTGCGGCCCGTCCCCCGCCGCAGGGCCAGGCTCGGGATGGAGCCACCCGCCCTCGACGAAATTCCCCTCGACCGGACGATCGCGAACGACTCGCTCCCATTCGCCCTCGGTCGGTAGCCGAGCTCCCGCCCAGGAGGCGAACGCATCGGCCTCGTAGTAGCTCACGTGGCAAACCGGAGCGTGGGGGTTCAATCGTTTCAGCCCGCCCAGCGTAAACTCGTGCCAGCCACTCTGCTGTCGGGTCCAGTAGAGCGGCGCCTCCCAGCGCTGCTCCCGGGCGACCGCCCATCCATCGGCCAACCAAGGTGCAGGATCTCGGTAACCGCCGTCCTCGATGAATTCCAGGAACTCGGCGTTGGTTACCGGCCGTGACGCGACCTGAAAACCCTCCAGGAAGATCCGGTGCTCAGGCATCTCGTTGTCGTAGGCAAATCCGTCTCCGGAGTAGCCCAGCATCTCCAGGCCTTCGGGAAACTTCGTCCAGACAGACTCACCCGGTGAACCGGAATCGGGGATCGGCCCGCTCTCGTGGTAGTGCGGATACAGCGGGTTGCACGACAACACATGCTTGATGTCCATCAGGATCAACTCCTGATGCTGCTGTTCGTGCTGGATTCCGAGCTCGATCAGTTGGGTCAATTCGGGGGCGATCTCTTCCCCTCGATCGACCAAGAAGCGCTCCACCGCGTCGTCGACGTACCGACGGTATTCGCGAACGTCGCTCACCGTTGGCCTCGTCAACAGCCCACGTCGCGGCCGGGAGAACTGCGGCCCGACGGCGTTGTAGTAGCTGTTGAACAAGAACTCGTACTTGGGGTGCTTGACCTGGTACTCATCGAGATGCGGGCGTAACACGAACGTCTCGAAAAACCAGGTGACATGGGCCATGTGCCACTTGGTCGGACTGACGTCCGGCATCGACTGGACCACAAAGTCCTCTTCGGCAAGTGGCCGAACCAGGTGCTCGGTCGCGGACCGAGCTTTCAGGAATCGTCGCCTGAGCGAGGCAGGCGCGCTTTGACTCTTGGTTGTCGACGAATGCATGCAACTATGTTCGCATACGACGGGATCCAGGCAAAACGGCCGGAATCCTCGGGCGAATCGACGTATGGTATGCGGATGTCACGCCCGGCGGAACGAGAACGGTTCGATCCTGTCGTGCGAGAGGTTTTGGCCCGGGTCGAAACGTCCTACCTGGAGCCCGATCGGATCTCGCCGGCACGAATGATCGACGGCGCACTGCGCGCCGCCGGCCGCCACGGCGGCACGATCCCGGCCGAACCGGTGCCGCAGGCGGCTGGAGCGGAGTCACTGGCCGAACTGGTCGCACCGACGATCGAGAATTCGTTGAACCGGCTCGTCGAAACAAGCGACCTGACGGACGAACCGGAGGCGGTGCAAAACCTGGCGCGGGCCGTGCTGCTCGGTGGCGCCGTCGGCACACTCGATCGCTACTGCCGGGCCGTCAGCGGCGAGGCCAGGGCCCGCATGGTCGGCCGTTTCACCGGGACGCAGGGCGGGATCGGGGTCCGAATCGGGCGACGGGAAGGACGAATCCGGGTGCTCGCATGCGTGGCCGGCTCGAATGCGGCGAGCGCCGGCCTGCAGGCGGGAGACGAGCTCCTCGAAGTCGACGACCTGTCAGTCGCGGGTTTGACGGTGGGTGGCGTCATCGCACGTTTGCGCGGCAAGCCGGGATCCGTCGTCAAAATACGGATCGATCGGATTGACGGCTTGCTTTGCGTCGAACGAAGACGATTCACCACGCGAACCGTCAGCCACAGCATGCTTCGCGGTAGCGTGGTGCACCTACGTTTGACTCACCTGAGCAAGCGTTCGCCGGAACAGTTCGACCGTCACCTGGCCCAGGCGCAGGCCCACGGAGCTCGCGGCGCCGTACTCGACCTGCGCAACAACAGTGGTGGGAGCATGCTGGCCGCGGCGACCATCGCCGATCGGTTCGTCGAGCGCGGTGTCCTGCTGGAGACTGCCGACCGCGAAGGCCTGCCGGTTGCCGGCCTACGGCAGCGGGTCGACGCCTCGTCGGGGCGTCGGTTCGACGAGCCCCTGCTGGTCCTGGTCAATGGCGCGACTGCATCTTCGGCGGAGCTTCTGGCGGCTGCCCTGGCCAGGCACGAGCGTGGAGTCCTCTACGGCTGCCACACGTTCGGCAAGAACTTCGTCCAGAAGCTGCACCACTTCGACGCCGCGGACCTAACGCTGAAGCTCTCGGTTGCCTACGTCCGAACCGCAGGCGCGCTTTTACCTGCCGAAGGACTCGAACCCGATGTGTTCGACGCCGCTGCCGACGACACGCTGTCGGAAAGTGGTACGGATCGAGCGCTGGAGGCTGCCCTCGACGTGCTGGCCGACGCTGCGGCGTCCTAGCGTCGCTCCCAGCGCAACGCCATCTCGTCCAGACGCGCCGTGTACCGGTCTGAAAACAGCAACGGGCTCGAGGCCAGCAAGGCACGGCAACGCGGAATCTCCGGCCGTGGGTCGATGCCCTGGCGACTGCGGCCCTCCCGAGCAGCCGTGTCCAGCAATTCCAGCCCGTAGAAACATGTCAACGCTTCGACCTGGGGCATCCGGCGCCGAAGGTACGCCTGGCCTCCCATCGTGTTGAACAAGAAACCCGCATAGTCCGTCATAACCTCTGGGGTCAGCGCATCCGGCCCACCTTCGCAGGATTGCCGCGTGATCGCCCATTGATAGGCGGCCAACGCCAACGCTTCGACCTGCGCTCCCTCCTGCTGAAGAATGGACACGAACAACTGCGTTCGTTCTTTTCCCAGCGCCCGGAATAGATGGAACACATTGCCCAGCAACGCATCGAAGTCACGCATTTCGGCCGACGATCGAGGTGGGCGGGCTGCCAGTCGCGCTGCCGCCTCCCGGAACAGATCGCACGCCCCTCCATCGGGTAGGCTTGCGTGCAGATACGGCCGAGTGTCGAGAGTGGCGCAGATCGACTCCATCGCCACCGCGACTTGTTCGCAATCCGGGTTGGAAAGGTCCTCGGGCCACTGCGGCGCCGCTCCGATGAGCTCGGCCCAACGACGATCGGCCTCACTGACCAGCGCAGGAGCGGATCGGGTATCCTCGGGCTGATCCAGGTCGGGAATCTCCCCCGGTGGGGCCGGCTCGCCGGCGACGGTCTCCCGTGCCGATTCGCCGGGCGAACCACCCCCCATCCACTCGCTCAACCGATCGCGATTCCACAACGCGAGCAGCGCTCCCACGACCAGCACGAGCACGACCCCGATCACCCTGTTTCGAGCCCGGATCCGGCTGTCATCCTGCGGTTGCATCCTGCCTCCTATCCGGTCAGGTCGTGGAGGAATCGGAACCGGCGTTCGGATCCTTCATGACCGCCAGATGTTCGCGATAGTCGCTGCGTACTTCGATGAATTCCTTGTGCTCGAGCTGCAATTCTGCCGCGATCTGCCGGATCGTACTGTCCTCGGCCGAGGTGATCGAATGATCCGCTGCGGAGACGGAGAACAGACACCTCAGCAGAGCGATTTTTTGACTCTTGTCGGCGATACGATTCAGCTCGCGGGTGACCAGAAAATTTTCCGTTCCGCCGAACAGGAGGTTCTGGCTCTTGGCCATTTGAACGACGATGATCGCGAGGTCTTCGGGGAGGCCCCCCTGCTCCATCACGATCCGCTCCATCGTCGCGGTCTCTTCGTCGGTCACTTTCAGGTCGGCCCGGGCGACCCGGCTCAACACGTAGGCGAAGGCGGCGACGAAACGAGCCCGCTCCGGCTCGAGATGGTCGAGGCGGTCGATGATCCTTCTGACGGTCTCGGTCTCCGCGGCTGGAGTCTCTTCACGCGGTGTGGATTCGCCGAACCCGAGAAAGCGCCAGATGGACATCGAATCTCCTTTTCGGCCTGGCGAACGATTATGACATGCCTCTCGCGCAGGTTCCTACCCTACCGGAGCGAGGCCTACGGTCGTACCATGATCGCATGAGCCGACGACGTGCCGGGGTGCTGGCCCATCCGACTTCGCTTCCCGGGCCATTCGGAGTCGGGGACGTCGGACCGTCGGCACTCGCGTTCTGCGACTGGGTCGCAGCCGCGGGGCAAACGGTCTGGCAAATCTTGCCTGTCGGGCCCACGGGCCAGGGTCACTCCCCCTACGCCTGCCTTTCCGCCTTTGCGGGAAACCCGCTCCTTATCTCGCCGGAGTGGCTTCAACGACGGTCCTGGCTGCCCCGGGAGGCGCTGGCACGGGCTCCGGCGTTCCCCGTCAAACGGGTCGATTTCGGGCGGGCGGAAACCTGGAAACGGCGGCTCCTGCAGGAATCCTGGGGTCACTTCAAGTCCTGCGCGAGCCGAGAATCCAAACGAGAGCTGGAGCGCTTCGTCGAAGCCCCCGAGCAGGCTTGCTGGCTCGGCGACTGGTCGATGTTCGCCGCGTTGAAGGAACGGTTCGCAGGTCGCGCCTGGTTCCAGTGGGACCCGGACCTCAAATGCCGACAGCCGGGCGCCCTCAGGGCTGCAGCGGCGGAACTGGCCGACGCGATCGCGTACCAGCGCTATCTCCAGTTCGTATTCTTCCGCCAATGGACCGATCTGCGGCGGCATGCACGATCCCAGGGTATCGAGCTCCTTGGTGACGTGCCGATCTACGTCGCTCACGATAGCGTTGACGTATGGGCCCACCCTGAGCTGTTTCAGCTCGACGAAGACCGAAACCCGATCAAGGTGGCCGGCGTGCCACCTGACTATTTCAGTGAGACCGGGCAACTATGGGGCAACCCTCTGTACCGCTGGGATCGAATGGCCGAAGACGGATATGCGTGGTGGGTCGATCGGTTGAAGGCGACACTCCGCACCGCCGATCGCGTGCGTCTCGATCACTTCCGAGGTTTCGCGGCCTACTGGGAAGTCGATGCCTACGCTACCACGGCCGAACATGGGCAGTGGGTCGCAGGTCCCGGGTTGAATTTCTTTCGCGAATTGGAATCGGCGTTGGGGGGGCTGCCGTTCGTCGCCGAAGATCTCGGCGTGATCACCGACGACGTCCGGGAGCTTCGCCGCGAGCTCGAATTGCCGGGCATGCGCGTTCTACAGTTTGCTCTCGGTGACGACGACAACGAGCATCGTCCGGACAACCACACGCCGGACAGCGTCGTCTACACGGGTACTCACGACAACGATACGGCACGA
>JAAELW010000509.1 GCA_024226235.1 bacterium
CCCAGGGGCGGACAGGTGCGAGGGGGTCTGCTAACTCTTCGCAACTTCACACGTTCCGGGCTGCCCCAGCGGTCCGTCGCGCCTCGGGTGCGGCGGTGGGGAGGACACAGCCGGGAGCGGAGGATCAACCGCGAAGGAGAATCGTATGTCCGAAACGCCGACGGATCCGTCCGTCCAGGCACCGGCCGCGACCCCGGCCGAGGCCATTTCGCCCGCAGAGGAGCGCGAGAAGCGCACTGCGAGCATCCGCTCGTTCCTGGAGGCGGGAGCGCACTTCGGGCACCAGACCCGGCGCTGGAACCCGAAGATGAAGCCCTACATCTTTGGCGAACGCAACGGGGTCCACATCATCGATCTCGATGAGTCGGTGCCCTATATGGTCGACGCCCTCGAGTTCTTGCGCGAGACCGTGGCCCAGGGCGGCAAGGTGTTGTTGGTCGGGACCAAGCGCCAGGCCAGCGAGCAGATCAAGGACGCAGCTCTTCGCAGCCAGCAGTACTACGTGAACAACCGTTGGCTGGGCGGGATGTTGACCAACTTCCGCACGGTCAAGAAATCGATCGAGTACTTCAAGGAGCAGCTCGAGATCCTCGCGGACGAGGAGAAGGTCGGTGAGCTCGCGAAGAAGGAACTCTCGCGGCTGAATCGTTCCGTGACGAAGTACCGCAAGTCTCTCGATGGGATCCGGGAGATGACCCGTCTGCCCGACGCGATGTTCGTGATCGACGTGAACAAGGAACACATCGCGATCGCCGAAGCCCGGCGCCTCGGGATTCCGATCGTCGCCGTGGTCGATACGAACTGTGATCCCAAGGGGATCGATTTCGTCGTGCCCGGAAACGATGACGCGGTCCGGGCCATCGAGCTCTACTGCGATCTGGTTGCGGATGCGTGCCTGGAAGGCGCCGAACTCTTCAATCAGCGCATCATCCAGGACGAGCCCGCCCAGGGGGATGCAGCCGCGGATTCCGCACCGGGCCGCCGCGTCGTGGAGATCAAACAGCAGCAGCCCGGCCGTCGTGGCCGTCAGGCGGGCGGCGCGCATTCCGCGATGGGCCGACCTCGCCGCGAAGAACGCCCGGCCGAGGGTGTGCCGGCTGCGGCCGCACCCGCAACCGCACCTGGAGAGGCTGCACCTGCCAGCGAGGCTCCTGCCCCGGAGGCAGCCGCCCCGGCTCCGACAGAGGAAGTGTCGAAGGGCGACGCCTAGCGAGCGCCCGAAGCATCCGGGCTGCCGCAACGGCTGCCCAACGAACCAGGGCTTCGCCGATCGATGAAGGGCGGGCCCCCTGACCCAGAAGACCCAAAGAAACTGGGAGGACGGCCTAGGGGCCGAGGAAGAGGAAGGAATCGTGGCCGTTTCTGCGAGTGATGTGAAGGCGCTTCGGGATCGCACCGGAGCCGGAATGATGGATTGCAAGAAGGCGCTTTCGGAAGCCGAAGGCGACGTCGACAAGGCAATCGAGATGTTGCGCGAGCGGGGCCTCGCGAAGGCCGTGAAGCGCTCCGGCCGGGAGACCTCCGAGGGCACGATTGCGATGGCTCTCGACGGCCAGGCCGCGGGTCTGGTCGAACTCGGTTGCGAGACCGATTTTGTGGCCAAGACCGACAACTTCCAGGCGCTGGCGACCGGGATCGCCGCGGCCGCCGCTGCGAACCCGGATGCGGCTGGCAGCGAGGCTCTCGGTGAGATCGCGATCGACGGAGAGAAGATCGCCGATCGGATCTCCAGTGCCGTCGGTACGCTGGGCGAGAACATCCAGCTGAAACGCTCGCAGCGGCTCGCGGTGGGTTCTGGTCACGTGGGCGGCTACATCCACGCTGGCGGTAAGCTCGGGGTGCTGGTCGCGCTCGAGACCACAGCGTCCGGCGATGCGGTCGAGGGCCTGGCAAAGGATCTCGCAATGCATGTGGCTGCTGCAGATCCGAGCCCGGTCGGGGTCGATCGGGATAGCGTTCCCAAGGACCTGATCGACAAGGAGGCTGAGCTCTTCCGCCGCCAGGCCGAACAAGATGGCAAGCCCGCTCAGGTGATCGAGAAGATCGTCGAAGGGCGAATTCGCAAGTACTATGGAGAGGTCTGCCTGCTCGAGCAGCCGTTCGTGAAGGATCCCGACAAGACGATCCAGGCGTTGACCAAGGAGGTCGGCGAGGCCGCGGGGAGTTCCATCACCGTGGCTGGTTTCATACGCTTCAAGCTGGGAGAGAACGTCTCGGAATGAAGGCCGCCTACCCGCGGATCCTGCTCAAGCTGTCTGGCGAGGTGCTCGCCGGAGACAGCGGCTTCGGCATTCAGCCCGCTGTACTACGCGGACTGGCCGAAGAGATCCGCGATGTTCGCGCGCTCGGTACCCAGATCGGCATCGTGATTGGCGGCGGCAACATCATCCGCGGAGTCACGGCGGCCAGCGAGGGAATGGATCGCTCGACCGCCGACTACATGGGCATGATGGCAAGCATCATGAACAGTGTGGCGCTCCAGGACGCCCTCGAAAATCTGGATCTGGCGACACGCGTGCTTTCCGCTCTCGAGATCAAGGAAGTGGCTGAGCCGTACATCCGCAGGCGCGCGGTGCGACACCTCGAAAAGGGGCGCATCGTGATCTTCGCCGGTGGCACGGGCAACCCGTACTTCACGACCGATACTGCAGCTGCGCTCCGGGCTGCAGAGGTGCACGCGAGCGTCGTGCTGAAAGCGACGAAGGTCGATGGCGTCTACACGGACGACCCGGCCAAGAACCCCGACGCCGAGCGTTTCGAACACCTCAGCTTCGACGAAGTCACGCAGCGGCGGCTGGCCTTCATGGACCAGGCGGCGATCTCGTTGTGCCGGGAGAACTCGCTTCCGATCGTGGTCTTCGACATGACGGTTTCGGGGAACATCCGGAAGGTGGTCATCGGGGAGACGGTGGGTACCACCGTTTCGGCCTGAACAGCAGCAACAGGGAGAGAGCGCGGTATGGCGGAGGAAGACGTAGCCATCGTTCTGGACGAGGCGAAGACCGATATGGACCGGGCCGTGCGGCGCTTTGGCGCCGAGTTGCAGAAGATCCGCACGGGGCGCGCGAACCCCGCCATCCTGGACGGTGTCCATGTGGACTACTACGGCACGCCGACTGCACTCAACCAACTGGCGACGCTCTCGGCGCCGGATCCCAGGCTGATCGTCGTTTCGCCCTTCGACAAGGGATCGCTGTCGGATGTGGAGAGGGCCATCCAGGCGGCTGACCTGGGTCTGACCCCGAGCAACGATGGCAAGGTGATTCGCTTGCCGATTCCGCCGCTCACTGAGGAGAGACGCAAGGATCTGGTGAAGCAGATCAAGAAGATCGCTGAGGAGCACAAGATCGGCGTTCGCGAGGCGCGTCGCGGTGCTGTTTCGATGCTGAAGGACCTGGAGAATGACGGGAGCGTCCCCAAGGACGACCGTCACCGGGTCGAGAAGACCGTTCAGGATCTGACGGATCAGTTCGTCGCCAAGATCGACACGATGACCCAGGAAAAGGAGGAGGAGGTCCTCCAGGTCTAGCGCGGAGGAAACAATCCCATGTCCGAGCTACGACCCACCGAAACCGGCCTGAAGAGCGGCCTGGATCGCGATCGCAATCGCGGTGACGACGCGATTCCGCGCCATGTCGCCGTCATCATGGATGGCAACGGCCGATGGGCCGAACGGCAGGGGCTGGCTCGTACCGAGGGCCACCGGGCCGGTCTGGAGGCCGTGCGGAAGATCGTGCGGGCCGCGGACGATCTGGGCATCGGCTTCCTCACGTTGTTCGCGTTCTCGTCGGAGAACTGGAACCGCCCGAAGCAGGAAGTCGATCTGCTGATGCGTCTGCCCGAAGAGTTCTTCGAGTTGGATCTTCCGGAGGTCATCGAGCGGGGCTGCCGCATTCGCACGATCGGACGCATGGAGCGGCTCCCGCCGAATGTGCGCCGGACGCTCGAGAATGCCAAGCAGCGCACCGAGAGCGGTACCGGCATGCAGCTCGTCTTTGCACTTTCCTATGGCGGTCGGGCCGAGATCGTCGATGCTGCCCGACGCCTGCTGCGCGAGCATGAGCAGGGGCAGCTCGATCCCGATGGTCTGGATGAGAAGATGTTCGCGGCCCATCTCGATCTGCCCGAGCTTCCGGATGTGGATCTGCTGATTCGCACCGGCCGGGAATGGCGGATCTCGAATTTCCTGCTGTGGCAGCTGGCCTATGCAGAAATCCACGTGACGGATTGCATGTTCCCGGACTTCGGCCGCGAGGAGCTGGAGGCGGCGATCGCGGACTTCCACGCACGCGAGCGCCGCTTCGGCCAGACCGGCGCCCAGGTGCGAGAAGGGTCGTGAAGCGGATCGCGATCCTCGGGAGCACGGGCAGTATCGGTGAGCAGACGCTCTCGGTCGTTCGCGAGTTTCCGGATCGCTTCCAGGTCACGGCCATGGCCGCCGGCCGGAATGTCGAGCGGCTGGCCGAACAGGTGGTGCAGCTGCGTCCGGCGCTCGTCTCGGTGGCTGAGGAGGCCTCCGCTTCCGAGCTCCGTCAGCGCCTCGACGCCAGTTCGACCCCTGTACCCGAGATCGCGGTCGGAACGCCGGGCCTGATCGCGGTGGCGGAGTACGAGGCCGACCTGGTGGTGGCCAGCCTGGTGGGCGCCGTGGGTCTGGCTCCCACACTCGCCGCGATTCGAGCCGGTCGCGACATTGCGCTGGCCAACAAGGAAGTGATGGTGATGGCCGGCGCACTGGTCCGTCGGGAGGTGGAACGCGCCGGGGTGGAGTTGCTGCCCGTCGATAGCGAGCACAGTGCGATCTTCCAGGCGCTGGCGGGCCAGCGCAGAGAAGACGTCGATGCACTGGTCCTCACCGCGTCGGGCGGCCCGTTTCGCAGCTGGAGTGAAGAAGAGATCGCCGTGGCCAGTGTCGAGCAGGCCCTCGATCATCCGAATTGGAGCATGGGTCCGAAGATCACGATCGATTCGGCCAGCCTGATGAACAAGGGTCTCGAGGTGATCGAGGCGCGCTGGCTCTTCGACGTGCCGCCCGAACGCATCCGGGTCGTCGTGCATCCCCAGTCGATCGTGCATTCCCTGGTCGAATTCATCGACGGTTCCGTGCTCGCGCAGCTCGGCATGCCGGACATGCGCGGACCGATTGCGCTGGCTCTCTCGTGGCCCGAGCGCCTTCCGGTTTCGACGCCGCGGCTGGATCTCGCTGCGGCGGGCCGGCTCGATTTCGAGACCCCGGATACCAAACGCTTCCCGTGCCTCGACTTGGCCTTTCAAGCGTTGGCGGGAGATGAGGCCGCACCCGCGGTGTTGAACGCGGCCAACGAGGAGTCCGTGGCTGCGTTCCTCGCGGGCGGGCTGCCCTTTCCCCAGATCGCCCGCACGAATGGCCTCGTGCTGGCCGCCTGGCTCGCCGATCATCCACGCGGTGGGGCCCTGGGCCTGGAAGAGGTGGAGGCCGCCGACGCGTGGGCCCGAGCCCGAGCCCGCTCGCTTCTGGAGGAGATGAAGCCGTGACGGAGGATCCGACCTCGTGAACCAGGTCGCCACCGGTTTCGAAGGGCTCTTCGCATTCGTGCTGATGCTCGGTGTGCTGGTCACGGTGCACGAGTTCGGCCACTACATCGTGGCGAAGCTGTGTGGTGTTCGTGTGTTGAAGTTCTCGATCGGCTTCGGACCGCCGATCGGAATCGGCCGCTTCAAGATGGCCTGGACTCGCAGCGGTACCGAGTACGTGGTGGCTTGGATCCCTCTCGGCGGCTACGTGAAGATGCTCGGAGAGAATCCGGGCGAGGAAGAGGGTCCGGAGGTGCAGGAGGATCCGGCCCACAGCCTGCCGGTCCAGCCCATGTGGAAGAAGCTGTCGATCTTCCTGGCGGGCCCCGCGATGAATCTGATGCTTCCGGTGCTGCTGCTGATGGGAACGCTCTGGGTGGGCATCGACCGGGCGGCCCCGGTGATCGGCACGATCGAGCCGGCCTCGCCGGCTGCGCGTGTCGGCCTCGAGGCAGGCGACCGGATCGTCGCTATGAACGGCGAGACGTTGGTCTGGTGGCAGGGTCTCGAGGACTTCGTCCGCGCACATCCGGGTGAAGAGGTCGAACTCGAGATCGAGCGCGAAGGCGCCCCGGCCTTCATCCGTTCCGTGCCGATCGAAACCCGGCCCGGTATCGACCGGGTGTTTCGCGACGACAAGCAGGTCGGCTGGCTCGGCGTTCAGCACAGCCGGCAGAAGGCACTCCTGGGCCTCTCTGGCCCCGATGCGCGCGCGGCGGAGAGTGGGCTGCGTGCGGGGGATCGCGTCGTTCGCGTGGGAGAGCGCGAGGTCGAGGATTGGGCCGGCTTCGTGAGGGCCTACCGCGATGCCGGGGAGACGGGCCAGGTCCGGCTCCGGGTCATGCGCCCGGAGCAGGTCGCGAACCCGCAACCGACGAACCCGCAACCGACGAACCCGCAACCCACGAGCCCGCAACCCATCGGCCTGGATGCGGAGGAGACTCCGGTCGATGTCTCGGTTCCGGCACTTGGCGGGGTCGAGGCTCTCGGTGTGATTCCTGCAGTCGTGCTGGTGGTGGCGGTATCCGAGGACATGCCCGCGGCGCGGGCCGGGATCGAGGCCGGTGACCTGATCGTGGCCGTCGATGGCCAGCCGATTGGCAGCTTCCTCACCTTCCAGGAGACCGTGCTCGGGAGCGGCGGTCGGAGCCTCGAGATCCAGATCGCGCGTGACGGGCAGACGCGTCTGGTGCCGATCGCACCGCAGAAGCGTCCCTCCCGGATCGAAGGCAGCGAACAGGAGGAGTATCTGATCGGGATTCAGGGAGCGAACGCGGCGCTTCCTGGTGCGGTTGCCGAGGAGCGCCTGCGCAACCCGTGGGTCTCGGTTCCCCGTGCGGTGGTGATGACCTACGAGGTGACCCGCATCTTCCTGCGCGGGCTGCGCAAGCTCGTGACCGGTGAGATCTCGCGCAAGGCGATCGGCGGCCCGATCGAGATTGCGAAACAGAGCCACACGGCTTTCCAGGCCGGCTGGGATCGCTTCCTGCAGCTGTTGATGCTGATCAGCATCAATCTGGGCATCTTGAACCTGTTGCCGATCCCGATCCTCGATGGAGGCCAGGCCTTGATCGCGTTGGTCGAGGGTGTGAAGCGCGGCCCTCTGACGGTGCGAACCCGCGAACTCGTCCAGCAGGTCGGGCTGATCTTGTTGGTTGCTCTGATGAGCTTTGCGTTGTGGAACGATGTCTCCCGCAACTGGTCGAACTTCTTCGACTGGATGCGGGGCTTGTAGTCACGGTTGGCGACCGATAGCCGGAAACCTCGCCATCGGGTCGGGGCCGGGCGTTCGAATCAGAAGCCTCGCGATCGTGTGGAGGCCGGTCGCTCGAATCGTCCCCCCGCGACCGCAAGCGGACCGCGGGTGCTGGCGCTCGAATCGGCGACCCGGGTGATGAGCGTGGCGATTCTCGAGGGGCCGCGGGTGGTGGCGGAGCTGTCCACCGAAGGCGCAAGGGTCCACTCGGAGCGACTGCTGCCGGGAATCGACACCGTGCTCAAGGAGGCAGGGCTCACGCTGGGAGATCTCGATGCAATCGCGGTTTCGACCGGTCCTGGATCGTTCACCGGACTCCGCATTGCGATTGCCACTGCCAAGGGCCTGGCGTTCGGGGCTGGGCCGCCGGTGGTCGGAGTTTCCACGTTGGCCGCTCTGGCCCGGGCAGCCCATGGAGCGGAGGGGCCCGTGGCGGCGCTGCTCGATGCACGGCGCGGAGAGCTCTACGCAGGCGTCTGGGGATCGGCCGATGCGGAAGGGGAGCCGATCGCGGCCGAAAGCGTCTATTCGCCCGAGGAACTCTCTCGGCTGCTTCCGCCCGGCACACGGGTCGTGGTGGGCGAGGACGCCGCCGAAGGCGCGGCGGGCCTCGCAGCCCCCGGCCTCGAGCGGCTTCCCGCAGTAGCCGCCAGGGCCGGGCGGGTCGGAGAGCTGGCTCAGGTCCGTTTGGCGGCTGGCTTCGCGCGAGCCGCGGAGGAGCTTCTCCCGAGCTATCTCCGGCGTGCGGAGGCCGAAGTCGAGCGGACGGGCCAGGCCCTCGAACCCGCTCTTTGACACCCCTGCGGGGCTTTCGTAGCCTCGCCCCTTCGGCGGCCACCGGAATCCCGTAAGCGCCCGGAAGCGCAGGCGGAGTCCCCGGCCCAACACGGCCCGCCGTTTCCCCCGGAACCACGGAGACCCATCCCCAATGGCACTGAACATCTACTACGACAAGGACGCGGACCTCGGCCGGCTCGAGGGCCGGGTCGTCGCCGTGATCGGCTACGGCAGCCAGGGCCACGCCCATGCCCAGAACCTGAAGAACTCCGGTGTCGATGTGGTGGTGGGCCTGCGCAAGGATTCGGCCTCATGGCCCAAGGCCGAGGCTGCGGGTCTGCGCGTCGCGACCCCGGACCAGGCTGCACGCGAGGCCTCTGTGATCATGCTGACGGTTCCGGACGAGACGGCCGCCTCTCTCTACACCGACGAGATCGCGCCGGGTCTCGAGCCTGGCGACTACCTGGCCGTCGCGCACGGCTTCAACATCCATTTCCAGGCGATCACCCCGCCCGAGAACGTGAATGTCTTCATGGTCGCGCCCAAGGGGCCCGGCCACACCGTGCGTGCTCACTACGAAGAAGGGAAGGGCGTGCCGTGCCTGGTTGCGGTGCATCAGGATCCGACTGGCGACACGCTTCAGATCGGTTTGGCCTACGCGAAGGCGATCGGTGGTGGCCGGGCCGGCATCATCGAGACGACTTTTAGGGAAGAGACCGAGACCGATCTCTTCGGCGAGCAGGCGGTGCTCTGTGGCGGGCTCACCGAGTTGATGCGCAACGGGTACGAGACGCTCGTCGAGGCGGGCTACGCGCCTGAGATGGCCTACTTCGAGACCATCCACGAGGTGAAGCTGATCGTCGATCTGATCTACGAGAACGGAATGGCGAACATGCGCTACTCGGTGTCGAATACTGCCGAGTACGGCGACTTCACCCGCGGGCCTCGCGTCATCGATGCGGGCGTCAAGGACCGGATGAAGCAGGTGTTGAAGGAGATCCAGCAGGGCGAGTTCGCGAAGGAGTTCATCCTCGAGAACAAATCGGGCTTCGTCGCGTTCAACGCGATGCGCCGCCGTGCGGCCGAGCATCCGATGGAAAAGGTCGGCGCGCGGCTGCGTGGGCTGATGTCCTGGCTGGGTGAGAATCGCCTGGTCGACCGATCGAAGAACTGACGTGACGGAGCGCGCGCCTGACGGACGGTTCGAGGAGCGGCTCACCGCCGGGTTTGCGCCGGACGGACGGTTCGAGGAGCGGCTCACCGCCTGGTTCGCGCCGGACGTCTACCGGTTCGGGATTCCGCTGTTCGTGGTGTCGGGCCTGGCCTGGGGGCTCGGGGCACCCATCGTTTCCGCGCTGTTCGGTGGGCTCGGCCTGTTCGTGGCGGCCTTCTTCAGGAACCCGGAGCGGACGATTCCGACCGGTGAACTGGACGTGGTCTCGCCGGCGGACGGGCGCGTGATCGAGGTCGGGGAGATCGAGACTTCCGGCGGAAAAAAGGCTTTGCGAATAGGCATCTTCCTGTCGGTCTTCAACGTTCACGTGAACCGTGCTCCGGTGGCTGGGCGGGTCGTTTCCATCGAGCGTTCGGGTGATGCCTATCTGGCGGCGTTCAACCGGGAGGCGGAGACCCGCAATGTGCGCTGTGCTGTGGCCCTGGAGATGGCCGACGGTCGGAAGGTGGGGGTCGTCCAGATCACCGGGCTGATCGCCCGGCGCATCCTATGCCACCCAGAGATCGGCGAGTGGCTCGAGCGGGGCGTACGCTATGGGCTGATTCGCTTCGGCTCGCGCACCGATGTGGTGTTGCCCCTCGGCAGCAGGGCTCTGGTCGAGCGCGGCACGCGCGTGCGGGGTGGCAGCACGCTGATCGCCGAGCTCGAGCGGGAGGAGACCGCATGAGCGAGTCCGAGATCCCGAAGCCTGTGGAAGAGAATCCGGACACGGATTCACCGGGGCGGCGCCGCAAGCGCCGCCGCCGGCAGCGCGGGGAGGCCCGCCGCGGGATGGCGCTTCTGCCCCAGCTCTTCACCACCGGCAACCTGGCGGCCGGGTTCTGGTCGATCACGCTGGCTGCACGAGGCGATCTGGATCGCGCTGCCCTTGCGATCTTCATTGCGTGGATCTTCGATGTGCTCGACGGTCGTGTGGCGCGAATGGCCCGAGCCACCAGCCGCTTCGGTGCCGAGTACGATTCGATTGCCGATACCGTCTCGTTTGGCGTAGCGCCGGCCATGCTCGCCTATCAAGCGGGCGCGCTCCAGCAGCTGGGTTGGACGGGCTGGGTGCTGGCCTTCCTCTACGCGGCATGCGCGGCCCTGCGATTGGCGCGCTTCAACGTCACACCGGAACGCTTCCGGGGTCGCTTCGAGGGGCTGGCCACGCCGTCGGGTGCCGGCATGGTGCTTTCCTCGGTTTGGTTTGCCGGCTTCCTGCGGGAGAGCGGACTGCCCCTCGATATCCCGGCGCCCCTGGCCGGTGTCGGGATCGCGCTGCTCGGCGTGTTGATGGTGAGCCCCATTCCGTATCGGAGCTTCAAGGACCTCCGGATCAGCGGCTCCTACACCACCACGGTGTTGATGGTGCTCGCGCTGGCGGTGATCCTCTCGAAACCCTCCGTCACGCTCTTCCTGGTGGGAATCGCCTATGTCGCTTCGGGCCCGGTGGAGTGGCTGTGGAGGTGGCGAACCGGCACCGAGTTGGACGAGATTCCGCCGGAGCAGCCGGGGGAGGTGAACGAATCGTGAGTGATGACAAACACATACGGATCTTCGACACCACCCTCCGCGACGGGGAGCAGGCTCCCGGTTGCAGCATGAACCTGAACGAGAAGGTGACCCTGGCGCGCCAGCTCGAGCGCCTTGGCGTCGACATCATCGAAGCCGGCTTTGCGATCGCCAGCGACGGGGACTTTGCTTCGGTCCAGGCCATTGCCGGGGCGTTGGAGCAGGCCCGCGTGTGCAGCCTTGCGCGCACTGCGGATGCAGACATCACCCGGGCCGGGCAGGCCCTGGAGCAGGCCCGTCACTCGCGCATCCACACCTTCATCGCGACCAGCGACATCCACCTGGAGCACAAGCTCAAGATGGGTCGCGAGCAGGTGCTCGAAGAGGTGGATCGGGCGGTTCGGCAGGCGCTCCAGTACACGGACGACGTGGAGTTCTCGGCCGAGGACGCCACCCGTTCGGATTGGGATTACCTGGTCCAGGTCTTCACCTGTGCGGTGAAGGCGGGGGCCACGACCCTGAACGTGCCGGATACGGTGGGCTACACGACTCCGGTCGAGTACCACGATCTGATCCGCTACCTGCGCGAGCACATTGCCGGCAGTGAGAACCTGATCTTCAGCCTGCATTGCCACAACGATCTGGGCCTGGCGACTGCCAACAGCCTGGCGGCCATCGAGGCGGGTGCGCGCCAGGTCGAGTGTACGGTCAACGGCATCGGTGAGCGCGCCGGCAATACCGCGATGGAAGAAGTCGTGATGGCGCTGAAGGTGCGACAGGACGCGTTCGATGGGCTGGACACGAAGATCCGCACGACCGAGATCTATCCGACGAGCCGGATGCTCTCTTCGATCGTCGGCTTCCCGGTGCAGCCGAACAAGGCGATCGTCGGAGACAACGCCTTCGCCCACGAGGCCGGTATCCATCAGGACGGCGTGCTGAAGGCTGCGATCACCTACGAGATCATGACGCCGCAGTCGATCGGTCGGCCTTCGAATGAACTCGTTCTCGGAAAGCACTCCGGCCGCCATGCCTTCCGCGATCGGTTGACGGAAATGGGATACGAGTTGGCGGACGAGGACTTCCAGAGGGCGTTTCGCCGCTTCAAGGCCCTCGCGGACAAGAAGAAGAGCATCTATCACGAAGACCTGGAGTCCATCGTCTCCACCTCGGTCAGTGTCGATGACGGGCGCTTTCGTCTCGGCAACCTGGTCATCCAGAGCGGCACCTTCGCTACTCCGAATGCCACGGTGGAGCTGTTGATCGCCGGCGAACCCAAGAAAGCCACCGCTCAAGGCGACGGCCCCGTCGACGCGGTCTTCAAAGCCATCACCGAACTCACCGAAACCAAGGCCGAACTTCTCCAATACCAGGTCAAGGCCATCACCGGCGGCATGGACGCCCAAGGCGAAGTCACCGTGACGATCACCGAAGACGGTCGCCGCGTGATCGGTCACGGCGCCCACACCGATATCATCGTGGCCAGCGGCCGGGCCTACGTCACCGCCATCAACCGCCTCGAAGCCCAGAAGACCCACCGCCCCCAGCCCCCTCCTCGCGGCATCTGACCCGACAAGAGGGGACGCTCCAAAACGTAAACCGAACGCAACGCCCTGTTGCGTTTGCAGGGAAATGGAGACCATGAGCGAAAAGATCCTCGTCCTGCCGGGCGACGGCATTGGCCCCGAAGTCACGCGCGAAGCGTGCCGCGTGCTCGAGATCGCAGCCCATCGCGCGGGACTCCAACTGGAAATGAGCGAGGCGCTGATCGGCGGCTCGTCGATCGATGCCGATGGCACGCCGCTGGCAGATGCCGTGGTGGAACGAGCCCGCGCGAGCCGTGCCGTCCTGCTCGGTGCGGTCGGCGGTCCGAAATGGGATGCACTGCCGGTGGATACCCGCCCCGAGAAGGGCCTGCTGCGCATCCGCAAGGAGCTCGGTCTGTTTGCGAACCTGCGCCCGGCCACGGTGTTTCCGGCGCTGGCTGCAGCCTCGACCCTGCGTCCTGAAGTCGTGGACGGTATCGATCTGCTGGTCGTCCGCGAGCTGACGGGAGGCATCTATTTCGGGGAGCCGCGTGGCCGTGCCCTGGTGGAGGGGCGTCGCGAGGCGCGCAACACGATGGTCTATGACGAGGTCGAGATCGACCGGATCACCCGCGTGGCGTTCGACTCCGCTCGTCGGCGCCGCCATCACCTGACCCACGTCCACAAGGCGAACGTGCTCGAGGTCTCGCAGCTCTGGATGGAGGTGGTCGACGAAGTCGCGAAGGACTACGACGACGTGGAACTCGTGCATCAGCTGGTCGATTCCTGCGCGATGCTGCTGGTTCGAGACCCGGCACGTTTCGATGTGATCGTGACGGGCAACCTGTTCGGCGACATCCTCTCGGATGAAGCGGCGATGATCACGGGCTCACTCGGCATGCTGCCCTCTGCGAGTCTCGGTGAGGGGGGCGTCGGCCTGTACGAGCCCGTGCACGGCTCGGCCCCTGATATCGCCGGCCAGGATGCCGCCAACCCGCTCGCGGCCATCCTCTCGGTGGCGATGATGCTCGAGCACACCTTCGAGCGGGAGGATGTGGCTGCCCAGGTGCGCAGCGCGGTCACTGCCGCTCTCGGCGAGGGCCTCCGCACGGGCGATCTGGTGCTCGACGGCGAGGATCGCCCGACGCTCGGCTGTGTCGCGATGGGCGATGCGGTACTTCGCCAGCTCGAGAAAGGCGCATGAGCAAGCCCGAGCTGCTGCGTGTGGCGGTGATCGGAGCCACGGGCACCGTCGGTCGCGAGTTGATCGCGCTCCTGCAAGAGCGGCGCTTCCCGATCCAACGGTTGGTGCCCATCGCGACAGAGGGTTCCATCGGCGAAGAGGTCGAGTTCCTCGGTCACGACGTGGCCGTCGAGACGGAGCCGCCGCCGCTGGCCGAGTTGGACCTGCTCTGGCTCTGTGCGCCGGCCGCAGTCGCGGTGGATTGGATCCGGCTGGCGCTGCGCAGTGAGTTGGCCTGTGTCGATCTTGCGGGTGCGCTCGCTTCACGCGGGGAGATCCCGCTGGGCCTCGCAAGCAACCCGGCCCGATTGTGGGCGCCCGAGCAGCCGCTGATCGCCGGCCCCGCCGGCCCCGTCCTGCTGCTGGCTCCGGTGCTCAGTGCGTTGGCGGAGCGCGCCGGTCTGGCGCGGGTGCAGGCCACGATCCTCGAGTCCGCTTCCAGCGCAGGGCGCGCAGGCGTGGAGGCTCTTCAGCAGGAAACCCTGGGCCTCTTCCAGCAGCAGGAGGTCGACGACTCCCAGCTCTTCTCGAAGCCGCTGGCCTTCGACTGCCTGCCTTCGGTCGATCTGCCTGGGACGGGTTCCACAGGAGACAGGGAGGCGCAGATCGAAGCCCATCTGGTCCGGCTGCTGGCCGAGCCGCCGCCGCTCTCGATCAGCTCGCTTCGGGTTCCGACCTTCGCAGGCTGCGGAATTCAGCTCTCGGTCGAGACGCAGCGGCCGCTCGGGGCGCAGGAGGCTGCCGATGCCCTTTCCAAGACACCTGGGGTCGTCGTCAGCGACGAGCCGGATGCTCCGAGTACCCGGGACGCGGTAGGCAGTGCGGATATCGGTGTGGGGCGTGTTCGAAGCGATCCGAGCGCTCGCGAGGGCTTCGGATTGCAGCTCTGGCTGGCCGGGGATCCGGTCCGTCTGGCGGCCATCAATGGCCTCGAACTGGCCCGGCAGCGCTTCTTCGGCTCCGGCCTCTGAGCCGTCGTGCCGACGTTTCGACTGACTGTCGAATACGATGGCACCGACTTCGAAGGCTGGCAGCGCCAGCCCGAGGGCCATCGGTCGGTACAGGCCGAGCTCGAGGGTGCGCTCACCGCTATCGCGGGTGCTCCGGTCACGGTGAAGGCAGCAGGGCGCACCGATGCCGGGGTTCACGCCGAAGGTCAGCTGGTGGCTGCGGCCTTTGCGACCGATCTCACTCCCGAGACGCTCGGCCGCGCGCTGAATGCGAAGCTGCCAGCTGACGTGGCCGTCTCCGGGGCCGCCATCGCGCCCCCTGGCTGGAACCCCCGCTTTGCCGCGACGGGCAAGTTGTATCGCTACCAGATCTGGAATGGGGTCTCTCGCTCGCCGCTGCGCGCACGGCGCTGGCTCCAGATTCCCCAACATCTGGATCTGGCGGCCATGCAGGTTTGCAGCGAATCCCTTCGGGGAACGCACGACTTCGCGTCCTTCCAAGCCGCGGGCTCGAGCGTCTCCGATACGGTCCGCAGCCTGGCTCGCCTGGATGTGGCCGGGCAGGCCGGAAACGCCGTCCTGATCGAGGCCGAGGGCAACGGATTCCTGCGCCACATGGTCCGAAACCTTGTAGGGACCCTTCTGGAGGTGGGCCTCGGTCGAAAGTCCCCTGTCTGGACCACTGAGGTGCTGTCAGCCCGATGCCGCAGCGCTGCCGGGCCGACTGCGCCGGCCCTTGGCCTGACCCTCGTCCGAGTCGACGCCTGAACTCCCGGCCGCTTGACCCCCGGGGATCGGCTTGCTATCGAACTGCGCTCGCTGTCTATTAGAGAGGACTGCATCCGATGGGAGCCCAGGCTCATCTGGCCACTCAGAGCGCCAAGCTTGCCGACGTCGAGCGGCGCTGGCTCGTCGTGGACGCGAACGACCTCGTGCTCGGCCGCCTCGCGACCCGCGTGGCGACGATTCTCCGTGGCAAGCACAAGCCCATATTCACGCCCCACGTGGATACCGGCGATTTCGTGATCGTGGTCAACGCCGAGAAGGTGAAGCTCACCGGTCGAAAGCGCGAAGACAAGACCTACTACCGGCACTCGGGTTGGGCCGGTGGCATCAAGTCGATCACCGCAGACAAGCTGCTTTCCGGTCCCTACGCGGATCGGGTCGTGCGAAACGCCGTCCGCGGCATGCTGCCCAGGAACGCATTGGGCCGGAAGATGCTCAACAAGCTCAAGGTCTATACCGGCCCCGACCATCCCCATGCGGCCCAGAAGCCCGAGGAGCTCGTCCTTGACTGAAGTGCAGACCAGTACCGAGGCGACCGGACGCCGAAAGACCTCTGTGGCCCGGGTCCGGGTGAAGCTCGGCGTGGGCACGATCGTCGTGAACGGCCGACCGCTGGAGGAGTACTTCCCTCGCGAGAGCCTGGTGAAGATGATCCATCAGCCGTTCGATACCACGGGCCTCGGCGGCCAGTACGACATCACCGCCAACATCAAGGGTGGCGGTGTCTCCGGGCAGGCGGGCGCGCTGCGTCATAGCATCGCCCGAGCGCTCGAGAAGCTCGACCCGGCCCAGCGGGCGCCGCTGAAGAAGGCCGGATTCCTGACCCGCGATGCGCGGAAGATCGAGCGCAAAAAGTACGGGCAGCGCGGCGCACGTGCGCGTTTCCAGTTCTCGAAGCGCTAGGCCTCTTCCAGAGAATCGTTTGCGAACGGGAGGCCTCCGGGCCTCCCGTTTTGCGTTTCAGCGAAGCACAGGAGTAAGATCATGCGGATCGCCGTCGTCGGAGCGAGCGGATACACCGGGCTCGAATCGCTGCGCATCCTGCACCGCCATCCGAGCTGTGAGATCGTCGCGGTCACCAGCGAGCAGCGGGCCGGTCAGCCCGTGGGCGAGGCCTTTCCGGCCCTTCGCGGCGTCGTGGATCTGAGCTTCGAAAGCGCCGATTCGGAGGCTCTGTCGAAGCGGGTGGACGCGGCCATCCTCTGCCTCCCGCATGCCACTGCGGCGCCCATCGCGGCGGGCCTGCGCAAGGGTGGAGTCCGGGTCGTCGACCTCTCGGCAGATTTCCGGCTATCGGACCCGGCCTCGTACGAGGCCTGGTACGGCGCCCACGGCGCTCCCGAACTGTTCGGGCAGGGCGTGTACGGCCTGCCCGAGCTCTACCGCGACGAGATCCGAGGTGCAGATCTCGTCGCCGGTGCCGGCTGCTACCCGACCTCGGTGCTGATTCCGATGGTCCCGTTCCTCCGGGCCGGGGTCGTGCACACCGAGGGGATCCACATCGACAGCAAGTCCGGTGTCTCCGGTGCGGGCCGCAAGCTGGCAGACACCTACCTGATGGCGGAGATGGACGGCAATGCGATGGCCTACGCGGTGGCCTCCCACCGCCACGGGCCCGAGATCGAGCAAGAGGCCAGCATTGCCGCGGGCTCCGAGGTGCGAGTGAGCTTCGTGCCCCATTTGCTGCCGACGGTTCGGGGCATGCTGAGCACGATCTACCTGCGCACCGTCCAGCCGATGGGTGAGGACGCTGCAAGGGCGGTTCTGGCTGAAGCCTGGTCGGAAGAACCCTTCGTGCGGATGCTGCCGGCGGGCGAGGCGCCCCGGATCAGCAGCGTGCGAGGCAGCAACTTCTGCGACGTGAACGTCTTTGCCGACGAGCGCAATGGAACCCTGGTGGTCCTGGCTGCGATCGACAACCTGGTGAAGGGCGCCTCCGGGCAAGGCGTCCAATGCCTGAACCTGATGGCTGGCTTCGAGGAGACGGCCGGGCTGCGCGAAGCGCCGCTCTCGCCATGAGGTTCGAGCCCGCCTGAAACACGGTTTCGAACTGCCGAAATTGCGGAGCCTCCAGCCGGGCGCTACAACCCTCCGAACTCCTTCGGGGTGAGAGACATTCGTTCGGTCCCGTCGCATTCCCCCACGGCAACGCCGTGCGCGGCAAGGTCCGGATCGCCAGGCTGATGACGGTTTCCACGTCATACTTTGCCGCCGATCCGATGGAGATCCGCCTCTCGGTATCAGCCGTGGTGTGGAGTGCCGGTCCCGGCAGTCCGCTGCTGCTGATGCGGCGCAGCGACAACGGCCACTGGGGTTTGCCGGGCGGCTATGTCGAGGTCGGCGAGAATGTGGCCGAAGCGGCGGCCCGCGAGGTCGAGGAAGAGACCGGAGTGCGCATCGACGTCGGCCGGTTGATCGGCGTGTATTCCGAGCCGGCTCGCCAGGTGATCGCCTACCCGGATGGCCAGCGGGTGCAGTCCGTGAACCTGTGTTTCGAGGGGGCGCCGGTGGGGCAGGGCGAACCGACCACCCCCGAGGAAACCCTCGAGATCGGCTACTTCGCACCCGAGGGACTGCCCGAGCCCTTCGTTCCCATTCACCAGATTCGGATCGATGACGTGCGGGTCGGCGAGATTGCCGCCGCTGTTCGATAGACTCCAGGAGAACTCATGACCACGCGCCCCAAGAAGTTCATCTTCGTCACTGGAGGGGTCCTGTCGGGCCTCGGCAAGGGACTGTCCGCTGCGGCCATCGGGGCGCTGTTGGAGGCGCGGGGCCTGCGGGTCGCGTTCTTGAAGCTGGATCCCTACCTGAACGTGGATCCCGGCACGATGAACCCGGTGCAGCACGGCGAGGTGTTCGTCACCGACGACGGCGCCGAGACCGACCTCGACCTGGGGCACTACGAGCGCTTCACCCGAACCCGCACCGGGCAGGTCAACAACGTGACTGCCGGGCGGGTCTACAACACGGTGATCAGCAAGGAGCGCAAGGGCGACTACCTGGGCGGGACGGTCCAGGTCATCCCGCACATCACCGACGAGATCAAGAAGCGGGTCCACATGGCCGCGGAAGACGCCGACCTGTTGATCGTGGAAGTCGGCGGAACCGTCGGCGATATCGAGTCGCTGCCGTTTCTCGAGGCCGTGCGTCAGCTTCGAAACGACGTGGGCCGGGAGAACGTCTGCTACGTCCACCTGGCGCTCGTGCCGTTCATCTCTTCGGTGGGCGAGCTCAAGACGAAGCCGCTCCAACACTCGGTGAAGGAGCTTCAGGCCGTCGGCATCGCGCCGGATGTGCTGCTGTGCCGCACGGATCGTTTCCTGCCCCGCTCGGTGAAGGCCAAGATCGCACTCTTCTGCAACGTGGACGAGGATGCAGTGGTCACCGCCAAGGATGTGGAGCACATCTACGAGGTGCCCCTCGTCTTCGCCGATGAAGGTCTGGATGAGAAGATCACCCGGGTGCTCGGTATCTGGACGGGTGCACCGAACCTGTCCGCCTGGGAGAAAGTCGTCCACGCAATCCGCCATCCCGAGCGGGAAGTGCGGATCGCGATGGTCGGCAAGTACGTCGACCTGACCGACGCGTACAAGAGCCTGAACGAGGCGTTGCATCACGCCGGAATCGCCAATCGGGCCAAGGTGCGAATCGAGTACTTCGATTCCGAGAAACTCGATGACGTCGGGGAGCTTCATGGCGTGGATGCGATCCTCGTGCCCCACGGCTTCGGTGCGCGCGGTGTGGAAGGCAAGATCGCCGCAGTGCGCTACGCCCGAGAGAGCCGCACGCCGTTCCTCGGGATCTGCTTCGGCATGCAGATGGCCGTGATCGAGTTCGCCCGCAATGTGGCCGGGCTGGCCGGCGCCAACTCCAGGGAAGTGGACGAGGACACGCCTCACGCAGTGATCGACTTCCTGCCCGATCAGCTCGACATCGAGCACAAGGGTGCGACGATGCGGCTGGGCGCCTACCCCTGCAAGCTCCAGCCCGATACCCGGACCGCGGATGCCTACGGCACCCTCGAAGTGTCCGAGCGCCATCGCCACCGCCTCGAATTCAACCCCGAGTATCGGGACCGCCTGCAGAGCGCCGGCCTGACCCTCTCCGGCACCTCGCCGGACGGGCGGCTGGTGGAAGTGGCCGAGATCGCCGACCACCCCTGGTTCGTGGGCTGCCAGTTCCATCCGGAGTTCAAGAGCACGCCATTCGAGCCCCATCCGCTGTTCAGCGCGTTCGTGGCCGCAGCCGCGACGAAGGCCGAGAGCGACTGAGCGCCGGTCTCCCCGCGCTCTTGCGCGCCCCCGGGGCCTCGTCTAATACCCGTGGACCCGCAGGGGCCTGGGCCCATTCGGGGCGTTAGCTCAGTTGGCTAGAGCGCCGTGCTCACACCGCGGAGGTCACTGGTTCGAGTCCAGTACGCCCCACCAGTGGAGCCGTACGCACGCCGATCTGATAGGGTGCGGCCTCGTACGGGCCAGAACCGGCAGCATCGGGGACGGTCGCCATCGTCGACAGCGGTCTTGCCGCCGGGACTCACCTCCCTTCGCTGGCGTTCCTTCAATTCCTGGCGTCGTGAGGAACGTTTTGCGCAACCGCTTCGCAGCTCGCTTTCACCTGGTCCTGATCAAGCCCTCGCACTACGACGACGACGGCTACGTGCTCCAGTGGGCTCGCTCCGCGATTCCCTCGAACTCCCTGGCCGCCCTGCACGGACTGGCCCTGGATTGCGTTGAGCGGAGAGTGCTGGGCGAGGACGTCGAGATCGTCGTGAGTTCCCACGACGAGAGCAACCGGCGCATCAAACCCTCCCGGATCGCCCGGGAGATCGCGCGCGAAGGCGGCCGGGCGCTCGTCGCCCTGGTAGGGGTGCAGACGAACCAGTTCCCGCGAGCGGTGGACCTCGGCCGCCAGTTCCGGGCCGAGGGACTCCCCGTCGTGATCGGCGGCTTCCACGTCAGCGGGAGCCTCGCGATGCTTCCGGACGTGCAGTCCGAGCTGCAACAGGCGATGGACGACGGGCTGTCCCTGTTCGCGGGCGAGGCGGAGCATCGCTTCGAGCAGTTGCTCCAGGACGCCTACGCTGGCGCGCTCAAGCCGCTCTACGACTACATGAACGACCTGCCGGCCCTGGTGGGCAGCCCGACGCCCTACCTGCCGGTGGAGACCATCCAGCGCACCGCCGGCTCGCGCACCAGCTTCGACGCCGGTCGCGGCTGTCCGTTCCAGTGCAGCTTCTGCACCATCATCAACGTGCAGGGCCGCAAGTCGCGGCGCCGCGGTCCGGACGACGTCGAGAAGATCGTGCGAGAGAACCTCGCCCAGGGGGTGAAGAACTTCTTCATCACCGACGACAACTTCGCGCGCAATGCCGGCTGGGAGCCGATCTTCGACCGGTTGATTGCGCTGCGCGAGGACGAGGGCCTTCCGATCAGCTTCATCGTCCAGGTCGACACACTGTGCCACAGGATTCCGAACTTCATCGAGAAGGCGGGGCGGGCCGGCGTGAAGCGCGTCTTCATCGGGATGGAGAGCATCAATCCGGCCGCACTGAAGGCCGCCGGGAAGCGGCAGAATCGCATCTCCGAGTACCGCAGCATGCTCCAGGCCTGGCACGGCGTCGGGGCCATCACCTACGCGGGCTACATCGTGGGCTTTCCGGGCGACACGCCGGAGAGCATCGTACGCGACGTGAAGATCATCCAGCGCGAGCTTCCGATCGACCTGCTGGAGTTCTTCCTGCTGACGCCGCTGCCCGGCTCCGAAGATCACCAGAAGCTTCACCAAAGGGGCGTCTGGATGGATCCCGACCTGAACAAGTACGACGTGCACCACGTCACGACGGCGCACCCGCAGATGTCGAAGCAGGAGTGGAACTCGGCCTATCGCCTGGCGTGGGAGACCTTCTACTCGCCCGAGCACGTGGAGACGTTGATGCGCCGCGCCGCGGCGACTCGCGGCGGCGGCGCGAAGAAGATCCAGAACCTGGCACTATGGTTCTACGGCAGCATCGCGTTCGAGAACGTTCACCCGCTGGAGAGCGGCCTGTTCCGACGCAAGCATCGCCGGGACCGACGCCCCTCCCTGCCCCTCGAGAGTCCCTTCGTCTTCTATCCCCGTTTCATCTGGGAGAGCGCCGCCAAGTACGGCCGCTTCCTGGGGCTGCTCTGGGCCTACACCCGCCGGCGCCGCAAGGTGGAGCGCGACCCGGCGGCCGGCGCCTACCGCGACCTGGCGCTCGCTCCGGCGGAGCACGACCACCCGGAAGAGCTCGAGCTCCTCCGGGTCGCGCCCTAGCCCGGACGCGAGCGCCGCTCAGTCGGCCTCGCCCGAGACGAGGATGCCGGCCTCGAGCCAGCGCGCGAGGCAGGCCGCCGCGAGGCTCGGCTGTGCTGAAGAGTGCGCCATGCGGCATGGCTTGGGGGGAGGTCGGGGGGAGTGATTCCGCAGCGCGTCATCCCGCAAGTGCCCGGGATTCCTAGAGATGAGACCCAAGGGGCGACCTAAACGACTGGTTCGAGTCCAGTACGCCCCACCACTGACGCCTGCGCGAGTCGGTCAGGCAGTCTGCGGCAGCTCCGTGAGCCGCTAAAATGCCGTCGAGGAGGCGTGTGCAGGGCACTCGGCGCTACAGGGTGAATTCGTGATCGTGCATCACGAGAACCGCTGGATCTACATTGGGATCCCGCGCACCGGAAGCACCGCGCTTCATGCCTACCTCCAGGAGTCCGGTGGCGAGGTGATTGGCGGGCAGCACGACGTCACCGTGCCCGACGAGTTCCGCACGTACTCCATTTTCGCGACGGTGATGAACCCGTTCCGGCGCGCGACCTCTCTCTACTACCTCTTCCGGCGTGATACGGAAAAGGACGCCGAGTGGGTGCGGGAGTTCGCCGCCGGTGCAGCTGACAGCTTCGAACGCTTCGTGGGTTCTGTGCTGGAATGTCCCACCTTGATCAATCCGGTCTACCAGTGCACGATCTCTGGGTGGCTGGAGCGCGGAAGTCTCGGGCCGGAGGTGACGCTCGTTCCTATCGAGCGCGTTTCGGAACGACTGGTGGAGCTGGGCGTGTTGGCGGCCGGCGTGCAGGTTCCGGTTCGCAACCGGTCGCGCCTCGGAAGCTGGGAGGAGCAGTACGACGACCGGGTCGAAGCCCGGGTTGCCGCCTGGGCCGAGGCCGACCTCGAACTCCTCGACTATCCATCGCGAATCGAACACGAGGACGCCGGCGAAACCAGGAGGGGCCTGCGCGGGCTGCTTTCCTGGCGTCGTCGGGCGTGAGGCACCAGACAGATCCTCGCGGGCTAGAAGAGGCTCCATGGGATGATCACATCCTCGAGCCCCCCCCCACCTTCGCGTCGACTGCTGCTCTGGAAGCCTGGGGGTGCCACTGCTCCGGTCGGGCGACAGGCAGAGGTCGCCTGCTCGAGCGAACCCGGCTCGACGAGCCGCCGCGGGCGCATCGTCATCTGTTCGGCCCCGCTCTCCGCTACGGGTTCCAACTCGCGCGGTAGTTTCCACCCGGCGGCTCACTAGTGGGCAAGACGTTGTGGAAGAGGGTCGGATCGAATGGCGGAGCATGGGCGCGCTGCCGGTTTGTGATTCGTGTGATGCCCGACACGTTTCCCATGTGACTGTAATGCTCGATACGGGCAGGGCCGAGGGGTGGGAATGCCCTCGAACGGGCCCTGGAGATCTTCCATGCACATCCAACCCCCCGCCCACGATCACGCTCATCAGCTCGGCTCGCTCCGCGAGCAGCAAGATGTTGAACGCACGCAGCGCGGCTGCACCCATCAAAGCCGGGACACGGAGCACGCGCATCGCGGCCGTACCGAGCACGCGCGGGGAGCTGAAGGCGCACGCCGCGGCCACGCCGGACACGCCGGGCGTGCCGAGGGCGCGCACCGCGGGCGGTGCGAGCACGCTGAGCGTGAGCGTCTGGAACGCGCCGGGCCTCCGGAGTGGATGCGGATCGAGGGCCAAAACCAATCTGGACGATCCGTCGAGCATGCCCGGCAAGAGCTGCACGACGTTGCCCACGAGGTGCGTCATGAAGTGCGCTCGTTCTTGAACGAGAATCCCGAGCTGGATGACGAGACACGTCATGCACTTCGCAGCGCGACTCGCGATCTGCACGAAGACATCCGCGGGGTCATGCACGAGCTTCGCCACGGTGGTTTCGAAGACCGCACCGAACTTGCCGACACGGTTCGTGGTGTGTTCGAAACTTTCTTGTCCGGGCTTCGGGAGATCCAGGCGAGCCTGGAAGCGCCCGCCGCCGCGACCAGCCAAGCGCCTGTGGACGGGACCAGCCAGACGTCTGCCGACGCGACCAGCGAGGCGGCAGCCGTCGATACGGCCAGTGAGGCGGAGCCGACCGTGTCGGTCGCAGATCCAGAACTGCCCGCGGCCGAAGAGACCCCCGCGATTGCGATGGCCAGCTTGTTCGAGGGGTTCGTTGCCCAATTCCAGCAGCAGATGGATCGGTTCGAAGGCCTGCTTCAGCAGGTGCTGAACCACGCATCTGAGGATCATGAGGAGACCGACGACGATCCGGCGACGGCGCTTGAAGCCCGCATCGAGGCTTCCGCCTCCATCTTCGCTCGCTACACAGCCGACCATTTCGGAGCTCTCGGCAATCGCGTCGACTCGGCGGCCTGAGAGCCCGACTCCAAGCCGGCGGTTCCAGCAGGCCACGGGGCGGACGCGTTACGACTTCTCCTGGGTAGGGCTGATGGGATCGCGGATGACGATCCGCTCGGTCGGCATCGCGCCGGCCTTCCTGACTGCGCTCGGCCTCCGCTCACCGCGGGCCGGGATGCCACGGGTCAACTCCGAGAGGCTCTCCGGGAATGTGCTGAGGGTCTACGGATTGGATGTCCTACCATCGGAGCAGCCATCTGAAGCAACGAAGAGGTGAAGCGTGGTCAGAGCAGTAAAACTTGGAATCAAGCGTCCGGTCGTGCACGAACTGCTGCCGGACCCGGAGCCCCGCGAAGCCCGGTATACGATCCTTTCGGTGGATGACCATATCCTCGAGCCCCCAAATACTTTCGAAGGGCGCCTCCCGCGCGCGCTCCAGGATCGTGCACCGAAGGTGGTCGAGACCGAAGAGGGGCACGAGGTCTGGGAGTTCGAAGGCAAGCCGTATTTCCAGGTGGGCTTCATGTGCGTCGCCGGACGCCCCAGAGAGGACCACCGCATCGAGCCGGCTCGTTTCGAAGAGGTGCGCCCGGGCTGCTACAAGATCGACGATCGCATCAAGGACATGGACCTGGGCGGGGTCTGGGCCTCGGTCTGCTTCCCTTCGGGTGTGACGGGCTTCGGAGGAACGCTCTTCTCCGAGGCAGAGGATCGCGAGCTCGGCATCGCGTGCATGCGCGCCTGGAACGACTGGCTCTTCGAAGAGTGGTACGGGGCCTACCCGGATCGGATCGTGCCGCTGGGCGTCACCTACCTGGCGGACGCCGAGGTGGGCGCCGAGGAGATCCGGCGCAACGCCGCGCGGGGCTTCCGTGCCGTCACGCTGCCGGAGCAGCCCCATCGTCTGGGCTATCCGCCCATCTTCGATTCACACTGGGAGCCGATCATCCGCGCCTGTGCGGAGACGGGCACAGTCGTCAATCTGCATATCGGCTCTTCCGGGTTCGCCGAGATGCCCGCCGGTGCGCCGCTCCTCGAACTCGGTGCCACGCTCTTCGGACCCATGGCGGTATCTTCGTGTGCCGAATGGCTCTGGAGCGGCTGGCCGGCGCGCTACCCCGAACTGAAGATCGCGATGTCCGAGGGCGGAATCGGCTGGGTCGCGATGCTGATCGATCGACTCGACAACATCATGGCGCGCTCCGGCTACGGGAGAGGCTGGCCCGACCCCCACAATTCACCCAGCGAGGTCCTGCGACGCGCGTTCACGTTCTGTCTGATCGACGATGCCTCGACGATCTCCACCCGGGATGTGATCGGTGTGGAGAACATCGTCTGCGAGTCGGATTATCCCCACGGCGACGGCACCTGGCCCGACACCCAGGAGGTGCTCCGGAACGCCATCGGGAAGCTCCCGGTGGAAGAGATCCGCATGATCACCCACGAGAACGCCGCCAAGCTCTACGACTTTCCGCTTCCCGACGACCGGCGTCCCTGAAACCAGGAGAGTGCCCGCCCAGGCGGGCATTCCGGTTCAGGGAGCATCTTCCTCGGCGGCTTCCGCCGGCTGGGGTTGCTCCATGCGCAGGCGTTGTACGCGCCTGCGGCCGACCTCGATCACGGTCGCCTCGAAGGGCCCGACCTCGACCGCATCCCCTTTTCTCGGCAGGCGGCCGAGCCGAGCCGTGACGTGTCCGCCGATGGTGTCCTCGGCCTCCTCTTCCTCGGCCGGAAGCTCGATGCCGAGCCGATCGCAAACCTCGGGCAGGGCCACCCGTCCGGACAGCTCGAATCTGCCCCCGCCCAGGTCGACCAATGCGATCTCCGGGTCGTGGAACTCGTCGCCCAGCGGCCCGACGATTTCTTCCAGCGCATCTTCCCGGAAGGCCAGCCCGAGAGCGGTTCCGCGCTCGTCGAGCACGACCGCGCAATGGGCGCGCTGCTGCTGCAGCTCCAGGAGGAAATCCGAGATCGACATCGTATCCGGGACGAAAATGGCCGGGCGCGCCAGGCTGACCAGATCCGGGGTTTCACCCGCCAGCGAGCGATCGAGCACGTCCTTGGCGTGTACGAAGCCCTGGACCGTATCGAGCCCGATCTCGCAGAGCGGGATGCGGCTATGTCGCATCTCGCGGATGCGACGCAGGTTGTCTTCCGGTGACTTTTCGAGCGAGAGGTACTGGACGTCGATGCGCGGCACGATGATGTGTCGCACCTCGAGTTCGATCATCCGGAACACATTGGCGGTCAGCTCGTACTCGCGGTCGGAGATCTGGCCGGTGCTGGCCGAGAGCGACAGGATGCTGCGGATCTCTTCGGCCGTGTGGGAGCTCTCATGGCCCTCGTCCGGAGGCAGGCCGGCCAGTCGGAGGACCCAGTTCGAGAGGGAATTGATCGCAGAAATGAAGGGTCCGAGCGTAAAAGTAAAAACTCGCAGGATCTGGCCCGTCTGGAGGGCAGTGGCTTCCGCGCGGCGAAGAGCCCACATTTTCGGCGCTTGCTCGCCGACGGTCATGTGCAGCGCGGTGATCACGAAGAAGGCCAGGCCGATCGAGACGACCGACAGCCAGCCGGCCTCTGGATCGATGTCCAGGCCCAGGCCTCCTGCCCCCGCGATGATCAGCACGGAAACCGCGGGCTCGCCCAGCGCACCGAGGATCAGGCTGGCCAGCGTGATGCCCAGCTGGCAGGCGGTGAGGTAGCGATCCAGATGGGCCAGGATGTGCTGGACCGCGGCCGCTCTGCGGCGCCCCTGGCGGGCCAGCTGATCGATTCGCGAGGCGCGGACCTTCACCAGCGCGAACTCGGTCGCCACGAAGAAGCCGTTCAGGGCCACGAAGAAGAGGGTGGCGCCCAGGCGCCAGGCCACGCCGAAGGCATCGAGATCGGTGCTGGCGTGTTCCATGCAGGGGCCCCGCTTCGGTGGCCGCCGATCATAGCGGCCAATATCGGCTAGGCTGCGCCCCGAGGAGAATCGGAATGCAAAGGCTTGGAGTTCTCATGGGCAGGCTTGGTGTACTCGTTCTCGGGACGAGCCTGCTCTTTGGTTGCGTGATCGGCACCTATTCGGAGGGCATGCCGGTCGATTCAGGAAAGGTCGCGGACATCCAACCCGGGACGACCACCAAGGCGGACCTGCTCGAGTGGTTCGGTCCACCGAGCAACTTCTCCGATGCGTCGCTTCTGGAGGACTTGATCCTGTCCGAGGAGACGACCGGTGGCCCTGGCGGCGGCGCGCCGCGGCGTTTCTCGGACATCCTGGCCTGGCAGGCGCACGAGGGACGGCTGTCCGGGTTCGTGACGATCTTGTTCAACAGCCTGAAGGTCCGCGCGGATTCGGACCTGCTGGTGGTCTTCTTCGATGATGATGAGGTGGTGGAGTACTTCGGGTTCCGCCAGAGTCAGGAGCGCGACTGATGCGGCGCGAAATGCTCGTGCTCGCGATCAGCTTGTGGATGGTCCTGGGTTCGGCCTGCAGCATCACCCGGATCTACCGTGGATCGCCGATCCTGGTCGTGCCCGACGAAGTGCTCCAGGCCGGCGTGACCGACAAGGCCCAGGCGCTCCAGATCCTCGGGCCGCCGGATCGCATCGTCCGTCAGCACGACGGCGACGCTTTCCTCTACCGCTTCGTGCGACGAAATGTCGATGCGCTCGAGCTGGAGGAGCCGGTCTTCACCAACATCACGTTCTTCTCCTTCACGCGGAACGAGCAACGAACCGATCTCCTGCTGGTGTTGTTCGACACCGGGGGGTTGGTCCGGAGCTGGGGCGTGCGCCGCAGTACACAGGATATCGGGGGGCTCTAGGGTGTAGTCCTGCGGTCTTCGCCTTGCTTCTCGTGGCCGATCGCACGCTGGGGTGCGATGCGCTCGTTCGCAGCGGCAGGCCCATTCCGGTAGGCTTCGCCGTCCGCTGCGTGGCCCAGTAGCTCAGCTGGATAGAGCACCAGCCTCCGAAGCTGGGGGTCGCAGGTTCGAATCCTGCCTGGGTCACCATCGTAATCCTGCCCCGCGTTCTCCCGGGCTCTCGATCGATGCCGAGTCCGTCGTGAGTGACGGCTCAGGAGTAGTCGCGCTGGATCAGGCGCAACAGGTCGTACTCGAGCTCGGCGACGCGTCGGCCGCTGGCGGCCATGACGATCGAAGGGACCAGGCCATCGATGTGGGCCTTCGCCTGACTGGCCAGGCCCAGACCCCAGCCCAGGGTTCCTTGGACCTTCCACCAGTGGAAGGCATCTTCTCGCCAGGTGCCCCCGGCTGCTTCGTAGCCCTCCCGCAGTTCGTCCAGCGAGCCGAAGCCGCCGACTTCGAGCAGGTCGTTCCGGAAGCGCCACATGCGCTGGCATAGCCAGGCCGGGTCGCGCATCGGATCCCCGATATGGGCGAGTTCCCAATCCAGTGTGGCGCGCAGGCCGTCCGGGCCGACGATCAGGTTGCCGTTGCGGAAGTCGCCGTGCACGAGGCTGAGAGCGGCAGGTGGGGCAGGGGCATGGCGTTCCAGCCAGCGCAGGCCGAGCGCGAAGCTGGGCGAAGGCTGCAACAGCTCCTGGCGAAGCGATTCGAGCGTGGCTATGCCCTGGTCGATCGGGTTCGCGTCCGGCTTCGGGCCAGCGAGGTCTGGGTGGGCCCGAGCGGGATCTGCGGTGTGCAGCCTCGCCAGGGCTTCGCCGCACTGTCGTGCGAGGCGTGGTCCGAGAGAGGGATCGGCTTCGACCAGGCGGAGAACCTGTCGGGGAATCGTTTCGCCTTCGATGCGGGAGGTGACGAAGAACGGGCCGCCCACGAAGCACGGGTCTTCCCATGCGCCGTGAAGCTCGGGCACTGGCATGCCCCGTTCGAACGCCAGGCGCAGGTTTGCGGCCTCCACGCTGATGCTCATGACCTGCATTGCCGGGTTCGGGATGATCGTCGCGACGAGCGGAAGTGTCTTGCCATTCCGTGTGGCGTCGAAGAGCACGTTGCGACGGCGCGCGCCGGTGGAGGCGACACCGACTTCTTCGACAGTGACGGGCGTTTGCCAGCGCTCGCCGAGCGCGCGCTCCAGGCCGGTCTTCAGTTCGGGTGTGGCGTTCACTCCGGCAGCTCGGCCAGGAAATCGTATGCATCGTGGCCCGGCTTGGCGATCGATAGCTTGCCGCGCACGATCTCGAGCAGGGCCTGCCAAGCCCGCCGTTCCAGTTCGGGGTCCTGCCCTCGTTTCAACGCCTCTGCGAGCTCGGCATTGAGCTCCGGGGTGTCGGCAGTTTCGGCGTTGGGGCCCAGAGCCATTCGAAGAAGCTCGTTCTCACGGTCGTCCTGGGTTCCGCCCAGGCGGGCCTCTCGCTCGAGGATCCGACACAGGTTTCCCGCAACGCGCACCTGGTGGCGAAGCGGGCCCTGGGTTGCCGTCATGACCTGCTTTTCCAGCAGGTCGGCAAGGGTCTCGAGAAGCTCGGCGGAAGTCGGGCGATCCTGCATGGTCGGTCATGGTAGGGCAGGCCTGGAGAACGCGGCGAGGAATGCGCATCTCGGCGCGGCCTCCCGCCAGGAGCGGATGTCGAGGCGAAGCTCTGCAAGGGCGGCGGTCTTGAATCCCCGGGCAAAGGTCGTGAGCGCCGCCGGGTCGCCGTCCTCAGCCAGCAGGCTCACGAGCTCTCCGAGCCCGGGCTGGTGACCGACCACGAGCACACTTCCGGTTTCCACGCCGATCCGACCGATGCGTTCGAGTAGCTCCCGGGGTTCAGCCAGATAGAGATCCGGCTCGACCCGGACTGGGGCCGCGCCGGCCCAGATGGCTTCCGCGGCGTCCAGCGTCTGGCGAGCACGCACTGCGGGTGAGCAGAGGACGAGGTCAGGGGGATCGGCCAGGAAAGTCTCCGCCATCCAGGCTGCAGCCTGGGCCCCGACCGGAGCCAGGGGGCGCTCTGCGTCGCTCTGGTGCGGCTCCGCTGCACGGGCTTTGGCATGGCGCCACACGAGCAGGCGTTTTGTATCCGGCAGAGTCACCGTCATCTCAACCGGTCTCGTACTCGAGCATTCCCCGTTCGTTTCGATGCATTTCGGCCAGGCCCGCGATCCGCAGGTGCTCGAGGTGGGCGAAGGTCTCGCTCTCGGCCATGCTGCCCCAGCTGCGTGGCTTGAAGAGCTTCTGGGAGAAGGCTTGCACCGTGGCCGAACCGAGCTCGCGCCCGATGCGCTTTACCTCGTCGAGCCGCTCGAAGTGGTGCTGCTTGATGGCGTCGGTGCGGCCCTTCAGATCGCCGAAGGGGTGACCGTGGGCCGGGAGCGCGATGTCGACATTCTCGAGGGCGCCAACCAGATCCAGTGAATCGAAGAAGTTGTCGAGCGGATCATGCGATAGGGCCAGGCCGGAGATGTGGGGGGTGATCGTCGGCAGCACGTGATCGCCGGCGAGGAACAGGCCCTCCTCCGGCGAGTGCAGGCAGATGTGGTCTTCAGTGTGGCCGGGCGTGTGGGTCACGAACCATTCGCGTCCTGCGAGCCGGAGCGCATCTCCCGCGTGTACGGGCTTCGAGATCACGGGAATGAACGAGCTGCCAAGCAAGCGGGCCACTCGCCATTTCATTCGGGCCCGGAAGTCGGGTCGTGGATGCTCGCCACCCCAGGGCGTCTTGTGGTTCCAGCCCTGGATCAGCCGGCGGTGGTCCGCATCGTCCTCTCCGGCAGAGAGGTCCTCGACCGAGACTTCGGCTTCATCACTCGATTCGAGCACGCCGAAACGGAAGTCGGCATGGGCGATGACCTCGGCACCGGCCTGCTTTGCAAACCGTGCCGCGCCGCCAAAATGGTCGGGATGCGAATGGGTGACGATCACGGTGTGGACGTCACTCACCCGCAGGCCGGCTTGCTTCAGTCTTTCCTTGACGGTCTTCCAGTTCGCTGGACCCGGAAGCCCGGGATCGACGATCGCTGCGCCCTCGTCATCGAGGAGTGCAAACATGTTGACGTGGCCAAGGCCCGGCATCCGAATCGGAAGCTGCATCCGGAGCACATTGCGCCCGACCTCGGTCACCTCAGCGCCCGCGGTCTCCTGCTCCTGTCTCTTTCCCATAGCGCAGGAGAGTAGCGTCAAGAAGGGGGCCGGAGTTAAGAAGCG
>JAAELW010000510.1 GCA_024226235.1 bacterium
CACCTCCGCCATCGGGATGCCTCGGGCGGCCAAGGCATCTGGTTCTTGCAGCGAGAGCGCCGGCAGTTCGAGCATCGTCAATACGCGACCCGAAGAATGGGTCTCGAGGATCTCGGGTACGACGAGGCGGGGGTCTCCCGCGAGGTTCGCAGCGATCTCTGCCGCCATCGCGGCCTCACGGCGGAAATCGAGCTCTTGCCTGTAGCTGCGTGAGAACTCCGAAAATGCGGATCCGGCGCGCTCCGAGGGCACAAGCCTACCCAGCAACCGCCTGAGAAAAGCCAGATCCACCTTTGCAGAATCCCCGAGCCAGGGATACTGGACCTTGACGACCACCATGCGCCCGTCGTGCAGACGGGCCCGGTGCACCTGCGCCACTGAGGCGGCCCCCAGGGGCGACGGGTCGATCGCAAGGAAGTGCCTGGCCAGCGGGGCTCCAAGCTCCTGCTCGATCACCTGGCCGATCCGCCAGAACGGCAGGGCGGGGACATCGTTTCGCAGCGAAACCAGGGCCGCTCGTGTCTCCGTATCGAGGGCATCGACCCTCACTGCAGCAAGCTGGCCTAGCTTCGTGAACGGGCCCTTCAGCCAACCAAGGTTTTGCGGAAGGTCCGCAGGCAGGCGCCGTCTCGCATCTTCGCCCCCGCGGGTCGCACCGGGCAGGAGTCGCAGCAACATCACCACGGCCGCCAGGCCCGTGACGCGTGCAAACCACTCGAGGCGTGCCATGGCTCGGCCAAGGAGGGTGGGCTTCGGTAGCTGATCGGGGTGCAACATGGTGGGCGCAGGGGACGCTACTGGCAAGGGAATGATCCCACCACGCGCCAACGGGAGCCCGGGTCTGCTACCTGTTGAATCGCGGGGAAGTCGGCAGGCGTACTTCCCGGTACAAGTCTGTAGACGCCGGAAGGAACGCCGGCCCGGAGTGACATCCGGACAAGGGGGAAAGCCATGATTCGAAGCCTCATCATTCTCGTTGCGGTGCTCGCTCTGCCGCTCGCCGCCAGTGCCCAGGAAGACACCTCGGCCGGTGCACCCACGTTCGCTGAGGGCGACGTCATTACCAATGACAAGGTGGAATCGCTCAAGCCATTCCTTCCGGAGCAGTTCTGGTCGAACCGGGACTTCTTCTTCTACGAAGGCATGCAGCTCGAGATCGGTCCTTTCCAGCGGGACTACAGCGAGGCGCCCGAATACCTTGCGGCGACCGAGCGCTTCAAGGGGCAGTCGAAGATCGGCCCCGCGGCGAGTCTCGAAAACTATGCGTCCGGGCGTCCCTTCCCGGAGGAGATCGATTGCAAGGGGGATCCGGACGCCGGGACGAAGCTCATCTGGAACTTCGACTATCAATGGTCTGGTGACGGATCGGGCTCCAACTACCACTACTCGTACTGGGATCGTGGCGAGGAGCTGCCGCTCTATTACGACGGAACGGCCAGGACGGTCCTTCTCTCTCATCGAAACGAGAAGGCGGTCATCGACAAGGACAACGGCGACCTCTTCCGCGGTGAGAAGCGGAAGTTCGCCTTCGGCGTGGAAGTCGACGCACCGTTCGATGCCCGCGGCATCATGCTGATGACCTATCGCTACAAGGAGTCGGACCGGCCGACGGCCCAGACCAAGAACGACGACACCTGGGTCTACGTGCCGACGCTCCGCCGTGTGCGACGGATTTCAGCGGCGCAGCGGACGGACGCGGTATCGGGTACCGACTTCACGTTCGACGATCTGCGGAGCTTCGCGGGAATCGTTCCCCAGTACTCGTGGGAATGCCTCGGAGAGGCGGACATCATCGCGCCGATGAACTCTCGGGTGCTGGCCTATCCCTACGGTGAAGATCACAACTTCGGGCCCTATGGCCTGTCGTATGCGGACGATCGTTGGGAGCTGCGGAAAGCCTGGAAGATCCGGTTCGTTCCGAACAATCCGGACCACCCGTACCACCACAAGGACATGTATATCGACAAGCAGACGTACGTGGCGCTCTACTCCTTCGCCTACGATCGCAAGAACGAGTTGTGGAAGATCATCACGCACAACCACCGCTGGAGTGGCGACGAGATCGAGGGCGACACCCTCAGCAAGGATGGTGGCTGGTACCACGGCTGGGATGGCATCCCTGAGCCGCGAGACATGCGCGTCGTCAGCGACATGATCGTGAACGTGCAGACGGGTACCGGAAATCGGATCGAGTTCTGGGATGGCCACGGCACCCCGCTGAAGAGCAAGGGCAAGATCCGGCGCTACATCGACGTCGGTCGACTGACCAAGGGTCGCTAGGACTCCTCGGCCATATGCCATGCGGGCCGGGACCCCGGAGGGTCCCGGCCCGTTGTACTCTTGCCCCTCTTTTCCGGACCGGGGTCGAATGACCGGGTCTCAAACGGGTGTCCCCTGGGGCGGGGCGTGGTAGGATGCCCCGTCCGGATCTGGCCGGCCGCTAACCCGGCTCCACCGTTCGAAAGGGCAACGACCATGCTCCACCGTCGCGTCTTTCCGCTGCTCGTCATCAGCCTGCTGTTCAGCCTGGCTTGCCACGAGGTCCACTTCGAGCCCCGCAGTAGCGCCGGCGAGATCGATATTCTCGATGATCTCTTCGCCGTTTCGGTCGTCGCGGACGATACCGTCATCGCCTCCGGCTACTGGGGAGCGATCTATCGCAGCACCGACGGCGGCGAGAGTTGGAGCAAAGCCTCTACACCCACCAAGAGCCTGATCTACGACATCAGCATGGCGGACGACAGGGTCGGCTGGGCGGTTGGGCAGCTAGGCCTGGTTCTCTACACCGATGATGGCGGCGAGACCTGGACGAAGCAGAGCACGCCCAAGGACGAGCAGGGTGTTCACCTCTTCTCGGTGCAGGCACAGGACCCCCTTCGGGCCCTGGCCGTAGGCGAGTGGGGTACGGTCATCGCCACGAAAGATGGCGGCAAGACCTGGCGCGACGATTCGCTCACCGTCAGTGAGACCCACGCACAATTCGTCTGGCTCACGGTTCAAGATCAGGAGCGGATCCGCAATGGCGAGGCGGTATTCGAAGACGTGGGCCTCAACGATGTGTCGTGCCTGGCCGGGGATCCGGACCGCTGCTGGATCATCGGCGAGTTCGCATACCTCTTCCGAAGCGAAGATGCGGGCGATACCTGGGAGCGCGCTGAAATCCTCTCCGGATCGAAGGTCGCCCCGATTTCGCTCGCGTATAACGCGATCGAAATCACCGACGAGGATCGCAATGTCATCGCGGAGTTCGCTCAGGGCATCGCCGACAAACAGCACCTCAACATCGCGATTCAGCCCCGGGTGTCCGCTGCGGAGATCAAGGCCTTTGGCAACCCGAACGACCCCATCCCGTTGTTCGAGATCATCGAAGCACGCACGCAGGAGGTGCAGTCGGCCGTGGAGGATGCGGGCATCCTTTCTGACCGCATCCGCCGTCGCGGTGCACCTCCCTGGGACTTCGAGGATTTCCTCGAAGCCGACCCCGAATTCCTGAACCGCTATTTCGCGGGTCGGAAGTCGGAGAAACCCCAGATCGAGGTCACGATCGCCCAGAACCCGTACCTCTTCAGCGTACGCTTCGCCGACGAGAACGAGGGTTACATCTCGGGGCTGGGTGGGGTCGTGCTTCGGAGCCACGATGGCGGTCGTACCTGGCGCTATGAGGATATCGGCCGGAAATCCGCCATCTTCGCTGTGCACCCCTTTTCGGGGGAGAATGCGTTGATCGTCGGCGAGAAGGGTCTGATCCGCCTCAGCTCGGACGGCGGCAAGACCTGGCAGGAATCGTCGGACCCCATTTTCAGGACCGTCTTCACGTTCATGCGCGACGTCGGCTTCCAGGGGGATACCGGATATATCGTCGGCCAGCGCGGTCTGGTGCTGCGCTCCGAGGATGCGGGCCGGACCTGGAAGGCCGTGACGCCGAAAAAGAGCGTGACCGTGGCCGCCCACTAGCTGATCCTGTTGGGGTGGCCTGCCGCGGAAGGGCCATAGGCCCCCCGTGGGGATTGCCTTCAGGGCTCGCTAGGCTCAAGCGGATTGGATGCCAGGTCGATTCTGACGGGCGCAAGTGCATCCAGGAGGGCTTTGATGGCCGAGGGCGGGCTTCGCCCCCGTGTTCTGGTCGTGGACGACAGCCGCTACTACCGGGAGCTCGCCAAAGACGTCCTGTGCTCCCGGGCGGAGGTCGAATGCTGCGCGAACGGCGCTGAGGCACTGGCCGCGCTGGCACGCACACCGGCGGATCTGGTGCTTTCGGATCTCTCGATGCCAGGCCTCAGCGGGTTGGATCTGCTGCAGCAGGTCCAACGGGAGCATCCCGGCACGGATTTCGTGTTGATGACGGCCCATGCCTCGGTGGACAGCGCCGTCGAGGCGTTGCGCGTGGGTGCCGCCGACTATCTGCAGAAGCCCGTGGGTCCAGAAGACCTGATCCTGGTCATGGAGCGCACGTTGGCCAGGCGAGGCCTGCTGACGGAGAACCGCCGGCTGCGCGATGAGCTCGCTGCGTTCGAGGCTTGCAAGACCCTCACCTCCTGCCTCGAGCCCGAGGACGTGTTTGCCGTGGGTCTCGACCTGGTGGTTCAGGCGGCCGGGGCAGGCGCTGGATTCTGCCTCTACGGGCGCCCTTCGCTGCCGGGCTCCCACGGCTTTCACACCCGCGGCATGGACGAGGATGCGGAAGCGCAGCTACGGGAGCTGGTTGCCCGGGGCAAGCGGCTCACCATCGAGGGTGAGGAGGGCCCCGAGCGGCATCAGGACGGTCCTTTCGTCCACGCGCTCCAGGCGGCTCGCGTGGACGTCTGTGAAGCCCTCGTCGTTCCGGTGCAGGGGGCCGAGACCGAGACCGGTCTGTTCTGCATCGTCCATCCGACGGATTCGTTCTCTGAATCCGCAGTGGCAAGAGCGGCGATCGTCGCGAGCTTTGCGTCCGTGGCACTGCAGAACGCAGAGCGCTACCGGATGGCCCGCGAGCGCGCGTTCGTGGATGACGTGACGGATCTCTACAACGCCCGCTACCTGCTGGAGGCTACCGATCGCGAGGTACGACGTGCCGAGCGCTACGGAAGCGCGCTCTCGGTCCTGTTTCTGGACCTCGATCGATTCAAGCTCGTCAACGACCGGCGCGGGCATCTGGTCGGCTCGGGTGCGCTGCGTCAGCTCGCCCAGGTCTTGCTCCAATGTGTCCGCACGGTCGATACCGTGGCGCGCTACGGGGGCGACGAGTTCACGATCATTCTCGTCGACACCGAGGAAGAAGTGGCCAGCCAGATCGCCGAGCGCATCCGCCAGGCGGTCGAAACGACCTCTTTCGAGGCCAGCGAGGGGATTACCCTTCGGCTGACCTGCAGCGTCGGAATCGCAGCCTACCCGACACATGGCACCGGCTCGGCTGAGCTTCTGGATGCAGCGGACAAGGCCATGTATCGGGCCAAGTCGAACGGGCGGAACAAGGTCTGCTCCGCCAGCGAGCTCGACTGAACGTCCCACCCGCCCCGCGCCGTTGGCGGGGTCTAGCCCCCTCTGCTAACCAACCTCGCGATTTTGAAGCTGTTTTCCCTGCTGGCCAGGGGTCAGCGCCGAGAGGAAACGTGAGCGATCAGCCGTCTTCCAAAACCCCCGTTCGCGTTCCGCTCGGAGGTCGTCAAGACGTCCGCCTGGAAGAGATGGGCGATCTGCGTCGGACCCATGGCTGCGGCGAAGTGGGAACCGCCCAGGTGGGGGAGGAGATCGTCGTCGCTGGCTGGGTTCACGGCCACCGGGATCACGGCGGGGTCATCTTCGCGGATGTTCGGGATCACACGGGTCGTTTGCAGTTCGTGTTTCGGCCGGACGCCGACGCCGAGGTCCATCGCCGTGCCGACGAGCTCCGCACCGAGTTCGTGATTCTGGTCCGGGGCCGGGTCGTGCATCGGGAGCCGGAGAACGTGAACCCGGAGCTTCCGACTGGAAAAGTCGAGGTCGAGACGACCGAGCTGCGGGTGTTGAACGCGGCGCTACCGCCGCCGTTTCCGATCGAGGACGAGTCGGGCGTCGACGAATCGATCCGGCTTCGCCATCGCATCCACGATCTGCGACGCCCCGTCTTCCAGCGAACCCTGAGAATGCGTTCGGAGCTGGCTCAGGCCTTCCGACGCAGCCTCTGCGACCTGGGTTTCCTCGAGATCGAAACGCCCATTCTGGCCAAGGCGACGCCCGAGGGGGCCCGAGACTTCCTGGTGCCGAGTCGTCTCCAGCAGGGCGAGTTCTACGCGTTGCCCCAATCGCCCCAGATCATGAAGCAACTGTTCATGGTCTCGGGCTTCGATCGCTATTTCCAGATCGCGCGTTGCTTCAGGGACGAGGATCAACGCGCGGATCGCCAGCTGGAGTTCACCCAGGTCGATCTGGAGATGTCCTTCGTCGGCGTCGATGACGTGCTCGAGGTGCTCGAAGAGGTCACCTGGCGGGCGTGCAAGGAAGGCGCCGAGGTCGATCTCCCGCGTCCCTTCCCGCGGATGTCCTACGCCGAGGCGATGATGCGGTTTGGCGTCGACCGGCCCGATACCCGCATCCAGCTCGAGCTGGTCGAGCTGACCGACCTGTTCGTGGCCAGCGAGTTCCGTGCCTTCCGCGCAGTCGTCGAGACCGGTGGAATCGTGAAGTGCCTTCCGATTCACGACGCCGACGAGCTCTCGCGAGGAGATATCGACCGGCTCGAGAAGTTCGTCAGGAAGGAGCTCGGAGCGAAGGGCCTGGCCTGGATCCGGGTTACCGCGGATGGCAGCTGGCAATCGCCGATCGTGAAGTTCCTGTCCGATGCCGAGCGCGAGGCGATCCAGCAGCGAACCAGCGCCCGGCCCGGCAGCTTGATCTTCTTCCAGGCCGATCAATCCGAACGGGCCAACGGCATCCTGGCCCGCCTGCGGGTGGACCTCGGGCTGCGCCTGGGTCGCACGGATGGGCGCAGCTGGGATCCGCTGATTGTCGTCGATTTCCCGCTCTTCGAGCGCGAGGACACGGGCGGTCTCACGTATATGCACATGCCGTTCGTGGCACCGATGGACGAGGACCTCGGGCTCCTCGATTCGGAGCCGGAGAAGGTCAGGGCCACCCACTACGATGTGATCCTCAACGGGACGGAACTCGGCTCCGGAAGCCTCCGGAACCACCGTGCCGATGTCCAGCGTCGCGTCCTCGAAATCATGGGCTACACGAAGGACGAGATGGAGACCCGGTTCGGCTTCCTGCTGAATGCGCTGGAAGCCGGCGCGCCGCCTCACGGCGGATTCGCATTTGGGTACGATCGGTTGGTGATGATTCTTACGGGCGCCGAGAGTCTGCGCGATGTCATCGCCTTCCCGAAAACCCAGAGGGGCCAGGATCTGCTGATGGACGCACCGTCCGCGGCTCCGCCGGAGCAGCTCGATGAACTCTGCCTGCGCGTCGTGCGCGAGCGCAAGGAAGGCTGAGTTTGCGCAGTCTCCTGCTTTCTGCGTTCGTGTTTGCGATGGCGATGGTTGCCGGTGCCCAACAGGCCGCACCCGCGGAACCGAGCCGGACCTTCACGGTACAACCAGGGCAGAGCCTGTGGCAGATCGCCTCCCTGACCGTGGGAGATCCGACCCTCTGGCCGGCTCTCTATCTGGCGAATCGTGACCAGATCAAGGATCCGTCTCGTGTCTATCCCGGCCAGCGCCTGGCGATTCCCGAGATCGACCCGGAGCGGGCGGACGATCTGCGCCGGGAGGCCGGAGCTCTCACCACCCGGTAGAGCTGACTTTCACCTCCCTCCTACCCCGGGAACCTCTTGCGGGATGCGAGGTGCCGCTAGATCGGCTAAATCGCCTCCCCATGACCGAACAAGGCCGGGTCACCCCTGCGCCACCAAGCTCAAGTGCTCGGAATTCGGCGACGCCATCATCGCCAACATGGGCTGAAGCCCGAAAGGAAGGTCCCCCACCATGGCACGACCCAAGATCGCTCTGATCGGCGGCGGAAATATCGGCGGTGTCCTCGCAGAGCAGGCTGCTTACCGTGAACTCGGCGACGTCGTCATCTTCGACGTGGTCGAAGGCCTGCCCCAGGGCAAGGCCCTCGACATGGCCGAAGGTGCTCCTCTTCTCGATTCCGACGCGAAGATTGCCGGAACCAATTCCTATGAGGGAATTGCCGGGGCCGACGTGGTGATCATCACCGCGGGGCTCGCACGCAAGCCCGGCATGTCCCGCGACGATTTGCTCAATACGAACCTCAAGATCATGAAGCAGGTGGCGGAGGGTGTCCGGGACAACGCGCCCGACGCCTACGTGATCGTGATCTCGAATCCGCTCGATGCGATGGTCTACACGTTCAAGGAGGTTTCGGGCTTCCCGAAGAATCGGGTCGTCGGGATGGCCGGTGTCCTCGACTCGACCCGCTTCCGGAGTTTCGTGGCCTGGGAGCTGGACGTGTCGGTGCAGGACGTCACCGCCCTCGTGCTCGGCGGGCACGGGGACACGATGGTGCCGCTGGTGCGGTACTGCACAGTGGCGGGTATCCCGCTCCAGCAGTTGCTTCCGGCCGACAAGATCGATGCGATCGTCGAGCGCACGAAGAAGGCGGGAGGAGAGGTCGTCGGGCTGCTGAAGACGGGCTCCGCATTCGTATCCCCGGCAGTTTCGGCCATCGAGATGGCGGAGTCGATCCTGCGCGACAAGAAGCGGGTTCTTGCCTGCGCGTGCCTGCTCGAGGGCGAGTTCGGTGTCAATGGCCTGTACGTGGGCGTGCCCTGTGTGCTCGGTGCCGGTGGTGTCGAGCGAGTGCTCGAGGTCGAGCTGAATGCCGAGGAGCGCGCGCTCTTCGACGCCAGCGTCGAGCACGTGAAGAAGCTCGTCGAGCAGATCCAACTCTAGAGCCCTCACTTCGCAGGCGAGCCCGAGGAGGCTGACCGATGAACGTCCACGAATATCAGGCGAAGGAGCTGTTTCGCGCGTTCGGAGTGGCCGTGCCGGAAGGGCATCTGGCGACCACTCCGGCCGAAGCGGAGGCCGCCGCCAAGCGGCTCGGCACGCCTGTGACGGTGGTCAAGGCCCAGATCCACGCGGGCGGCCGGGGCAAGGGCGGCGGAGTGAAGCTGGCCAAGAGTCCGGCCGAGGCGAAGCAGCACGCGAGCGACATTCTCGGCATGACCCTCGTGACCCACCAGACGGGTCCGGCGGGCAAGTTGGTGCGCAAGGTCTACGTCGAGGCGGGTTCGGATATCGAACGCGAGCTCTATCTGGCGCTGACCCTCGATCGGGCGAGCGAGGACTTCGCGATCATCGCCTCGACGGAAGGCGGGATGGATATCGAGGAGGTTGCCGAACGCACGCCCGAGAAGATCCACAGTGAGTTCATCGATCCGAACGTCGGCCTCCAGGGCTACCAGGTTCGCAAGGTTGCGAGCGCGCTCGGGCTCGACAAGGCGCAGACCGCAAAGCTCGGTGTGTTCCTGGACGGCCTGTATACGCTCTTCACCGAGAAGGACGGTTCGCTCGTCGAGATCAACCCGCTCGTCGTGACTGCGGACGGGGATCTTCTCGCATTGGACGGAAAGCTCGGCTTCGACGACAACGCGCTCTTCCGGCGCCCGGACATCGCAGCGCTGCGCGATCCGGAAGAGGAGGATCCTCTCGAGCGAGCCGCCAAGGAAATCGATCTCGCCTACGTCGGTCTCGACGGCGACATCGGCTGCATGGTGAACGGGGCGGGCCTCGCAATGGCCACGCTCGACATGATTACCGTCTGCGGTGGAAGCCCCGCCAACTTCCTGGACGCCGGCGGTGGCGCCGACAAGGAGAAGGTGAAAGAAGCCTTCAAGCTCATCCTCGAAGACGAGAAGGTGAAGGCGATCCTGGTGAACATCTTCGGTGGCATCGTGCGCTGCGATCTGATTGCAGAAGGCGTCGTGGCTGCCGCCGACGAGCTCGGTGTCGAGGTTCCCCTCGTCGTCCGCCTCCAAGGAAATGCCGCGGCCAGGGGTCGCGAGATCATGGCCGCATCCGGCCTCAACATCACGCCCGCCGAGACTCTGCAGGAAGCGGGCGAGAAGGCCGTATCTGCGGCCCGCGGAGCCTGACCCGATGTCCATTCTCGCCAGCAAGAACACCCGGCTCCTGGTCCAGGGCATGGGCCGCATGGGCCAGCTCCACGCGAAGCTCTCCATCGAGTACGGGACGCAGGTCGTGGGTGGCGTCCATCCGGGCAAGGGCGGCACGACCCTCGAAGGGATTCCGGTCTTCGATACGGTGACCGAGGCTGTCGCAGAGACCGGGGCCGACGCATCGGTGATCTTCGTTCCGCCCGGTGGCGCAGCGGATGCGATCCTGGAGGCCGCAGATGCCGGACTCGGGCTCACCTGTTGCATCACTGAAGGCATCCCCACGTTCGACATGGCTCGCGCCAAGCGCGCGATGCGCGGCTCGGGTACCCGGCTCGTCGGGCCGAACTGCCCCGGCGTCGTGGTGCCGGAGCAGTGCCGGATCGGCATCATGCCGGCCCAGATCACGAAGCCCGGGCCGGTCGGCGTGGTGTCACGTTCCGGGACCCTCACCTACGAGGCTGTGGACCAGCTCTCGCGCCTGGGCATTGGTCAGTCGACCTGCCTGGGGATCGGCGGTGACCCGGTGATCGGCACGAGCTTCGTCGACGCGTTGACGCTCTTCGAGGCCGACGGCGAAACCGAGGCCGTCGTGATGATCGGCGAGATCGGTGGTTCGGCCGAGGAAGAAGCTGCGCGCTTCATTCAGGAGAAGATGTCGAAGCCGGTGGTCGCGTTCATCGCCGGACAGAATGCGCCCCCCGGAAAACGCATGGGCCATGCCGGTGCGATCATCGCCGGCGGAAAAGGCCGCGCGAGTGACAAGATGGCCGCCCTCGAGGCCGCCGGAGTGACGCTGGCGAAATCGCCCGGCGAAATCGGCCAGACGCTCGCAGCCAGGATCCGTTAAGAGAAGGGCCAGGCACTTTTGTCAAGTCGTTAAGATAGGGGCCAGGTGTCGCCGGAGTGCAGGAGTTCCTTCAGGTCTCCGGGGCCGCGTGCCTCGATGGCATCGTCGACCTGGGCATGGAGCATGGCTTCGTAGGTGGGCTTCTCGACGGCACGGATGACGCCGATCGGGAGAGGGAATTCTGGTCTCGACAGAGAGGCGAGCGCGAATGCGTAGCTCGCGCTGCGGTGGGATTCATTGTGCGTGGCGACGCCGTGGCTGACCGGGTCGTCCCCGTCCCTGAGGGAGATGATCGACGGCACGCCGTCATGGATCCGGATGCCCTTGCGGTCGCCCTTCGGACCGAAGACGAGCGGTTCGCCGTGCTCCAGTGAGAGGGCTGAGGAGATGCGGGTCTTCCGGTCCTCGAGCTCGAGCCACTCGTTGTCGTTGTAGACCACACAGTTCTGCAGGATCTCGATGAAGGCCGTGCCCTGGTGGGCATGGGCCCGGTGCAATGTCTCCTGCAGGTGGGGAGCGTCCACGTCGATCGTTCGCGCCACGAAGGTTGCGCCGGCTGCCAGCGCGAGAGCGATCGGATCGATCGGGTAGTCGATCGATCCCTGCGGTGAACTCTTGCTGCGCATGCCTTCGCGAGAGGTGGGCGAGTACTGACCTTTGGTGAGGCCGTAGACCCGGTTGTTGAACAGCAGGATCTGCATGTTCAAGTTCCGGCGAATCGTGTGGACCAGGTGGTTGCCGCCGATCGAGAGCCCGTCCCCGTCTCCCGTGACCACCCAGACGGATAGATCCGGCCGGCTGGCCCGAATGCCGGTGGCGAAGGCAGGCGCACGGCCGTGGATGGTGTGGAAGCCGAAGGTGTCCATGTAGTAGGGGAATCGGCTGGAGCAGCCGATTCCGGACACGAAGACCACGTTTTCCTTCGGTACACCCAGCTCTGGCATCACCTTCTGGATGTTCTTCAGGATCGAATAGTCTCCGCAGCCGGGGCACCAGCGGACGTCCAGGTCAGAGACGAAATCCTTGGTCTTCAGCGGGGTAGTCGTTGCAGCGGCCATCTCAGCTCCCAGCGGCGAGCACACGGTCGATGCGCGCGCGAATCTCATTCACCTTGAAAGGTTGACCCTGAACCTTCGACAGGCTCTCGGCGTCCACCAGATATTCGGCCCGTAGCAGGTGCCGCAACTGTCCCGAGTTGAGTTCGGGTACGAGGATCCGACGGAACCGCGCCAAGACCTCGCCCAGGTCGGAAGGAAATGGGTTCAGGTGGCGCAGATGCACGCTCGACACGTCGCGCCCGTCTTCCCTGGCCTCGTTCACCGCAGAGCTGATCGCGCCGTAGGTACCCCCCCAGCCGATCACGAGCAGTTCGCCTCGATCTGCGCCGTTCACCTCGATGGGGGGGATGTCCTGGGCGATACGGGCCACCTTCTCGGCCCGCAGCTGCACCATCCGTTCGTGGTTCTCGGGTACATAGGAGACCGTGCCCGTGTTCTCTTCGCTCTCGAGGCCACCGATGCGATGCTCGAGGCCCCGCGTGCCCGGTATCGCCCAGGGCCGGGCCAGCGTGTCCGGATCCCGCCGATACGGCATGAAATCCTTCGGATCCTCGTGGTAGCGGACCTCGCTCCTGGGCAGGGAATCCACGTCGGGGATCAACCAGGGCTCCGAGCTGTTGGCCAGGTATCCATCCGAAAGCACGATGACCGGCGTCATGTACTTCACGGCGAGCTGGAAGGCCTCGATCATGACCGTGAAACAATCTCCGGGTGTGCAGGGTGCGAGCACCGGCATCGGGCTGTCGGAGTTGCGCCCGTAGACGGCCGTCAGCAGGTCGGCCTGCTCGGTCTTGGTCGGCATTCCGGTCGAGGGACCGGCGCGTTGGACGTCGACCACCACCAACGGCAGCTCCGTCATGACCGCCAGGCCGATGGCTTCCTGTTTCAGCAGCAGACCCGGGCCGCTGGTCGTGGTGGCGGCGAGCTGGCCGGCGAAAGCAGCACCGATCGTCGCGCTCGCTGCGGCGATCTCGTCTTCGGCCTGGAAGGTCTTCACGCCGAAGTGTCGATAGCGGGCGAGTTCGTGCAGGATTTCGCTGGCCGGCGTGATCGGGTAGGCGCCGAGAAAAATGGGTCGTCCGAGCTGCACGCCGGCCGCGATGATCCCCCAGGCCAATGCCTGGTTGCCGGTGATGTTCCGGTAGGTGCCGGGTTGGATCTTTGCCTTCGGTACTGTGAATGACACCGGGAACAGCTCGGTGGTCTCGCCAAAGTGCAACCCGGCCTTGAAGACGCGCAAGTTCGCCTCGAGAACGTCGCCGCGGAACTTGCTCTCGAGCCATCGCAGGGTCGAATCGATGGGCCGGTTGTAGAGCCAGAACATCAGCCCGAGCGTGAAGAAGTTCTTGCAGCGATCCTTGTCCCGGGTGCTGAGCTTGAGGTCTTTCAAGGCCTCCCGGTTCAGGGCCGTCAGGGGGATTTCCACCACGCGGTAGCGATCTTCGAGCTCGGGAAGCGGATCCTCGTCGTAGCCTGCTCGCTCCAGATTCTTGCCGGTGAAGGCGTCGCTGTTGAGGATCACCATCCCGCCAGAGCGAAGGTCTGCGATGTTGGCATGCAGCGCGGCCGGGTTCAGCGCGACCAGAACGTCCGGCTCGTCAGCGGGTGTGCGGATGTCCTCGCTGGAAAAGTGGATCTGGAACCCGGATACGCCGGCCAGGGAACCCGCAGGCGCGCGGATCTCCGCGGGGAAGTCCGGGAACGTGGAGAGATCATTTCCGGCGAGGGCTGTGGATTCGGTGAACTTGGTCCCGGTCAGCTGCATGCCGTCGCCAGAATCGCCAGCGAAACGGATGGCTACATCCTCGACATCTTCGACCGGCTTCTTGGGCTGGGCCACGGGCTATGGGCTCCTTGGGCGACCGGTCTCCAGGTTGCACCCGGACGGGCCGCAGCGGTAGGGAACGCCTCGGCATTGTATCCACCTGGATGCGTCCCGAAACCCCCGGAGGAGAGAGCGGGGGGGATCGGGCCCATTGTCGCAAAAGATCTTTCCCGAAGAGGACTTCTGCGCAGGCCTTGCGCTCGGATGAGCCTCAAGTGGCGGGTATCCGGGACCGATACCTGGGCATGTTCTTCGTGCGTCGCGATGGGCCGCTCCAGCTGAGCCCCGAGGTCCTTCGCAGCCTCCAGCTCTCGCTCAATACGCCTGTGGTGCGGGTCGAAGCCATGCCGGTCGCGCCGGCTCGGGCCGTCCTGGTGCTCTACACCAGTTCGACCGGTGGCATGGAAGTGGTGTTGAGTGTTCGCTCGCTGAAGACCGGTCAAGTGCTTCACTTTGCGCCGGGCGATGCCCTGCCGGATGTCGCCAGCTGCATCGATGCGGCGATGGCCTTTGGCGAGGGCATGGGGTTCCTGTTCGACGACGACGAACTCGCGGTCGGGAATGCCGAACGCGCCTTCGGAATCTGGGCCGAGCTGATGGGGGAGCCGGTGTCCCGGCCTCCCGTCGCAGCGTCGGCGGTGCCCCCCGGGCCCGCCGCAGAGCCCAGCTTCGAGTTCGTCGACGATGACGAAGAACTCGAGGTCGAGGAGGAGATCGAGCTCCTGCTGGTCGAAGCGATCGAGGAGGGCCCCGGCGAGGAGCCGATTCCAGTAGCCCCGGCGGAGGTGGTCCCCGAACTTGCTCGGGAGTCCGATGTGCTGGCGGAGGGGGTCCCCGAGCTTGCTCGGGAGCCTGATGTTCCGGCTGCGGACGCCCACAGGGCCACTCCACCTCCGGACACCGGGCTGCTCACCTCGATGGTGGAGGATGCACTGGCTGCCGATCAGGCTCCCGGTAGCGCGGAACCCAGCCACTCCCCGCAGATCGGGACCCCGTTGACGAAATTCCGGTCGGCTCCGCCTCCGCCCGCAATCACGCCCGCTGGAGATACCGACGAGAATTCGTCCCACGACATCCCCGCGGAGGACGACGCGCCCGCGCTGCAGGTGGCAGATCCCGATCGCGTCGCGACACCTCCCGAGTCGAAGGGACGTTCGCTTCGCAAGACCGCCCTCGGGCGGCTGCGACTGGTGAAGAAACGCAAACCCGCCTCCGACGAG
>JAAELW010000511.1 GCA_024226235.1 bacterium
GAGTCGCCGTGACCCCGCTGGTCCAGAACGTAGGTGCGGTAGAGGTCGGAGAGGAACGGGGTGGTCGAGGACCACGAGTGGCTGGAATCGGTGAACCCGTGCAGGAAGATGATGGGCATTCCGTCCCTGGGACCTTCCACCACGTACCGGAGCTTCACTCCGGTGGCCAGGTTCACCTGCTTCTCATTGGGTTTGGCGAGGGCCGCCGGGGCGGCGCAGACCACAACCAGCAGGGACGCGAGAACGAAAGAGAGCTTGGATCGCATGGGTTTTATCCTCCGAACGTTGAAGGGTTCTGGTCGCCGTCCGAGCGGGCTCCGCGGGGGCGGGCTATTTCAAGACATCGCTTTGCGCCGCCTCGACGATGACGCGGGCCACGTCCTCTCGAAGCATCAGGCGCTGGGCCTTGAGCGCGTGCGCGGCCCGCGCGATGCGGCGCACATAGCCGCCGTGGTTGCGGTAAAGCTCTTCGAGCGATGGACGGGGGTCACCCGCAGCCAAGCGCTCGGCCATGGTCTCGAAAAGGGGAATCGTCATCCCGCAGAGATCGCAATAGTCGTCTTCGGTGAACTCACGGTGCGCAGGTTCCAGCCGGTCAGGGTGGCCACCGGCACCTCCACGATCGGCTGATTGATCCCGCCCAGGTCGATGCCGAGCTCGTCGACCCGGGGCACC
>JAAELW010000512.1 GCA_024226235.1 bacterium
GAGTCGCCGTGACCCCGCTGGTCCAGAACGTAGGTGCGGTAGAGGTCGGAGAGGAACGGGGTGGTCGAGGACCACGAGTGGCTGGAATCGGTGAACCCGTGCAGGAAGATGATGGGCATGCCGTCCCTGGGACCTTCCACCACGTACCGGAGCTTCACTCCGGTGGCCAGATTCACCTGCTTCTCATTGGGTTTGGCGAGGGCCGCCGGGGCGGCGCAGACCACCACCAGCAGGGACGCGAGAACGAAAGAGAGCTTGGATCGCATGGGTTTGTCCTTCGGATGTTGCAAGGTTTTCGGTCGCCCGCTCGAGCGGGCTCCACGGGGGCGGGCTATTTCAAGACGTCGTTTTGCGCTGCCTCGACGATGACGCGGGCCACGTCCTCCTGAAGCATCAAGCGCTGGGCCCTGAGCGTGTGCGCGGCCTTCACGATGCGGCGTACATAGCCGCCGTGGCTCTGGTACAGCTCCTCGAGCGACGGCCGGGGGTCACCCGCAGCCAAGCGCTCGGCCACGGTCTCGAAAAGCGGAATCGTCATCCCGCAGAGATCGCAATAGTCGTCTTCGGTGAACTCCGCGGTGCGCAGGTTCCAGCCGGTCAGGGTGGCCACCGGCACCTCCACGATCGGCTGATTGATCCCGCCCAGGTCGATGCCGAGCACGTCGACCCGCGGCACCAGGCAGACGTGCTCGGAAAGCACCGAGGGGAGCAGGTAGTCGACGCTCCCCCGGTGTTCACCGCGCGGCGCCCGCGGGCCGAAGTCGCGCTAGCAGGAAGCGTTGATGCCGCC
>JAAELW010000513.1 GCA_024226235.1 bacterium
GTCCGGCCTGGTCCTCTTCGCAGGGTTTCTTAATCTCGTGGCCCTTGCGACATTGGTAGATAGCGCTGCCGGCTAACAAGGCGTTGCAGCGGACGTGCTCACGCCTAGCCGTTCCGGGTCATGGTAGAATTGCGGTTGTCCCAGGCGTTCACGAAGTTGCTCGGTAGGTCGCCGCACGCCGCTGAACGCCGATCCGTTGTGCGGCGAGGGCCGGATGCTGACACGGGCGCTTCTTGCGACGCTTGCTCTTGGATCCGGCGCCTGCGCCTCTTACCCCGTGGCGCCCCCGCAATTACCCCCAACTGTCGCCCCCAAGCTCGCTTCCGATTCCGTGGCCTATGTCGTCGGCTGCGATCCCCAGCCGGAACCGGACGGATTTCTCACCTGCGAGGCCCTCGTGTCGCGGCTCGCGATCCAACTTCGCGATGCATCGATCTTCGCCGCAGTGCTCGAGTCAACACCCCCGTCCGACTCGAATCCGGTGGTAGTCACTGTGAGGCCGTACCGGTACCGCCCATATTTCTTCACGCCGGGGCACAATCCCGCCTTCGCTCTTCTCTCCCTCGCAATTCCTTTCTGGTGGTCAGAACCCGTTGGCTACCGCTTTGCGCTCGACGTGGCTCCCCACCACGACGTGATTGAAGTCGATACCACATGGAAGGGAACGTTCGTCATGTGGGGCCTGTCATCAATTCTGAACATCGCGCCCTCTCGAACCTTCGAATCGGCCTATTCGCAAGATTCGAAGCGAATCAGAGCTGCAGTCGGCCTTGGCCCGGAGCCTCATCGGTAGCTCGCTCGCCGCACAACAAGGCGTTGAACCGGACTGGTCAACAGCTTGGTTCAATTGACCTTGGGTGCCGTCTGGCGTCATACTATGTCGGCAGGATCGGATCCGGTCAGCGCTGTTGCCAGCCGGTTAACGCCGATCCGTTGGACGGCGGGCAGGACGCGAACGAGCGGAGGAGGGGCATAGGTGAGGCACTACTTCAACCCAATGAGTCGAGCCGTTACTTCCGACTGGATGCTCAAAGAACTCGATGCCGCTCACGAACGGATCACTATTGACATCCAAGCCGGTGAGCAAGATTCTCCCGAGTACCGGGCAATCAATCCAATGGGCAAGGTCCCCACACTCGTCGACGGTGACGCAGTCGTAACCGAAGCCGCAGCGATTTGTGCATATCTGGCGGACAAGTTCGCCGAGAAGGGCCTTGCGCCATCCCCCGGCTCACCCGAGCGCGGTCGGTACTACCGCTACCTCTTCTTTCCCGGTGCAACCCTCGAGCCGCTTCTGTCCGTCACTGCGCTTGGAATCGAGGACATCAGGCCCCAAACGATGGGGTGGGGTGACATGCCGCGTGCCATGGCGGCGGTCGAGTCGATGACACCCGACACCGACTGGGCACTCGGCGCACGGTTTACGGCCGCCGATGTCGTCTTTGGCGGTACGCTCGCCTTCTTCTGCGGCTTCAACATGATGACGCCATCGCCCAAAGTCGCGAACTATGTAGAGCGAATTGGATCACGAGCTGCCTTCCGAGAAACTCACGTTGGTTTCTGACTGGAGAGTCCGGGTTACCGCATCGCGTAGCGAGCGTTTCAGCCAGGTAGCCGGAAGCTCGTCGACATCGTGGGGCCCCTCCTTCCACCGCCGTGCCAGCGCCGCCCAACAAGGCGATGAAGTCGGACGTTGAGTAGCTCGGTTCAAATATCCGCTGTACTGTTTGGCATCAGATTCTTTCGGGTCGGCAGAGTCGGCGGCGCTATTCAACGCCGCTTATCGCCGGTCCGTTGGGAGGCCTAGCGGCTCAAGCGATGTCGATCAAGGCAATCCTGTTCGATGCTGATGGGGTCATTCAAACTCCAAGGTCGGGCCATCTCGATGCCTGGCGAGAGGTCCTCGGGCCCTCATCCAGGTTCGAGGAGTTCTTGGGGGAGCTCTTCGCTGCCGAACGTCCCGCACTGATCGGCGAGAGCTCGTTCGTGACAGAGCTTCAGGCTCTACTCACTCGTTGGCAGTGCCCAGGAACGCTCGCGGATGCCCTTCGAGCTTGGACGGCGATCGAGGTCGAATCTGGCATCCGAGAGCTGGTTGCGACTCTAAGGCGCCGAGGTGTGGCCTGTCATCTCGCCACGAATCAGGAGCCGTATCGGGCGGAGCACATGTCCCGAGTCCTTGGATACCGGGAGATGTTCGATCGGGAGTTCTACTCCTGCCGCCTCGGAGTCATGAAGCCGCATGCCTCGTATTTCCTCGCCATACTGAAGGTAGTTGGCGCTCAGCCGAGTGATGTTCTGTTTCTCGATGACCATCAGGCCAACGTCGACTCCGCTCGCGCAACGGGGCTCAACGCGGCGAGGATCGACCCAGCTCCCGGTGAAGGTTGCCTGACCGACGTTTTTCGGGGATTCGGGTTGAGCACCGCGTAACTTCAAGTCTGAACTGCAACATTCAGCTGCCTCGGTGGGGAACTTCTCGCGAACAGCCGCGGTTGCAGCGGACGTGGCAACTGCTGGTTTCAATTTCGGAATTCCGGTGGCATCATGTAGCTCAGAGATTCGCGCAGGTCGGTGAGGTAACGGTTGCCAAGCCGGTGAAGCGCGATCCGTTGTACGGCGGATAATGGACGACCCGGCTAGCCACTTCGCGACTGCCTTCATGGCCTTCTTCGCAATCATGAACCCGATTGCGAATGCCCCCCTCTTCGTGGGGCTCACCGAAGATCTTGATGCGGGCACGCGGCGAGGAATCGCTCTGCGCTCTGTTCTCCTCGCGTTCGTGATCGTCGCACTGTTCACGATCCTTGGCCGCCAGATCTTTACCTTGTTTGGCATCACTCTTCCCGCATTTCGCATTGCGGGCGGGATCCTTGTCGGGCTCGTAGGCTACCATCTATTGCAGGGCCAGGAATCGAGCGTGCACACTCCCACGGCAGAAGACAACTCGCTCAGCCGTGACGCCGCCTTGAGCGTCGCCGTCACACCGTTGGCGATGCCCATTTTGGCGGGCCCAGGCACGATCGCCACTGCAATGAACTACGCCGCCGACTCGACTCTGCCAGAGATCGTGCGGGTCCTGTCGGCTTTGGGACTTGTCTGCTTGCTGACCGTGAGTGCTTTCCTTGCCAGCAACTCACTTGTGAGTTTTCTTGGCCAGAATGCGATCAAAGTGGTGAGCCGCCTGATGGGACTCATCCTCGCTGTAGTTGGCGTCCAAATGCTCATCGTAGGGATCCGCGGTGCCATCATTGCCGCGTCCGTCTCTTGACGCTGCGCGAGCCATTCAGCAGAAGGCATTGAAGTTGCGATGCCGAGGCTTGAGTCAAACTGCAGGCCAGCGCGGCACGTGGAGGGCTGATCGAGGAGGAGTGACCGGTCGGGCTCCGGTCCAATTGAGGCGTGGTACGATGCGGTCTTCTCAGGTAAGTCGGCTGCGGTGGCAGGTCGCCGCCAGCCGCTGAAGCTCAATCCGTTGGGCGGCGTAGATGGAAGTCAAAGGGATACTGATCGCGCTTGCGGTCTGCGTGGCCGGTAGCGCTCCCGCGCACGCTACATGGTCGGTCGTGGCGGTCGATGCCGAAACCGGTGAGGTCGGTATCGCGGGGGCAAGTTGTTCGACAAGCGTGCAGTTGATTGCCGGTGTCGTCCCGGGCGCGGGGGTTGTCGCCTCTCAGGCCGCCACGAGTTTCGTAGGCCGCGACCGGGCGACCGCGATGATGGGCGACGGCAAACCCGCCGCTGCCATCATCGACGCACTCCGCGATGAAGAGCTTTACGCCAGCCCCTTCCGGGCCGGCCTCGACCGGTTGCAGTATGGGGTCGCTACCCTCCGGCCCTCGCCCACCGCTGGCACGCTGACGGGCCCGTCCATGCCTGCCGAGTGGGGCGGCGAGCACGGCCAAGCCGGCCAAGCTCGAGAGAGCTTCGCGGTTCAGGGGAATACCTTGCGGCCAGGTGTCGTGGACGCGATGGCAGCGAGGTGGCGCCACGACGCAGCCGCTTCCTGTCGTCGGCCCATGGCGGAACGCTTGCTACGCACACTGGAATCCGGAAGGAATACTGGCGGTGACGCCCGCTGTCCCATCGCCGCGTCGTCGCTGGCTGCATTTCTGATCGTCGCACAGCCGAACGACGATCCTGCCGCTCCTTCACTCCGACTCGACGCCCCGCTCCGGTTCTCCTGGCCCTCCATGATCTGGCAGATGGTGGCCGGCTACACGCCCGCCGCACAGGTTCCTGAGCCAGTCGCTCACCTGCGGCAGCTCTACGACCTCAGCGCGCCGCCCGGCACTTGTCCGGATTGGCACCGCCTCGCGCTCGCGTGGCGCGCACCATCGTAGCGATGGGTCTGCCGCGGGTTGGCTGAGGTCGACCAACCGCTGCCGCCAGGCTGCCGGTGCGCTGGCCGCGTTTGGTGCGACGGCTTCAGCACAGGCACCACTCGGGCTCGTTTGGGCCATCGCGCTGCAGTACTAGCTCGCGGGCTGTGGCCAGTTGCCGCCCAACGAGGCGCTGCAGCTGACGTGGAACAGCGCGTTCCAATCGACCTTGGTAGCCTCCTGGCATCGAACTTGGGTGCCTCAGCGACCGGTGCCGGCCTGTGCCACGCAGCTGAGCGCCATAGCCGCTAGACGGCAGCGCAGAAGCCGGGAGGTGATCGTGGACTCCGTGCAGTGGCTGTCAGTGGCAACTCTCTGCTTTGCGAGCATCTCGCTTGGCGTGCTTCTCGGCCGGGCCAGGGTGATGGCGAGCAAGCCCATGCCCCTCCTGGGCGGTTCGGCACTGACGGGGGTGTCGGTTGGGATCGGGGCGCTGATCACACTCGTTCAGCCAGCGTCTCAAGCGGTCGCGATTGCCGGCCGCTTTCTTGCGTTGCTGTTCGCCATTGCCGCGGTGACGGTGCTCTACCGCCACTTTCGCTCGGCGAGACGCGCGTAGGCGTCTGGCAGCCTACCTCGGTCGCTTGGCCTCTCGTCCTCGTCGCACCATCGGGGCTTGAGCCTCGGAGAACTTGGTGCCGGCGCCAGCGTGCCGTCCGACATCAAGTTTGAATTGCAGCACTCGGCCGATCGAGAGGCCCAAGAAGACTGATTGCGTAAGGCGCTATTCGACCTGGTGAAAGTCATCGGACATCGGCAGAAAGCGCTCTCCCTCCTATTCACGTAGAGGCTCGTGATATAGTGGAGCCAGGTGCTGGTCGTTGCTCGGTGGATGTCACTGCAGCAGCTGAACGCAGACCATTCAGCCAACGGGAAACTGTGTCTAGCCATGTTCTCATCCTAGGCTGCGGTCGGAGCGGCACGTCGATATTCGGCGAACTCTTCGATCACCTGCCGGCGTACACGTACTACAGCGAACCGCCATTCGATGCCCTCACCCGACTGTCCTTTTCCACGCCGGTCGCGATCAAGGTGCCTGAGGAGAGCGATGCGTATCCGTCGTCGCCTGGGCTCTCGTTTCCCCTGGATACGATGCTGTCGCTGTTACCGAAGCCGAGAAAGCTCTACTGGCAAGTGCGGCATCCACTAGACGCGATCGCGTCGCTTCGGGTCGGAATCGCCGACAACTGGGGGCACCACCCACGGCCACCGGACTGGGAGAGCTGGTTGGATCGCTCTGTGGTCGAGCAGTGCGCTCATCATTGGAGCTACATCAACTCGGTTGGGTACAACCAGGTGAAGGACCTGGTCGAGGTTTGCCGGTTCGAGGACATGCTTGCCAGCCCGCGTGATTTCGCTGCAAGGATCTGTGCCGAAGTCGTAGCCGATCACGCCACCCGTGTTTCCAGTGTCGCTGCTTGGTCTGAGAGGGTCCAGGATACGAACAATGAGCAGTTCGTTGAGGCCAAGACCTCTCGCCATTACTCACGTCCGGACCACGCACACAGGGTTGGGCGATGGAGGGAGAACCTCCGGAGTGATGAAATTCGCGAGGTGCTGTCCATCGTGAGTGGCGCGGCTCAAACGTTCGGGTATCAGCTGCCCGGTGAAGCTGACTTTCGGCCTCGAGCCTGACGCTATTCCGCAATGGGCTGGCTCGTGGCCGACGGCGGTCCAGACGGAGGCGCCGATCGCGACACGTTCCGGTCAGTCCCGACGGCTCAACCGGTCGACCGACAGGTCCGCTTGCATCAACCCCAGCGCCTGCAGATCCTCGGGGAGTGAGCCCGTGACGATCAGCCCCGCCGCCGCGCGCGCTGCAGCCGGGGACGTCATGATGCCGAAACCGCCCTGGCCTGCGAGCCAGAAGAAGCCCGGGCGCTCGGGGTCCATTCCGATCACGGGAGATCGGTCGGCGACAAAGCTCCGCAAGCCCGCCCAGCTCCGGCGGATGTGCCGGATCTCGAGGGTCGTCGCACGTTGCACGCGATCGGCTGCAAGCGCCACGTCGTAGTCGTCGGGGCTTGCGTCGCAGGGCTCCGAGGGCGTCTCGTCGCATGGCGAAGCGAGGAGCTGAGCGCCCTCGGGCTTCAGGTAGAAGTCCTCGTCGGCATCGATCACCAGGGGCCAGGTGCCAATCTCACTGCCGGTAGGCGGGTCGAAGGTGATCGCCGTGCGCCGAAGCGGCTGAAGGCCGATCGACCGGGCTCCGGCCAGGCGTCCCACGACGTCGCTCCACGCACCTGCGGCGTTGACGACGACGGGCGCGTGCCAGGTCCGACCCCCGGCGTCGACCTCCCAGGCGTCGCCACGGGGCTCGATCCGCGTGACCTCCGCTTTCGTCGCCAGCTCGCCGCCGCGCTTCCGGAAGCCGCGAAGAAATGCTTCGAGCAGGCCGGCCACATCGATGTACAAGGTGTTCGGCTCCACCACGGCACCGGCCAGATAGTCTTCGCGCAACACCGGACACAGTTCCCGGGCTCCCCGGGGATCCACTTCGCGAAGCTCGGCCTCCGCCTCGCGTCCGCTGGCCAACGCAGCGGCCAGGCTCGCCCGCTGGTCCTCACGACCGATCCAGAGCACCGGATTCGGCGCTACCAGAGGGTGGTCGGCAAAGCCATCGGGCGGCTGCTCCAGGAAGCCCCTCCCGCCCCGCGTGAGCCTTCCCACCGTGGCGCTTCCATAGCTATCCACCAGGAACGCGGCCGAGCGGCCAGTCGTGTGGTGGCCGGGAAGCGCCTCGCGCTCCAACAACACTGCGGAACCGTGCTGCTGAAGCTCGTAGGCTGCAGAGGCGCCGGCGATCCCCGCGCCGATCACGATGAAATCGTAGCTACTCACCTACTTCCAGATCTCTCCACAAATGCGCAGCCAGTTCTCACCGAGGATGCCTCGGGTGTCCTTCTCGCTGTACCCACGCCGCAGCAACTCCTCGGTAATCTTCGGCACTTGTTCCAGCTCGAGCTGTTTCATGTCGGTGTAGCCAGTCCCAGGAGGATACCGATCCGGCATCTTCGTCACGAAGGCCTCGAAGCTCGGGAGGTCGTAGACGTAGTCGAGCCCAAGGCCCACGTGGCAGGGCCCCACCAGCTGAACCACGTGATCGATGTGATCCACGATGCGCGCGGGCGTGGAACCTTCGCCGCCCAGGAATCCGCTGAGGCACGTCATCCCGATCACACCGCCCTGCTCTGCACAGGCGACGATCTGGTCATCCCACACACAACGCGGGTGGTCGCAGAGTTCCCGGACATTGGTATGCGAGATGATCGCAGGCACCCGGGAAGCTTCGAAGGTCTCCATCGTGGTGCGATAGCCGGTATGGGCGCAGTCGACGATCATGCCGACACGGTTCATCTCTCCGATCAGCGCTCGGCCGAACTCCGTCAGGCCCGTATCCTGTTCGGCGTGGCAACCCACTCCGACGCGGTTGGGCTCGTTGTAGGCCATCAGTGCGTGCCGCACGCCCAACCGGTAGAAGAGCTCCACCCAGTCCAGGTTGTCTTCGAACGGCGCGGTTCCCTGGAAATGGAATCCCACTGCCAGTAGCTCTTGCTCGCGAGCCCGCGCGATATCCGCCACGGATTCGACGATCACGCATCGTTCCGAACGGTCCTCCACGAACCGCCTGTAGTTGACGAGCTGCTGGGCTGCAGCGCGCAGGTCCATGCCGTCGATGGCGAGCGTGATCGACACGAAATCGAAGCCCGCCCGGGCGATCCGGTCGAAGAGCACCTCCTTCCGCTCGGCGCTCCCAGGCGTGATGATGGGCTGGGTCATGTCCCAAACCAGCGCCTCCGCGTGCAGCTCTGCAGCCTCGCTGGAGATCCCCCAGTCACTCATCGCCACGCCTCCTGGATCACTCGCCAAAGGGGAACCATACCTGCAGACGCTGCGGATTCCAGGGTACTCTTTCCCGGCCATGGACGGAGACCCGCGCGCTCGAGCTGCCAACCTCTCCTGCTGGTCCGGGCCCGTCCTGGCGGAGCCCGTCGGCGGCGGAATCACGAACTCCAATTTCCGGGTCGAAGACGGGGGGAAGCGCTACTTCGTCCGGATCGGGAGCGATATTCCCCGCCACGGGATCATGCGCTTTCACGAACTGGCGGCCAGTCGCGGCGCGCATGCGGCGGGCGTCTCGCCCGAAGTGCTCCACGATGAAGAAGGCGCAATGGTTCTCCAGTACATCGAAGGCCGCACGCTTCGACCCGAGGACATCTGCGAACCGACGACCCTCGAGCGAATCGTTCCATTGATCAAGCGTTGCCACACCGGGATCCCGATGCAGCTTCGTGGGCCGGCGATGGTCTTCTGGGTGTTCCATGTGGTCCGCGACTACGCCCACACCCTCCGCGAAGACGGGAGCCGGATGCTGCCCGCTCTGGCCAGGTTGATCGCGATCGCCACCAGGCTGGAGCTCGCGGTGGGGCCCGTATCCCTGGTCTTCGGGCATAACGATCTCCTCGCAGCCAACTTCATCGACGACGGCCACAAGATCTGGCTGATCGACTGGGACTACGCCGGCTTCAACAGCCCGCTCTTCGACCTCGGTGGGCTGGCTTCCAACAACGAGCTGCCCGCAGAACTCGAAGAGATGATGCTGCAGCGATACTTCGAGGAAGCACTCACGAACGAGCTGCGAGCCAGCTACGCAGCGATGAAATGCGCATCCCTGCTTCGGGAGGCCATGTGGAGCATGGTCTCGGAGCATGATTCGAGGGTCGATTTCGATTTCGTCGCATACACGGACATGAACCTCCAGCGCTTCGAAGAAGCCTGGGCACATTTCGAGGAGATGTAGCGTGTCCGGATTTCCGACTCAGGCCCGGGCGGTCGTCGTAGGCGGCGGGATCGTAGGCTGCTCGACAGCCTATCACCTGGCAAAGCTCGGTTGGACGGACGTGGTCCTGCTGGAGCGCGCTCGTCTGACTAGCGGAAGCACCTTTCATGCGGCAGGGCTCGTCGGACAGTTGCGAAGCTCTGCGAGCATCACGCGCTTGCTGGGAGAATCGGTCGCCCTCTACCAACGGCTGGAAGAGGAAACCGGGCAGGCCACGGGTTGGAAGTGCAATGGAGGGCTTAGGCTCGCTTGCAGCTCGGCGCGCATGGCCGAATACGAACGTCAGGCGACCACCGCCCATAGCTTCGGCATGGAGATGCAGCTACTGACCCCGAAGGAGGCGCGCGACCTCTGGCCGCTGATGGAGACCCACGATGTGGTCGGCGCCGCCTTCCTGCCGACGGACGGAGCCGCCAGTCCGGTGGACCTCACCCAGGCCCTGGCTCGCGGGGCGCGCATGCAGGGTGCGACCCTGGTCGAGAACTGTCCGGTGACCGAACTCGAAATCGAGAACGGACGCGTCACGGCCGTGAAGACTCCGCGCGGGCGAATCGCCTGTGAAGTCGTGGTGAACTGCTGCGGGCAATGGGCCCACGAGTTCGGACGCCTCGCCGGGGTCGACGTACCGCTCGTCTCCGTTCAACACCAGTTCATGATCAGTGGCCCGATCGACGGCGTCTACGGCGGTCTGCCCACGCTTCGCGATCCGGATCGGCTCACCTACTACAAAGAGGAAGTGGGGGGCCTGGTCATGGGGGGCTATGAACCCAACCCGATGCCCTGGGCGCAGGACGGAATACCCGAGGGCTTCCATTTCACGCTCCTCGATCCGGACTTCGACCACTTCCAGCAACTGGCCGAGCTTTCCTTTCCCCGCGTTCCCGCGCTCGAGAGCGCCGAGATCCGGCAGATGATCAATGGCCCGGAGAGCTTCACGCCGGATGGGAACTTCATCCTCGGCGAAGCCCCGGAACGGCCCGGGTACTTCGTGGGCGCTGGCTTCAACGCGTTCGGTATCGCCGCGGCCGGCGGTGCGGGGTGGGCGCTGGCGGCCTGGATCGCGAATGGCGAACCGCCTTACGATCTCTGGCCGGTGGACATCCGCCGCTTCGGTCCGCCGCATCGCGACATCGACTGGACCCGCCAGCGAACCCTCGAACTCTACGGCAAGCACTACACCATCTCGTGGCCAGCCGAAGAGCATCAGAGCGGCCGGCCGTGGCGATGTTCCCCTCTCTATGAGCGGCTTCGCTCCGCAGGCGCCTGCTTCGGCGAGAAGCTCGGATGGGAACGCCCGAACTGGTTCGCCCCGAGCGGCATGGAAGCCCGGGACGAGTACTCCTTCGGTCGGCCCAACTGGTTCAACCACGTCGGCGAAGAGCACCGGGCCGTGCGCGAGCGGGTGGGCCTGTTCGATCAGAGCTCGTTCGCGAAGTTCGACGTTACCGGCCGCGACGCCGAGAAGGCCCTCGACTGGCTCTGCTCGAACGACATCGCAAAGCCTCCGGGATGCCTGACCTACACGCAGATGCTCAACGGCCGCGGCGGAATCGAGTGCGACCTCACGGTGGCGCGCGTCGACGAAGACCACTTCTACCTCGTCACCGGCACGGGCTTCGCCACCCACGACCGCTGCTGGATCGAACGCAACCTGCCCGCGGGCCTGGATGTCCGGCTTCGCGAGGTGACCGAAGAATTGGCCGTCTTGGCGTTGATGGGGCCCGCTTCCCGAGACGTGCTGGCGGCCGTATCTGACGAGCCGGTTTCGGACGCGGCCCAGCCCTTCGCGACACTCCGCAGTCTATCGATTGCGGGCGCTAGCGTGCGGGCTCTGCGCATCACCTACGTCGGCGAACTCGGCTTCGAGCTCCATGTTCCCACCGAGTCCGCTTGCGGAGTCTACGATGCGCTGATGGAAGCGGGAGCCGCTCATGGGATCGTGAACGCGGGGTATCGCGCGATCGAGAGCCTCCGCCTCGAGAAGGGTTACCGAGCCTGGGCGGCGGACATCACGCCCAACGACACGCCGCTCGAGGCGGGCCTGGGCTGGGCCGTGAAGCTGAATGCCGGAACCGCCTTTCTCGGGCGCGAGGCCTTGGTGCAACATCAACGCGAGGGTCTGAAGCGGCGGCTCGTCGGCCTGAGCGTCGACGATCCCGATCTGGTCCTGCTCGGCCGCGAAACGATCTTCCGCGACGACGAGCGCGTCGGATGGCTGACCAGCGCCGGCTGGGGATACACCGTCGCAAAGGGAATCGGCTACGGCTATGTCCGCGATCCGAACGGTATCGAAACGGCTGCGCTGCGATCGAGCAGCTACGAGTTGGAGGTGGCGACCACGCGCGTTCCGGCCAAGCTCCACATGAAGCCCCTCTACGATCCCGAGATGAAGCGGATCCGGGGCTGAACCCGAGGGTCGAGACTTGCGCCAGCCTCGTCCGCGATTCCGAGACGATCCGGAAGCGCCCGCGGAGTTTCTCACCTGCCGGGCTTGACACACTCAATATTTCGAATAATCTAGAAATATGAAATCGACAGAAGCCGTGATCGCGCTGTCTGCCCTGGCCCAGGACGCCCGCCTCGACATCTTCCGGTCACTCGTCGGCGTGGGCCCGGAGGGTCTATCCGCCGGGGCAATTGCCAAGAGGCTCGGCATCCCTGGCGCCACTTTGTCCTTTCACCTGAAAGAGCTGAAGAACGCCGGAATCGTGAAGTGCCGCCGGGATGGGCGCTCCCTGATCTACAGCCCGGACTTCGAATCGATGAACGAGCTGCTCGGCTTTCTGACCGAAAACTGCTGCCAGGGCACGGCTCAGCCACGGCGACGCACCCGCGCACGGGCCGCTGACTGAGCCTGCCGAACATGCAACAAGGAGAACAGACATGACGATCGAACGACGACCGCAAGAGGCCGACGAGCTTCGCAAGCTCGTGCGAGAAGGCTACACCCGCGTGGCCGAGGGCGGCGCCCGGCCCGTCAGCGGCTCGGCCGAAGAGCTGTCGCGGCGCATCGGCTATGACGACGAGCAGCTCGAAGCGGTACCCGAGGGCGCCAATCTCGGCGTGGGCTGCGGCAATCCCACTGCGATCGACACCTTGAAGCCGGGCGAGACCGTCGTCGATCTCGGCTCAGGGGCTGGCATGGATGCGTTCCTGGCCGCACGCCAGGTCGGGCCCGAGGGCCGCGTGATCGGCGTCGACATGACCGACGCAATGCTCGAAAAGGCACGCGACAATGCGCGCAAGACCGGTGTCGGAAACGTCGAGTTCCGCAAGGGCCAGATCGAGGAGCTGCCTATCGAAGACGAGAGCGTCGACGCGATCATCTCGAATTGCGTGATCAACCTCTCGCCCGAGAAGGACAAGGTCTACCGCGAGGCATACCGCGTGCTCCGTCCGGGTGGACGCGTGATGATCTCGGACGTAGTACTCGAGCGGGCGCTCCCCGAGGCCGTGATCCAGAGCCTCGACGCCTACATCGGCTGCGTTGGCGGTGCGAGCCTCCGGGACGAGTACCTGGAGACCATCCGCAAAGCGGGCTTCAGCGAAGTCCGGATCGACAAAGAGGCCTCGTTCGCCCACGCGGTCGATCTGGACGACCCGCAGGTACGAGAGATAATCGACGGCCTGGGCATCTCCGCAGACGAAGCACGCGGTTTCGCCGACTCGGTCCGAAGCCTGCAGGTCTTTGCTCGCAAGTAGGAACTCGACGGAGCCAGCTCTCGCGAGCGATGCGCTTCTCTAGACCGCGGGTTCGATTTCTGGCAAGTGCGACGCGGGCACAAAGCACATCACCATCCGGAAGCACGAGCTCGGCTATCATGCGACTGCATGCTGGATCGCGCTGCTTTCGAATACCGTCGCCGCACGAAGCTCGACCTGGGCTTGAGCTTGTTGCTGATCATCCAGATCGCCGTCATCGTCTATCTCGGGCTTGCGCCCTTTAGCATTTCTCCGCCCAACCAGGTTGCTCCGGCGTCCGGAAAACGAGGGCTCGAGTTCGACGGGTTTGGAATCGCGGTAAGTGAGGGATCGATCCGAGGGCGCGATCAATTCGCGGACGAAAGGTTGAGTCTTCACATATTGATCGAACCCGCGGACGAACCACGAACCGGCCTAGGAACGATCCTCTCGATTACGGCAGAGGATGCGACCGCTCCACTGGTCGTCGCGCAGTGGAAAACATGGCTCGTCGTACGCGTGCGCGACCCTGAGCATCGAAGTCTCGGATTCTGGGAGATCGGTGCGCCGGACTTTCCGCGCAGTGCCCGGCGCTTCGTGTCCATCACGTCGGGGCCCGACCTCGGTACCGCGATCTACGTCGACGGCAAGGCCACCGGGGATACGCGTCATCGTAGCATCGTCCGCAATGATCGTGGTTTCGAAGGCCAGCTTCTCTTGGGTTCCCCGGGCAACGGATCTGCGGGCTGGCGAGGGGTCCTATCGGGTCTTGCAATCGCGAACACGGTTCTCACGCCGGAAGAAATCGCGGCACACTACACCCGGGTCGAAGCGCTGGGCTTCGCGGCACTCGAGGACCTTCCCAACCTCGTTTCGCTCTACGACTTCGGAGACCTCCCACCCGCTGGCGATGGGCTGCTGTATTCGCTGCGCGATAGGGTCGAGAGATCTCCGCTCAGCCGTCTCCTGGTTCCGGAGTATTTTACTCCCCCGCATCCTGAAGTGTTCAGTGTTCCGAGACTTCGCGACATGAAGGCCGACTGGTTCCTGAACGACCTGCTGCGAAATGTCGTGGGCTTCATTCCTCTGGGCTTCGTCGCTTCGCTCCTATGGATTCGAGGCGGTAATCGGCGGGGCCATGTGATCACCTTTCAAGCTGCAATCCTAGGAGGGCTCCTGAGCCTGGGGGTCGAGTCGGTGCAGATTGCACTACCGATGCGCGTCTCTTCGTTGAGCGACCTCACCCTGAACGTGGTCGGTGCAATGCTCGGTGCGATCGTGGCGTTGGCGTTTCGCTATTCAAGGATCGGAACTCCCGGCACCAAGGTCTGATGGGACTCAGATTGCTACCGCAAGTTCTCCGAAGTTGGGGACCTAACGCTCCAAGAGGAGAAGCCTTCGAATCCCTGGCGAGTGCTGGATCGTTTGACCCTCAGGGCAGGCCAGCACCCGGCACGCCCACCTCGACGGTCTCGATCCGGCCCCGGCAATCGCCGGTACTATTGGGATTCGAATCCGGCGCAGTGCAGATGAAGAGGGTTCGGCGATCGGGTCCACCCAGCATGCAGGCAAAGGCCTCGTGCTCGACGGCGATCCGGTCAGTCACCTCACCGCCTTCGCGAACGCGCAGCACGCCCCCGGCGCCCACGGGCGATGCCAGCCAGATGGCGCCTTCGTCGTCGAGACAGATGCCGTCGGGGACGGCCCCATCGAGCTGTGCCCAGAGCCGGCGGTTGGAAAGCGTTCCGTCCTCGGCCACATCGAAAGCCGTCAGACAACCACCGAACGATTCACCGATGATCAACGTCTTGCCGTCCGGAGAAATCACGGTTCCATTCGGGAACCGGAGATCCTCGGCGGCAATCTCGGTGCGGCCATCTGGGTGGACGAGAATGAGGTTCGCCGGAACGGGCGACTCTTCCGCGTGCAGGTTGAAGCCGAAGTTTCCGACGTAGGCCCGACCACGCGCATCGACAACCATGTCATTACAGAAGAAGGAAGCGAGCGAGGAGAGATCCGCAACCTCTTTCAGGCCGTCCGGATCCAGACGCAGCAATCGCCGATCCTGCATGGAGACGACGAGTAGCCTTCCGTCCGGCAGCCACCCAAGGCCCGAGGGCGCAGCCTCGACCAACACGATCGTCTCGGCATGGCCGTCCATGTCGACCGCAATCACACGACCAGCGTGCATGTCAGAGAACCACAAGCGGTCCTCGTGCCAACGAGGGCCTTCGGGAAAGCGCAGACCATCGAGCAACACGCGCGGTTCAGTCAGGCTTTTTGTCATTGGCACATCTCCATATTGAGTCCATGCTCCTACGCCGCGTGGCGAAGCACAGCAACTGCATGGCAGCCACTCCCTGCCAGCACGAACAAATGCCAGACGAAGTGCCCGTAACGAAGGTTCGTCGCCGCGTAGAAGCCCACACCGCCAGTGTAGGCGAGCCCTCCGGCCACCAGCCAGAAGAGCGCATCGGCCGGCATCCCCTCCACGAGCGGCTTGGCAGCGAGCAGCACCAGCCAGCCCATCGCCAGATACAGACCCGTCGACCAGACCGGATGGACACGGATGCCGGTCGCCTTCCACACCACGCCGGCCAATGCGAGGGTCCAGACAGCACCCAGCAGAGCCCAACCCACATCACCCCGAAGTACGCCGAGGGTGAAGGGTGTGTAGCTGCCGGCGATGAACACGTAGATCGCGGAATGGTCGAGGACACGGAGGACGCGTTTGGTTCGACCTGTGGGAAACGCATGATAGAGGGTCGAGGCCAGGTAGAGCAGGATCATCGTGGTCGCAAACACGAACGCGCCTACCACTTCTGCGGGCTCGCCGCGCTCCAGCGCGGACGCAGTCAGGATCGGAAGGGCAAGGATCGCAGCCAACAGGCCGACGCCGTGGCTGATACTGCTGGCGATTTCTTCACCCAGGGTCGGTCGTTGGACATCCATGTTCAGTCCCTTCGCAAAGAACGTGCCGCCCGAGAGCACACCAGCGGCCTCCTCTCGGCGCGAACCGAAGCGGCCGGCCTTCACCTGAAGCCGCTTCATTGCAGCGCACCCGATCAGAGCTTGTAGACGGCCCTGAGCGCGCTGTCCAGAAGTGCAGATGGAAGCACACGCCGCGCCGCCACGCCGAGTCGCTGGCCCAGCGCGCCCACAGGGTACCGGTTCCCGGGAGACGAGCTGGCGATGATCTTCGCCAACGACTCCGCAAACAGCCGGGGATCGGCCCCACCCTGCTCGTCTCGCTCCATCACCGCCACGGCGCGCTGGCACCTCTCCTGATACGCGGATCCGTCCCTGCTTCCTGCCGAGAAGACGCGACTATCCGTGAAGTCGGTCTTGAAGTCACCCGGCTCGAGCAGCACGACCCGAACTCCGAAAGCGCGGAGCTCCATGCGCAGTGCGTCGGAAATGGACTCGAGCGCGTACTTCGACGCCGAGTAGAAGCCCTGGAACGGGATCGTGACCAGCCCTCCCAGCGAGCTGACGTTCACGATCAGGCCCTCCCGCTGGGCCCGAAGGGTGGGCAGGACCGCACGGCAGACCCGCAGCACGCCGAAGAAGTTCGTCTCGAAGAGCGCCTTGGCCTCCTCGACCGATGTGTCTTCGACCGCGCCCGCCAGGCCGACGCCTGCGTTGTTCACGACCACGTCGATCCTGGCATTCTGCTCGAGGACGAATTCGACCGCCCTCCCTACGGAGGCGTCGTCGCACACATCCATCGGGATCATCAGCGGAGCCCCGGCGAGCTGATCGGAACCCGGGAACTCCGCTCGGCGACTGGTTCCGTAGACCCGGTGGCCGAGCCTGGCCAGATGCTCCGCGCTGGCCTTACCGAAGCCGGCCGAGGCTCCGGTGATCAGAACGACTTTCGACCCCGCGGTCGACCCGCGCGCGCTCACTCTCCTCGATCCGGAGGCAGGTCCTGGCAGGAATCGAGGTACCTGAACAGTGCGCCCTTCACCATCTCCTGGATCCCGGGCACGTCCTTCGGAACGCCCCCGTAGATCGCCGCTGAGATCGGCACATCGTTCGGCGGGTCCAGTGCATATTGGACGGCCGCATCCAGATCCTCCGCAAACTTCTCCACCACTCCGGGCTGGGTCTGGGGCCGCGTCACGCACATGTGGATCGCGTTCGGGTACTGCTGACCGTTGAAGCGCCAGCCCCGCTCCTTCATGAAATCATTCAGGTGGTAGATGTCGAAGCGGTCCGACGAGAACGAGAAGCAGAAAGTGGGCTTGCCCATCATCTTGAGTTCGGGATGGCTGTTCACGACATCCTGCATCGCGAAACTGGTCTCGAAGATCGCTTTGGCGTAGCCGAGGAAACCCTCACGGCCGAGGCTCACCATCGAGGCCCAGGCCGACGCCAGCAGCCCGCCCGACCTGCTGCCGGCGATTCCCGGCGAGTTGTACTTGCCTCCGGGCCACTCGGGTGTCGCGAAGTACTGATAGCGTCGCAGTGCGCGATCGCGACACAGCAGCACTGAAGTGCCCTTCAAACCAAACCCGTATTTGTGGGTGTCGGCCGAGATGCTCGTGACGCCGGGCAGCCGAAAATCGAAGACAGGGATGTCGTAGCCGAGTTGCTCACCCCAGGGCAGGATGAATCCCCCCAGGCAGCCATCGACGTGCAGACCGACGCCCCGCTCCAACGCCAGCTCCGAAAGCTCTCCGATGGGGTCGATGGTTCCGTACGGGTAGTTTCCCGCGGAGCCGACGATCATGATCGTGCTCTCGTTGGTGTGCTCACGCACCCAATCGAGATCAACGAGTGTGGTTTCCGGATCGATGGGCGCGTGAACCACCTTGACGCCGAACAGGTGAGCACCCTTCTCGAACGCGGGGTGCGCGGTGACGGGAAGGATCATCTCGGGCTCTTTGATGTCGCGCTCCGCGCGGTACTTGTCCCGATACATCAGCACCGAGGTGATGATGCTCTCGGTTCCTCCGGAGGTGACCGAACCGCACGGCCGGGCATCCTCGCCTTCACCCACTGCCGCGCTGGCGTTCATCAGATCGAGCGCCATCGCGATGATCTCCCCTTCGAAGCGCGTGGCGCTGGGGCAGATGTCGCGCTGCAGCGCGTTCACATGGGCATAGTTGGAAAAGACCTCGTTCAGAAACGCGTAGTGCTCGGTATCGCCGCAGTACATCGTCCCGGAGCATTGGCCGGTCTGCCAGAAGCTATCCTCTTCCCGCGCGACCTCTCGAAGCTCATCCAGGATCTCCTGGCGCGACCGCCCCTTTTCGGGGAAGCGGTCGATCACACCCAGCCGCTGGGCATAGGGATAGAGCCCTCCAATCGGGACCTTCAGTTCGTCTGCCATTACATACCTCTGTTTGCTCGCTCGGCGAGCGTTCAGGTGTTGAAGGTTTCCAGAGCGCGCGCGTGGAGTTCGGGGTTGGCGGCTGCCACGACGATGCCACCGCCCAGAGCCGAACCGCCCTGGCCATCGGTCACGACGCCACCTGCGCCTTCCACGATCGGAATCAACGGAATGATGTCATAGGGTTCGAGGCTGCCCTCGATGACAAGATCGATCTGACCCATCGCGAGCAGCGCGTAGGAATAGCAATCGCCGCCGTAGCGCATCATGCGGCTCGCTGCGGCCACGCGTCCGAAGCCCGATCGGTCGCTTTCCCGGACGAACATGGAGGGATGCGTACAGTAGAGGATCGCCGAGGAGAGCCCGGAGGTCGTACTCGTACGGAGCGCCTGTTCCTTGCCCGAGCGTCTTAGCCACGCGTCTTCGCGGGTTCCCAGGAACGTCTCACCCGTGTAGGGCTGATGCATCACGCCGGCGAGACATTCACTTCCCCGTGTGAGGCCCAACAGGATGCCCCACAACGGAACGCCACTGATGAATGCACGCGTTCCGTCGATCGGATCGATGACCCAGCGGAGCGAGGAATCCGATTCGACGACGCCCTGCTCCTCGCCCAGGACACCGTAACCGGGAAACAGGCGCCCCAGGTCGGAACGGATCGATGCCTCGACCTCCCGATCTGCGGAGGTCACGGGATCGAACTGAGCTCCGCCTGCCTTGTTCGCCACCTCGACGCCGGACCTGAAGTAACGCAACGCAATCGGACCCGCGGTTTCGACGGCCACTACAGCAGCCTCGAGGTGGGATCGGATCTCCTCGGACCCCAGGCCCCGGTCGCCGGTATCAGGATCGACGGGTTCAGGCATAGGGAGCCTCGAAGATGGGATGAATCTGCTCATAGGCATGAACGAATTGCCCGAACATCCGCTCGTAGGTCCTTTGGTTCTCGGGCACGGGCTCGTAGATGCGAGCGATCGGACAATGCCGTTCGATGTCGTCCAGCGAAACGATACCCAGTTGTTCGAACACGAGGAACGCCGTAGCGCGGTTGTTCACGTAGCGCGATTCGGCCAGCTGTCGGATCGGCCGGCCCATCACATCAGCCAACATCTGCGACCATTGATCAGAAACCGCTCCACCTCCAGCGAAGTTCAATTCCCCGAACTCCTGCCCGGCAAAAATCTCGACCTCCGGGAGAACCCAACGCATGTGGAAGCTTACGCCTTCGAGCACGGCACGCAGCATATGGGCCCGCGTGGTGTCGAGCGAGAAACCGAGGAAACCGCCGCGCATCGAGGCATTGGCCCGAGGAGACTGGATACCGCTGAGCCACGGGAGATAGAGCAATCCGCCACTTCCCGGGGGTACGGACCCGAGGGTCTTCTCGACGTTTGCGAATGGGTCGGGTGCGCTGTGATCGGCGAGCGTGTCACTCGCGAAGGCCACCTGGGTGAGGAAGTGCTCGAGCGGCTTGGCGCCGAGCCCACACTCGGCCATCACCGAATAGCGGCCCGGGATGGGGCTCGGCATGGCCAGGATGCTGTGCTCGAGGTCTGACGTCTTCTCGTCCACGAACGCCAGGACCTGGCAGGTCGTTCCGATGTTGATTCCCCCATAGCGGCCCTGGTAGACACCGGTTCCGACGGACACTGCATGGGTATCGTTCACGCCGGTGAAGACCTTCGTCCTGGGCAAGAGCCCGATCTCGGCTGCAACCTCGTTCGTCAAGGTACCGATGCACGTGTTCACGGGTACGAGCTCCGGGAGTTTTTCGGGATCGATTCCAGAAAGCCCGAGCAGCTCGTCGTCGTAGCGGACGGCATCGAGCCGCCGGTTGTCCGTCAGCAACTGGGCGAATGCAGTACAGGGGTTGGCGGTGCAGACCCCGGTGAGCCTAGCGGTGACGTAGTCCATCGGCTCCACGAACTTGTGAGCCCTCTCGTAGACATCGGGTCTCTCGTGCTTCAAGAACAGCATGTGGGAGAGTGAGTCGTTCCCGGTTGGAAGTGGGAGCATGCCGTTGATCTCGATCCAACGAAACAACGCGTCCGGATGCCGCTGGTAGAGTGCCTGCGTGTGGGCACCGCCGCGGCTGTCCATCCACGCAATCATGTTCGAAACGGGACGGCCCTGCGCGTCGATCGGAACGACCGAGAAATACTGGCTCGCACAACTCACGGCCAGCACGGCATCGACCGGCACATCGGCCTCGGCAACGACCTGCCTTGCCGCACTGAGGATCGCGGACCAGATCTCTTCGGGATCCTGCTCCGAGCCCCCGCCTCCGACGTTCAGGCTCTCGACCGCACGAACCGCGCCGGCGGCGATCGCTCCATCGTCCCTGACCAGGGAAACCTTCGGGCCTCCCGTGCCCAGATCGATCGAGAGGATGTACTGCGAAGCCGACATCGGCGCTTGGCCCTCATTCACGAAGTTGATACATTTGTATCATGTTGAAAAACGGGTCGCAAACCAGCGCCCGGGGATCCGCAAAACGCCAGCCCCGGAGCCAGCGAGGACCGTACGCCCCCGGCGTCCAGCGCCGCCAAGAATTGCTGGAGGCCGTGCTCCGGATCGTGGCAAGCCACGGAGTGGCGGCCGTGACCCACCGCGCGGTCGCGGCCGAGGCCGGTGCCCCGCTGCGGGCGACGACCTACTACTTCGCGACCAAGGAGGCAATGATCCGGGACGCCTTCCGCTTCTTCGCCGAGCAATCGATCCTGCAGATCGATGAGGCCAGCGGGCGCTACCTGGATCGCGACGTCGGCCCCGAGGACGCGGTGGCGTTGATCTTCGAGACCGTCGTGAAGGAATCCCGGAACCCGAACACATCGTGGGCCGCGGAGTTCGAACTCGTCCTCGCGATCGCCCGCGAACCCTCCTTCGCACCAGAGTATCGCGCCTTCCAGGATCGTCTGGACGAGGGACTCCAACTGGCCATGCGCCGAATCGGTTCGCGCCATCCGGCCCGCGATGCTCGGATCGTGCTCGCCTTCCTGCGCGGCTTCGAATTGGAACAGTTGTCCCGACCGGAACGCAAGACCTGGCAGCGGCGCATGAAGGCCGACCTCGCTGGTCTGATCACCGCGCTCGTTGCGGGCAGCGATCCGAAGCCATGACCCATGCCCCATTCCTCGGGGGGGCTCAAGGAGAAGCGAAGAAGCTCCGAAACGACGGCTATCGCACTCAACGAGGGGGTACGACCATTCCGCCCGCTTCCAGCAAAGGCCTCGTGGCTCTCCAGCAGGTGGCCATCCTGCGTGCCGCGCTCGAACAGGGAACCGTGGGTCGAGAAAGACTCGAGGCGCGGCTCGGCTCGAGTGCCATCGGGCTACTCGACGCAAAGCTCGAGCCCATGCGCTGGTACCCAGCTGATGCAGTTGCGGAACTGATCGAGGCCAACTGGGAACTCTGTCTCGGCCGCAACGCCGACCTCGCCGTCTCCGCGGGCCACACCCTGTTCCGCGAACTGAAGGAGAGCGGGCGCTATCAGCAGCTGGAATACGCGGCGGGGGACCACGACCTGAGCGTCGGCGTCGAAGCTCTCCGCCACACCCGCCTCGTAGGCAGCGTCGTTCTGAACCTCTTCAATTTCCTGGAGCTCGGCTACGAGTTGGTCTCCGAGAATCCGACCGAGATCTGCATCACCTATGACCGCGCTGAGCTCTACCCAGAGCTGGCCCGCTACGTGGGCCAGGGGTTCGTACAAAAATCCGCGGAGGAGATGGGCGCTTCGCTGGAATGCTCCAGCAAGCGGGTCCGTCCGGACCGCGTCCAGTACAGGCTCATGATCGAACCGACCGGCTGACTCAGAGCCCGGCGCACCCCAGAGCACCGGTCATCTCGGATCGAGCCGGATCGGGAGGGCGCCGGCCCGCTCCGTGTCGCCAAGGCTCATCGCAATGAAGCTGTCGGCGAAGCCGTACTTCTCCCGCATCAGAGTGTTCACGCGATCCCGCGCAGCGGGATCACGGACGGGCACCGCCCGGAAGGGACCCTGCTCATCGTGGCGTGTCGCCTGGACCTCCGGATTCTGCAGCACGCGCTGAACCCAGCCCGAGTCCTCACCTCCGCGCACCCAAGAGGCGCCTCCATCATCTACGACCCAGATGCGCGTCTCCTGGGGTTGGCCTTCGGCATCCAGCGTCTCCAGCACCAGGACCTCACCCGACTCGGATGCCCCGAGCTGAGCGAGACCCAGCAATACGAAGAGCCCGACCACAACTCCGAACCCGATCACGACGATCTTCATTCCAGACCTCCAGGGCGCTTGATTCCCGAGGAGCCTAGCTTTACATTCCCCGGAATCTTTTTCAACCAGGAGAATTCCCTGCGCCCGAAACGCTCGAAGGAGGAGCAAATCCTCATCTGGATCGGCGTGATCGCTCAGCTGGTGCGAACGCGGAACAACCAGATCCTACATGGAACCGATCTGCCCTACCCTCAGTTCGTACTGCTGCTGCACTTCTGCCACGATCCGGAACGGGAGTGGACCGTGAGCAGCCTGGCCAGGGCCTTCCAGCGCAAGCAGCCAGGCATCACCAAGACCGTGCGCCAACTGCTGGACCGAGGCTTCCTGCGGTCTCGTCCCGACCGGACGGACGCGCGGGTGAAGAACCTGCGGGTAACGGCCCGGGGCATCCGTGCACGCGATGCGGCCATGGTCGCCCTGGCCCCCACTCTTGCCGACGACTTCGGGAATTGGAAGCGTTCTGAGATCTCGGAGCTCCACCGGCTGGTCGAACGGCTCAAGGAACACCTGGACGAGCAGCGCGCGGGCTCGACAGGCCCATGATCTTGCGGGTCAGGAAATCCAGCACGCGATCCGGGCAGATCCATGCCAGCCACCCGAATACCCTTGCGTCTGTTCCTACCAGGTAGCGCGTACGGGGCGATCGCGAACTGAGCGCGTGGAAGATGGCGCGACTCACGGCCTCGCACGGAATCGCACCCGCAGCATTTCGCTCAGAGAACCTGCGAAACCCCTGGAAGACCTCCCCGTAGATCGCAAGTTCCTCCTTCGTGGCGCCGGCACTCCAGTCGCTCTCACGGTCCTTCCCCCAGATCTCGGTGTCGATGGCACCGGGCTCGATCACAGAAACGTGCATTCCCCAGGGAGCGAGTTCCTGACGCAGGCAATCCGTGAACGCCTCGAGTGCGAACTTCGACATGCAGTAGGGCCCGGAGAACGGCGTAGCGACCCGTCCATTGATCGAGCTGACGTTGACGACGCGACCCCGCGCGCTCCGCAGCAACGGAAGAAATGCCTGCGTGACCGCTACGGGAGCGATGCCGTTCACCTCGATCTGATGGCGTAACTCATCCAGATCGACACACTCGAGCGGCACATCGACCGAGATACCCGCATTGTTGACGAGGCCTGCCAGCCCCGCCCCGCCGACCTCCTGCTCGACGGTCTTCACCGCCGACCGGATCGAATCCGCATCGGTCACATCGAGGAAGAGCGGTTGGAGCCGGGGGTTGTCGAGCATTGCGATGTCCTCTGCATCGGCTTCCTTTCGAACGGTCGCGTAGACGTGGAATCCCTGGTCCGCCAGATGTCGGGCGCAGGCCGCGCCGATCCCGGATGATGCCCCTGTCACGACGACACTTCGCTTGTGCTCTTCAGCCATTCCCACAGGGTAGAAGAGCGCGCCGACACCGGCTACGCGGTGGCCATGCCCTCGAAGCCAGGGGTCGGCGTGTGCCGTGGTACCGCGAGGCTCCTGCGGCCGACTGGATCCGATTCGGGTCGACAGGCGGCGTGATTGCTAGGTTCCCTCTTGAAATGGTGTCATATCCCAGGCGTTGGGATACAACAGCCCATCATTCACTGGAGGTCCCGAGTTGATCGACCTGGAAGGCAAGGTGGCAATCGTCACAGGGGGCGGAACGGGCATCGGATTGGCTTGTGCAGAGGCAATCGTTCGGGCCGGTGGCCGTGTGGCATTGGCTGGACGCAGAGAGGCGCCGCTTCGCAGCGCAGCAGAGGCCCTCGGCTCGGCGGCCTGGGGCATTTCCTGCGACGTCACGGATCAGTCCGGGGTCGATTCTGCGGTGGAGCAGACCGTCGAGCGGTTCGGGGCATTGCACCTGGCCGTCAACGCCGCAGGCATGGGCTCGGCAGGTAGCGTTCTCAACAGCGACGACGCCCAGTTTTCACAAGTCCTGGACACGAACCTGACTGGCGTCTTTCGCTGCCTTCGTGCCGAAGCCATCGCGATCAAGAGCGAGGGCGGCGGAAGTATCGTCAACGTGAGCTCCATCGCCGGTGCCCTCACCCATCGTTGGATGACGTCCTACTGCGCCTCGAAAGCGGGTGTGGACATGCTGACACGCTGCGCAGCAGACGATCTCGGCGAGCACGGCATCCGGGTGAACGCCGTCCTACCAGGCCTGGTGGCCACGGAATTGGCTGCGGCTCTCGTCGAAAACCCCGATGCGGTGGCCGAATATCGGCGCCGAATGCCCATCTCGAGACTCGGCCGCCCGGAAGACGTAGCCAACCTCGTTGCCTTCCTGCTGAGCGACGCAAGCAGCTGGATCACAGGGCAGTGCATCGGCGTGGACGGTGGACACACGCTCCGCCAGGGACCGGACCTCGTCGAACCTTTCTTCGCGAAGATCATTCCGGAGCAACGCTAGTCCGCCCAATCAGCAGCCGTAACGGACCGGATCGATCTCGAAGGCCAGGCCGTCGAGGGGCTTGCCGTGAGATCGGTCCAACGCGTTCCTTCTGGCCTGCTCGCGATAGAGACGCATCGCATCCGCATCGTCCAGATGGGCAGTGTCGGCTCCCAGGTGTTCGAGCAGGAGCTCGATTCGCAGGGCCTGCACCGTCGGGCGATGCCAGAAAGATGCGTTCATCTCGGTATCGCCGCGAAAGGAGCGATCGGCGACATTCGTCGATCCAATCGTTGCCCAGGCATCGTCGACCAGCGCAATCTTCGCGTGCACGTAGACGTCGTGGTAGTTGGCCGTGCCCGCATTGGAGGCGATTCCGGCCAGGCAGAAGTGGGGGAAGCGGCCGAGGGCATGGAGTGGCTCGAACAGTGGAGCGAGATCCGGGTTCTTGCGCGCTTCCACGAACTGCGGATGTGCGTTTCCCGGCACCAGGAAGACGACCTCGACACCACGCTCGAGCGCAGCATCGAGGGCCGCGATGATACTCGGAGACGCGATGAGCTGATCTTCGATGTAGATCGAACGCTCGGCCGCACCGATGGAGGCCAGATACTGGTCATACACCGAGCTCTCGCCACCGACCACTGCGAACGGTTTTCCACCCGGGGTGGGATGCTCGCTCGTATAGGTCTCAGGCCGCACCGTGCGAGTGATCTGCACGGGTACCTCGCCGCGGGCGACCGACGGCTCTTCCGGAAAAGGCAGATCGTCACAGGCGGAGACTCCGGGCCAAGCGCCATCCTCACGATTGCGATCGCTGGCCTCGTTCCAGCGCTGCACGAAGTTGTGGTGGACATCCGTCGCGGACGGCCCACTCAATTGGACATAGACGTCGTGGATGTTGCCTTGGTCGCGGGCTTGATGCCCGGGCCAGGCCACGGAAGCGGGATCCAGGTTGATGCCTCCGACAAAAGCGACCTCACCGGACGTACCGGCATCGACTAGCCAGCACTTCTGGTGGTGGCAGAGCTCCCCTGGGAGCACATCCCAGCGCGCCTTGAATTGCGATCCACGGGCCGCGAGCTCTTGGCGTTGCGCTTCCGTCCCCATGAAGTGGACACCCGGCCATTTGTCTTCTTCGGGCTGTGAGCGCCAGAAGATCACACGCACGTCCAGGCCCCGCAGGACGGCCCGATCGAGCACGTCGAACAAGCTTCCGTGCCCGTCGGGCATCTCGAACCCGGCCTTCAGAAAGGCCACGGTCACCCATACCGATCGGCGAGCATCGGTCACGGCCTGGGTGATCGCACGAAACGCTTTCTCGCCGTCGACCAAAGCCTCGACTTGATTGCCCGAGCGCAGGGGGTAGGCCCCGGACTCCACATGGGGAATGTGCTTCGCATCGCCCTTCATGGTCACCTCCGCGCTCGGCATGCTAGCAGGCAACGCCAGCTCGATGATAGTGGTCGTTTGCTGCAAGAATGTCGATCCCAACTCGGCACGGTACGACGTCCGGGTGCGGATGCTAGGCTTCGCAGCGCGATGCCGGAAAAATCCAAGATCCTCACTCCTGCCCTCCTCGAGCATCTCGAGGCTCGGTTTCGCCTCGACTGGCGCGGCATCCACGGTGTCGCCCACTGGGCGCGGGTGCGCTGGAACGGGCTCCGAATCGCCGAGCAGACCGGGGCGGACACGCGGATCGTCGAGCTATTCGCATTCCTGCACGACTCGCAGCGGGAGAACGACAGCTGGGACCAGGAGCACGGCTTGCGGGCAGCGGAGGTGGCCCGGGAGCTGAACGGGCGGTTCTTCGAACTCGGAGACCAAGACCTCGACCTACTCGTGTTTGCGTGCCAAGAGCACACGTTTGGCGGAACCAAGGCGCACCCGACCGTGCAGACCTGTTGGGATGCAGATCGGCTGGATCTTGGACGTGTGGGGAAGCGGCCGGATCCGGCGCGGCTATGTACGGAGGCGGCCCGGGATCGGGTGCTTCTGCGGAAGGCTTGGGTGCGGAGTGTTCAGTACCGGGGCTGGTAGTTCGACCACCCGGCATCGACCATGATCGACGGTCGCGGCCCTGGTACGCCATCTCGCGGATCCAGTGCGACGGGGCGTCGCGGGGTCAATCGTGATCCGGATGGTGGTGGAGGGCCGTGTGGGCGTGGTCGAGACCCCTGTGGTGCATCTGGTTGTGTAGCCGGCGGTGGGCGCTGGTGAGTACCAGCCGCATCCGCTTGTAGGCCTTGGCTTCTGCGCGAGTTCCGATGGTGTCGAGGTAGGCAAGCGCGCCCTCGATCTGGTCCAGGATCGTCACCGCATCGGCCTTCGAGAAGATTCGCGTCCCCTCCACGTTGATCATGATCGGGGAAGAGTGAGCCGCGATCATCTCCGGCTTGTCTGCGTAGCGCCCGCGCACCAGCAGTGCGACCCAAGAGCTGCGATCGACGGCGAGATGAAAGCTGCCGCGTGCCGCGCTGCGACCGACAGTTCGGCTCTCGCGGATCTCGCCGTTCACGATCACGTCGAGGCGCGTCATCGGAACCGTGACACTCGCCAACTCGTACTCGACATCGACGCTCCCGCCACCGGCGCTCATCGCAATCCGAGAGCCCGGCGGTCGCCCCTCCAGCGAGAATTCCAGCAGGGGGCCGTACGATACGAAGGTATTGCCGGCGCGGATGGCATCCTTCCACGCGTCGAAGCTGAACTCGACATCCTTCGGGAGCCTGGCATAGGTCCGGATGGTCCCGACCGCCGTCGAAGCCGCCATCTTGTCGGTACCGCCGACAGCGGGATACAGGTAGCCGCAGTTCAAGTAGCGATACCAGTCGGAGAGTGAGTACGGATCTATGCCGCTGTAGAGATCTCCCCAGGAGCACATCTCGACGGCATCCACGTCGCCATGAACCAGCGCCGCAGCGTTCTCGGCCCGCGGCTGGGGAAAATGCGGAAAGACGACGATCCCATCCTGGGAGCGACACTGTCGTGCCCATTCGGTCATCAGCACATCGACAGGATCTCCAATCGCCGCTTCGTCGGCGCCACCGGAGCACATGGGCGTGATGATGTCTCCGTTGTAGCCAATCAGCGAAATATGCCCGAGCACATGCTGGCGGTTCTCCGTGCCGACACGTACCAGCCACTCGCCATCGCCGCCGGCCTCGCGCGAGCCGTAGGTCGTCTTGCCGTCGAAATCGCCCACGTTGGTCA